>CAYOLR010000022.1:1648-22195 GCA_964404815.1 uncultured Halobacteriales archaeon
CGGCGACCGCGGCGGCGACCTCATCCTCCGCGAGCTCGATCAGGTAGGTGAGGTAGATTACGTCGCGGTCGCCCCCGAGGGCCGCTCGGTCGAGACCCTAAACCGCCACGAAGTCCACCGAGCCCTCCGGGAAAAGGTGCCCTTCGAGGTCTACATGAGCGAGCCGGAGGAGGCGACCGCCGCCACCGACGGCAGCACGCAACCGGCGCCGTCGGTTGAACTCGCCGAGTCGATCGAATCGACCGAGCCCGCCGCGGCCCCCGATGCCGACGCGACAGATACCGAGCCCGCCACGGAGCCCGACACCCTCCAGGGCCACGTCGACGCCGTGCTGGACTCGGGAACGGTCCGGCTGATCGGCGACGACTTCGAGCTGCTCGTCGAGGCACCGGTTGAGGAGACCTTCGAGGCGGTCGAAACTGCCGACACGGTCCCCAGGGCCGTTATCCTGGATGGGACCGCTACCCAGCGAATCCTGGATATCGCCGCCCAACGCGGTGTCGACCAGGTCGTCGCCCGGGAGCTCGGGGAGTTCACGAAACGCCCGACGAGCGTCCGGCTTCGGACGCTCGACGAGATTCCTGCCTGAGCCTTCTCACCCCACGACGACGCCGATCGTTCCGACGAGGGCACCGGCCAGGGTCGCGAAGAAGTTGACACCCTGATTGCCGACCCATCGCCCCTCGAGGGCGGCGCCGAGGACGCTGTCGACGAACATGCCGATGAACCCGGCGACCATTATAACCGCCGCCCCCGTGATGGGAACGTTCAACGCCGGGATGGCCAGCACGGCGACGGCCGAGGCCCCGCCGAGCCCCGCGATACTCCCCTCGAGGGTGACCCCGCCGTCGGTCCCGGTCTTCACCGGTTGAAAGGTAGTGATGAGGCGTGGCTCGTCGAAGAGAACGCCGATCTCCGAGGAGAACGTATCGCTCATCGCCGTCGCGACGCTGCCGGCGAACGCATAGAGAAAGATGGCAGCCTCGAGGCCGAGCCGGTCACTGGCGGCGAACGCCACGACCGCGATCAGGGCGACCGCGGCGTTCCCGAGCACGTTCCGTCCGCCACGGGCGCCCTTGTTCGGTTCGGCCACCCCCCGGTCGGCCTTTTCATCGTAGCGGAACTTCGAAGCGAGCCCGCCCAGGCCGAAGAATGCGATCAGGATCGCGAACCAGCCGTACCCACCGAGGACGATCGTCAGGAGCCCGACGATGACGCCCGTGAGCATACCGGTGACGGAGGCCGTGCCGAGGTACCACGAGGTATAGCCGAAGCCGCTCGCGATGGCAACGGCCAGCGCCAGCTGGCCCGGGCCGATCTGGATGTCGATCGCCGCAAAGATCCAGAGGATCACGGCGACTGCCACCATGACGAACGGGTCGTCACGACCCGGGAACACCTCGCGGAGGAGCGCCCCGACCAACCCGCCGCTCACCCCGAGGAAGACCGCCGTGGCCGGCTGGATCGAAAGGGCCGCGATGGCGGCCACCGCGACCTGGCCGATGATCGCGACGAACGCGCCGCCGAGGCTGAAGGCCGTGACGCGCCGGATCGCGGTCTCGTTCCGCTCGCAGACGGCACGCTCCACAAGGTTCCCGTAGGCCAACAACAGGACGGCGGCGGCAAAGGCGCCGGCCGACAGGCCGGTGAGCGAGGCCAACAGCGCAAGGCCGGTGGCCGCGAGCGAGAAGCCGACCAACCCCCGGAGTTCACCGGCCTGGTGATCCCCCGGTCTCGCGAACAGGTGGAACACCGGCCCCTCCGATACCAACCGCCCGGCCACGGCGATAAGTGCGAACGGGACCGCGGCCAGGGCGCCCGCCACCGGGGCCGCGAGGGCGAGCGTCGCCACGCCCGCGAAGGCCATCGCCCGCCGAACGCTCGGCTGCACGCCCGGCCGTACCCCCGAGGCCTACTTACCCCTTCCGTCTCCGCCGTTTCTGGGGGCGTGATTCGCCACGCTTAGCACCGGTGGGGTTCCACTCGCGGACGTGGGCCTCTACGACCGATACCTCGCCTTCCGGATCCGCCGGCATCCCGGCGACCCCCCGGCGACGGTCGCACTGGTGATCACCGAGCGCGATCTGCTCGAACAGGGCGCGTACGAGACGCTCGAGGCGTTCTTGAACTGGGCCTTCGAGTTCGCCGCCGAACAGGTAGCCGTCTATGTCAGTGTCCTCGACGAGGCGGTGGTCGACACGCTCGAACGCCAGTTAGCGGCGGTCGACGCCCCACGACCCCTCGCCGTCAGGGGCCCCAACGACACCGAACGGGCCGACGCCCCCATCCGGGTCAGTATCGGCCTCGGCGGGAAACACGAGTTCGCTGGTGCGGTTCGAGCCCTCGCACGGGAGGTTGAAGCCGGCGAGCTCGATCCGGAGTCGATCGACGAGGGGGACATCGAGCAACGTCTCGTGTTCCCGGTCGAACCCGACCTGGTCCTCAAAACGGGGGCCGAACGGCTCTCCGATTTCATGATCTGGCAGTCGGTCTATTCGGAGTTGTACTTCACGGACGTCAACTGGCGGGACTTCCGCCGACGGGACTACCTTCGGGCGCTGCTCTCCTTCAAACGCCGGCAGCGGCGGTTCGGCCGCTAATCGGCGGGTTCGGGTTCGGGGGTTTCCAGCTCATCCACCATTTCCTGCTCGCCGCTCGGGAGCGTATCACGGAGCCTGGCGGCGACCTCGCGTGCCTCGTCGAGCTCGGCGCTCGCGACCGCGCGGACGAGCGCAACCGCGCGGTTCGCCCGTGTTTGCCGCCAGGAGTCCGCCCGCGACTCGTAGGTCCGGATGGCCCGGAGGAAGTCCACCTTCGAGAACGACGGCCAGCCGGTTTTCGATCGTGGCGACGTCGACTGCCGACGGGTCGATATCCCCGGCCCCGACCGCCCTGGCCACGTCGCGGGCGGCGCCGAGGAGTTCGGTGCGGCCGCCGTAGGCCAGCGCGATGTTGAGGCGGAATCGGTCGTAGCCGCGGGTGCGACGTTCCGCGTACTCGACGGCCTCCTGGACCCGTTTGGGGAGCCGGTCGATGGCACCGATCGCGTGGATGCAGACCTCCGAGTCGTGAACACGGTCGGCATCGGCGAACTCGTAGAGTTTCTCCTCGAGCAGGTCGAACAGCGCCTCCCGTTCCTCGGGATCCCGGTTGAAGTTCTCGGTGGAGAACGCATAGAGGGTGAGCTCCTCGACACCGAGTTCGTCACACCAATCGAGCACCTGCTCGGTCGTATCGGCCCCTGCTCGGTGGCCCTTGGGAGCGTCGTTCCCCTGTTTCCGGGCGTACCGGCGGTTGCCGTCCTGGATAATCGCGACGTGCGTCGGGGCGCCGTCGAGTTCGCGTTCGAGGAGGCGTTCGTATCCGCGCAGCGCTCGTCGGCGCACCCAGTCCAGCATCAGTTGAGTTTCGACGGGGGGAGGTATATGTGTTTTTTGTCGTGTGGCGGACCGTGAGAGGTATACGCCGAGGCGGGGTACCTCCGACAATGGAAACCGTCGACCAGGATCTCGTCAAGCGGACACAGGCCCTGCTGGAACCGGGCGAGATCGAGCTCAACGGGATCGTCGTCCACACGGATTTCGAAGGGGATGACGAGGCGGCGCTCCACGCGGCAACCATCGAGATCGGCGACATCGTCGCCGCCCACGCCGGCGAGGCCGACAATACCTACGTCTACTCCGGGAACGACGACACGCGGTTCGGCCTCAATCAACACCAGGGCCTCACGCTCGACGGCGACGAGTTCGTCTGGGAATGCCAACAGCTCCTCCGGGAGGGGACCTTCGACCTCGTCATGTATTACGAAGCCAACCTCGACCAGGAGTCGATCGTCGAGTCGGTACGCGAGGCGGGCTTTCGCGTTACGGGCGTAACCAGCGACTGAGGTGGCTTTATTCGGGAGGCGAGCCATACACTGGTCATGGCCGAACTCCTCTCGGACGAACAGATCGAGGACGCGCTCCCACCACAATGGGAGCGGACTGACGACGAAATCGTCAGGATCTACGAGTTCGACGATTACCTGGCGGGCGTCGACTTCGCCGCGGAATGCGCCGAGATCGCCGAGGAAAACTGGCATCACCCCGAGATGGTCATCGGATACAAGACGGTCGAGATCAGGCTCACCTCACACGAGGAGGGCGGGATCACCGACATGGACATCGAGATGGCCGAGCTCTTCGACGACACGCGGTAATGGAGGCCCGGTATCGGTTCCGTGTCGAATTCCGGCTGGTCCTGATGCCCGGTGTCGTGGCCGAGCCGGCGGCGTTCGAAACGCAGGCCCGGTATTCGGCGGTCCCCCCGGGGGATGAGGGCTGGCTGTTCTTCCGTGATCACCTCTGGCGCGGGCAGGTCTCCTCGCCGGCGCAGATGCGGTCGGTCATGGGCGACGCCCTCGACGTGGCCGTGACGGCCGTCGAATTTCGGGCCTTCGAGACCGACCCGGCGTACCTCGACGCACTGCAATCCGCCATCGAAGCCGAGTTGGCGGAGTTCCGGGCCGATGATGTCGACGAAGTCATTTCGAAGTACTTCGGGAGCCGGCTCGAGGTCCAGCCCGAAGGGATTTAGTGCTCCATCGCTTATCACACCCTCCAATGACCGACCCCGCGTATGATTTCTACCTCCTCGACCTCGACGGAACCCTCGTCGACGTCGACCTCGATTACGCCCGGGCGGTCTTCGATCGCGTCGGGGATCGGCTCGAGGACACGTTCTCCGCCGGTCAGGTCGAAACCCTCTGGTACGGGTTGGGTGCCCCCAGAAACGAGCTCCTCCGATCCTGGGGGATCGATGTCGAGGCGTTCTGGGCTGCGTTCCATGACGAGGAGGATCCCGAAGCCCGCGCTGCGGCCACGTATCTCTACGACGACGCGAGACGGTTCCTCTCCCGGGCGGACGAGCCGCTCGGGATCGTGACGCACTGTCAGGGCTATCTGACGGCGCCGATTCTCGAGGCACTCGGGCTCGAGGACCGCTTCGAGGCCGTCGTGTGCTGCTCCGACGAGACCGGTTGGAAACCCGATCCGGCGCCGGTCCGGCTCGCCATGAACCGGCTCGGGACGGCCGGCAACGGCCATCGGGGGGTGCTCATCGGCGACGGTCCCCAGGACGTTGGCGCGGCTTGGAACGCCGGCCTTGACGGGGTCCACGTCGAACGCCACGACCCGTCGGTGCGCGGCCATTGCGTCATGGGCGACCACCGGGTCCGATCCCTGGATCGATTGCTTCCATGACCGGCCCTGCCGAGAAGCTGCCGCCGACACCGGAACTCATCGCGGGGACACGGATCCACCGCTACGTCGCCTTGACGCTAGAGACGCTCATCCACGACGTCTCGTTGGCCGGCGACCGGGACACGGCGATGGCCCTCGGGGGGTACCTCGGGGGTGAGGAGCCGCCACCCGATGGTGTCCCCGAGTTCGTCGACATTGAGGGGGACCGCATCACGGTCACGAACCCGCCGTTCCTCCGGGCGGACATCACGCTAACCGAACACGACCACTACACGCTCGAAGCCGCGTTCGACTCCGATCTCCATCTGCTGATCGAGCCGCCGGTCACCGTAACCTACCGCGGCACGCTCGGGGACGTTCTCGGCGACCTCGAACAGACCATCGCGGAGATCTATCGCACCCGTGGCCGGCACTTAGAGAAACTGCACGAAGGGATCGTCGATCAGTAGCCGTGGTCGTCCTCGAGATGATAGAGAAGCTGATCGAAGGCGATCATCGATATCTCGTCCCGGTAGAGGTCGACGACGCGATCGGCGTCACCCTTCGGCCGCTTGATCTCCTTGGAGAAGCCCTCCTCGTCGCATTCCGGGCAGGGGAGGGCGAACTGGATCGATTCGCGGTCCTCCGCGACGACGGTTTGCAGGCGGTCGCCGTGGTCGTCGACCAGGTGGCCGTGGAGGTCTAGCCGGTCGGCCCGTTCCTCACAGTACGGACAGTCGAACGCCTCGGGCACGATCAGGCGCCTCCGTTGGCGGTTGCGATGATCACAGTTCGAACTGGTAGTCGACGTCCTTATCGAGTTCCTCGGCGAGCGCTTCCATCCCGGCCTGGAGCTCCTGGATGGCGAGCTTCTGGATTTCCGTGGCCTCCTGGAGCCCTTCGAGCTGGTGTCGCTGGTCCTGGGCGACGGCCGTGAACTTGCCGTGGAGCTGCGTCACGTGTTCGTTGAGCGATTCGAGCACCTCCCCGAGCGGGCGTTCGCCGTCGCCCGTCACGATCACGGGTTCCTTCCCCTCGAACGAGATCGTGGTTGCCTCGGTGCCGTCGTCCGGGAGGTCCGGGGCCTCGCCGGTCTCCGTCACCTTGCGATACTCGTCGAGGTCGATCATGTTCCGCGAGATTGAATCGACGTGATCCGCTCCCACCTCGCCGGCATGGGCGTCGTCTTCGGTCGCGTCGATGTGGGCGACGGTCTCGTCGATCCCCGAGAACGATCCGACCGACCCATCGGACGATCGGCCACACAGGGGACAGGGATAGAGTTGCATCGTCGGGTAGCTGACGCCGGTTCGGATCAGGCCGCGCCCATGGCCTCTTGGACCAGTTCGACGATGTCCTTGACTGCCAGGTCGACGTCGGCCTGCTTGACGGAGTCCTCGAACCGGGAGACCTCGTAGGGACAACAGACCGCGAGGACATCGGAATCGGTGTTCGACGCCTCTCGAACGCGGTTGTCGGAGAGCCGTTCGTCCTGATATTCGTCGGCGAATCCGTCGAGCCACATGCCCCCGCCCCCACCGCCGCAACAGTACCCGTCCTCGCGGTTCCGGGGCATCTCGACGAGCTCGACCCCAGGGATTGCCCGCAGCATCTCCCGGGGTGCTTCGTACTCGCCGTTATGGCGGCCGAGGTAACAGGGGTCGTGGAACGTGACCCGGTAGTCGAGTTCCTGCTCCCAGTCGATCTGATCCATCAGGGGGGCGAGCACCTGGGTATAGTGCACCGTCTCGTGGTCCCAGTCCTCGATGACGTCGCCGTACTCGTTCCGGAAGGCGTTGAGGGCGTGGGGGCCCGAGACCATGATACGGTCGAACTCGTAGTTCTCCATGGCTTCGGCGTTGTCTTCGGCGAGCATCTCGAACAGCCCGGGCTCACCCGCCAGTCGCTGGGAGTCGCCGTCACATTTCTCCTCTCTGCCCATGATGCCGTAGTCGACCCCCAGTTCTTCTAGAATGGTCGCCATGGCGCCGGCGGCGTCGGTCCCGCGGGGATGGTACGACCAGAAGTCGCCGACGTACCAGAGGTACTCGACGGGGTCCGGGTCGTCCATCCGCGGAAGGATGGGGACCTCCACGTCGACGTCGCGGGTCCACTTGGCCCGTTTCTTCGCCGACTCACCCTGGGGGTTGCCGTGCTGGAAGACGTTCCCGAACATGTCCTCCAGCTCGTCCGGGGCGTTCCCCTCGAGGACGGCCACCTCGCGTACCGCGGGGGCGATGTCGACCATGTCGACCTCCTTCGGGCAGACCCGGACGCAGTTCTGGCAGGTCGTACACAGCCAGAGGTCGGGGCTCTCGAAGAAGTCGATGCCCAGCTCCGTCCGCCGGTAGATCTTCCGGGGGCCGTAGTCGCCGCCGGCCTGGTCTACCGGGCAGACGCCGATACACTGTGAGCACTGGTAACAGTACCCCAGCGATTCGCCGCCGTCGAGCTCGGTCACCTTGTCGATCATCTCCGAATCGTACGACGAGATGACACGCTCGTCGTACATCCGGTTCCAGTGGCCGGAGACGTCGATCCCGCCGATCTCGACCTCCTCTTCCTCGTGGACGGCGCCGGTACTGCCATACCGACCTTCGAGTTCGCGACGCTTGTCTTCAGAGCTCATCGGGCGCCTCCTGCCGGTCCGGGCGGACCGGCGCGCTGTTCGTGAAGTTCCTGGATCCCCAGGAGCCGTCGGATGTACTCCGGATGGTCCGGTATCGCCTGCGTGAATTCCTTTGTCATGCGCATGCCCAAGACGAGATAGGTATAGACCGCATGGACCGTGGCCATCGCCACGTCGGTCCCGAGCGGACCGTCCACGACGTCGGGGTTAAACCCCATTTCGTCGGTCCGTTCGTCCAGCCGATCGACGGCGGTCCCGATCCGGTCGTACGTTTCGCCCGGCGAGTCACCTTCGAGGTCGACGTCGGCCATGGTCATGAGGGGAACCGCCCCCGTCCGGCTCTCGGGGTTCCACATCCAGCGGGTCCAGAGGTGGTACGTCGCCGGATCGGACAGGTGGAGCAATTCGGCCGCGAGCGTCCATCGAACGCGCTCGTCGATGCCGGCCAACCGGTCACAAAAGCGATCGACGCGGTCGGCGACCTCGCCGTCGCCGTTGAGGAGGTCGTCGAGGATATTGTTGACCCCATCGACCCCGAACCGGTCGATGATCTCGTCCCGTCGACCCCGGGTGGCGAAAACGTTCCGAAGGACGAACTCTACCTGGTCGGCATCGAGATCGGGGAGATCGCCGAACAGTCGCGCGAACGTCTCCTGTTTCTTCTCGAGCTCGGCGACGATCGTCGCCAGCTGTTCGTCGCCCAGGCCCGCCTGTTCCTCCAGCTGTTCGACGAAGCGCCGGATGGTCTCGATGTCGACCTTCTCTCCGTCGTTGGACACGAAGGCGGACCGCTCCTGCTGGCCCAGTGCTTCCGCTTTCTCAGCGCTCGTATGGCCGGCGTCCACGAACTCCTTGTCCAGCGGGTTACTCATCCGGACGTCCCCCGTCCGCGGCGGGCGTCGGTGCCTGCTTGACCGTCGTGACGGCCTTCGCGGCGGCGGAACCGGCCATGCTGATGCTGTCCTCGAGGTCCTTCGGTCCGGCGGCCGCGCCCGCGACGAAGATGCCGTCGCGCTGGGTGGTAACCGTGTCGAGCGGCCCCCCGACGGTGTCGATGAAGCCGTGGTCCTCGAGGGGGACGTCGAGGATCTCCGAAATGCCGAGCGTCCCCTCGGACGGCTCCATGCCCACGGAAAGGACGACAACGTCCATCGGGATCTCGTATGGTCGGCCCATGGTGGTGTCCTCGCCTTTGACGATTACCTGGTCGCCCGCCTGGGTGATCTCCGTCGCCACGCCGCGCACGAATCGGACGTGGTGTTCCTCCTGGGCCTTCCAGTAGAGCTCGTCCTCCCAGAAACCGTACATCCGCATGTCGATGTAGAAGATGACGACGTTCGCGTCGGGGTGTTGCTCCTTGACCTCGATCGCCTCCTTCGTCGCGATCCCACAGCAGACCTTCGAACACCACTCGTTGCCGATCTGGCGGTCGCGCGACCCCACACACTGGATGAAGCAGACGCTCTCGGGGTCCTCGCCCGTCGACGGCCGGACGAAATCGTCCTCCTTGAGCATCTTTTCGGCATCGGGCAGCGTGATCACGTCGTCGAACTCGTAGTAGCCGTACTGTTGGGTCTCCTCGCCAGGGTCGAAGTGATCGAACCCCGTCGCCACGATGACGGCGCCGACGTCCAGCTCTTCGCTACCGTCACCGTTCTGGACGGTGAGGGTAAAATCGCCCGCCGACCCCTCGGCGTCGATCACCTGCGAGCCCGTCCGGAGCTCGATGTTCTCGTGGCCGTCGAAGTCCCGCATCATGGGCTCGAAGGCTTCCTCGGTATCACGGAGGTCCGGAGTGAGCGCCGCGTAGTTCGCTTCGTCGGGTTTGCCCCCGGCGACGTCGCGTTTCTCGATGACGACCGCTTCGGCGCCGAGGTCGCCAACCGTGATAGCCGCCTTCATCCCGGCCGGGCCGGCGCCGATGATCGCGATCCGTTCTGCAGTCATTGTGATAGGTCTTCAGTCGTTGTGATAGTCTGGCTCGCGACGGCCTGCGGGCCGTCGGCGTCGATACGGTCGTTCGCCCTCAGACGTCATCCCACGTCATGAACTCCTTCTCGCCGCTTTCGATCTCATCGACCTCCGCCTCGAACTCCTCCCAGGCGTCCTCGTGGTCGATGCCCATCTTCTCCAGCAACGGTTTGTAGTCCGTGTTGTGCCAGTGGAGCTGGCAGACCTTGTAGGGGTGGGCACCCATCGAGAGGGCGGCGAACTGCGCCTCCGACATCACGGGAACGCCGACGTTCCGCTCGTGAACTTCGCCGGTGACCCACTGGCTCTGATCCAGCGTGGTGACACAGCCGGTGTCGTGAGTGATCGTGACGTCCGGGTCGGCTTCCTCCTTCATGCGCTCGATCTTGCGCTGGGTGGCGAAGGAGCGGGTGTAGTCACGCTCGACGAGGATGTGCCGGAAGCCGAACCCACAGCAGTCATACCAGGTCGAGTAGTCCTCGACGTTCGCCCCGATCTCCTGGAGGAGGGCGGTGACGGTCGCCGTCCGGTTACCGCCGTAAACCTCGGGGTCGTAGATGGCGTCGTCCTCGACGATCTTGTAGTAGTGACAAGCCGGGTGGACGCAGGCGGTGATCTCGCCCAGGTCGTATTCGAGGTTGTCGGTGATCTCCTCGCGAACCGCGTGGGTCCACTCGCTGTAATGGACGATCTCCTCGGGCATGACGAGGTCGTGCCCGAGCTTGTGCATGATGTCGCGGACCTTGTCACGGGTCTCCTTGTGGTGGACGACCTGTTCGCGGACCTCCTTGTAATGGCCGTAGCTCGTCCCACAGTGGATGAGGGGGTAGTAGCCGTCCTGTTTCGCCTGTCCGAAGTTACGCAGCGCGACCCCGGCCTGGGCGGCCTCGTTCGAGGTCGCGCTCGCGTAGTAGTTCCAGCCGGTACAGGAGGTCTGGTCCTCCGGGTCGTAGTAGTCGTAGCCGAGCTCCCGGGCGAGCCAGAAGATCGAGGTCGAATACCCGGGGATGTGGCCACATTGCCCGCAGGACTTGTGGTGCCACAGCCCCTCCAACGGGATCTTCTTGACCTTCCCGTCCTTGCGCTCGACCTCCCGGTAGGGCTCGGGGACGGGCATCACCTCGATCTCGCCGTTCTCCTCGAGTTCCCGGAGCTCGTCGCGGATGTCTTCGGCCTGGCGCTTTTCCTTCTGAGTCTGTTGTCGTTGTGTCTTTGACATGATTGTGGCTGGGGTTGCCGGACTAGAGCTCCTCCATTTTCTCCTCCATCATATCGGTCAGGATCATGTGGACCCCGGGGTCGATGTCCTCCAGCATATCGATGACGTCGGTCTCGTTCCAGATCATGAACATCTCCGCGATGGTCCGGTCCGAAACCGCCCAGGCGGTATCGGTCGTATGGAGGGTTTCCGGCGGGATCGCCTTCCGCCACTCCTCCATGTGCTCCGATTCCTCGACGGCCGTCGGCCCCCAGTCCGGGAAGGCCTCTGGCTGGATCATGTCGGGGGAGACCTGCGTCCCGGTCGACATGATCTTGTAGATCACCCGTTCGTAGCCCTCGAGGGCGGATTCGGCGCTGTCCAACCCCTCGGTGACGGCGATCTCCCGCATGATGGTAATCAGCCCGCCGGGGCTGTTCTCCCGGGGACACCGGTTGCAGGAGAAACACTGCGAACAGTCCCAGACGTCGTCGTTGAGCTGTTCGAAAAACAGGTCGACATCCTCGCGGCCGACGGCCTGGGCGATCCGCCGGGGGCTGAAGTCGTAGAACCTCGCCGATGGACAGGCGGCGACGCAAATGCCGCACTCGTAACAGCCGTACATGAAGTCCTCGTGGCGGATATCGGCCGTCACCTTCTCGAACAGTTCCTCCTTCTCCTCTTGGGACCAGTCGTCGTAGGAGGTGCGATACATCTTCCCGTCCCGCTTCCGTTTGTCCATCGCGGCCGGGGTGCGTTCGACCTCGTTGACCCGTTGGCGCTCCGCCCGAGGGAGCTTTTCAGCTTCCGACATCGGGGTCACTCCATGTGCATTGTTTGCATGTAACCGTGCAATACAACCCATTCCACCTATATCTTATCATAGGATCGGTGACACGTAGGATGCAAACCCGCGGCGACGAACGAGCGGGGTGTCGGGAAACGGTTGCAGATCGGCAATACGCTGTCTGGTGGTTTCGCACGATCGGTGCCAGACCTATCGGAGACGGTTGGTGTACGAGTGAAGTGAGCCGTGGACGCAACCTCGGCCACCCCGTTCGAAACGTGGTCAATAAACTCACACCCTCGGCCGGTGCTAGGCCGTAGGTGGTCCCTTTGAGAGCCCGGTCACTGCCTGGCAAAACGGGATAGTCGGCACAATGTTTTTCTTGGTATTGGGTATTCTATACACATGGTCACTGCCCGGTTCATCGACTTCGGCGATACGGATCCGCTCGGCAGCCAGGCCGTCTACCACGGGCTGGCCCGGACGATGGGTGCGGACGACCAACCGGTTCTCGACATGGTACGCCCCGACGGCCAGTACGTGTGTATCGGGGCCCATCAGGAGTTGGATAAGGAGGTCGACGTCGAATACGCCGAGGCCAACGGCCTCCCGATCTACCGACGTCACGTAGGTGGGGGGACCGTCCTCCTCGACGAAGGCCAATACTTCTGGCATTTCATTATCCCGACGGAGCAGGTCGAAGATTCACCGGCAACACTGTTCGAGCGATACGCGCAACCGTGTATAGACACCTACCGCCATTTCGGCGTCGAAGCGGCCTACCATCCAGTGAACGACATCGTCGCGGGGGGAAAGAAGATCGGTGGGACCGGCGCCGGTGACATCGGGGACGCGACCGTCATCGTCGGGTCATTCATGCTCGATTTCGATATCGAGCAGATGGTGAAGGTGATCCAGGCTCCCTCGGAAAAGTTCCAGGACAAGATGTACAAGACGATGCAGGAGAACATGACGACGATGCGGGCGGAACTCGGGGAGGTTCCCCCGCTCGACGAGCTGAAGGCGGTCTTCCGCGACGCGGTCGAGGATCGGCTCGGATGGGACCTCGAAGACGCCTCGCCCACCGACGACGAGCAGGCGGCGATCCAGGCCGCCCGGGACGAGCTCGCCGATCCGGAATGGGTCCGCCGGAAGGGCCTCCACGGACCCGAGGGTCGTGCGAAGGTTAAGGAAGGCGTCCACGTCAGCGAGGGTCGGCACAAGGCGGAGGGCGGACTCATCCGTGCGACCGTCGTCGAGGCCGACGGGCGGATCGACGACCTGGTACTCTCGGGTGACATCCAAATCCTCCCGGAGACCGGCCTCGACGAGTTGGCGGCCGATCTGGTGGGCGAACCGCTCGACGAGAATGAAATCCGGGACGCGGTCGCGGCGAGTATCGACCGTCGCGGGATCGAGACGCCCGGCGTCACCCCATCGGACGTCACTGCCGCGATATTGGCATCGGTCGCCGACCGGTAACCGGTCGGGTCAGTCCAGCCAGCCGCCGCGCTCGGCGTCGAGGTCGGTTTGGAGGACGATATTGAACGCGTTGTACCCGCGCATGAGGTTCACGAAGTGGAGCAGCTGGACCAGGTCTTGCTCCGTGGCGCCGAGCTCGCGCAGCCGGTCGATGTCCTCGTCCGTTACCGAATGTGGATCATCGTTGACGGCCACTGCAAGCTCGACATAGGCCCGTCGGAGCGGGGTGAATTCAGCCTCGCGCCAGTCCTCGCGGAGGACCTCGAGTTCGGCCGGCGAGAATTCCCGCTCCTCGAGGACGCCGAGGTGATAGGCGATACAGTAGTCACACTCATTTTCGATGGCGAGGACAAGCGCGATCGTTTCGAGCAGGACGGGATCGAGGTCCCCGGCGAGGATCGTCCGTCGGTTGAGGTCGAGGAGGCTTCTGAGGACGAGCGGAAAGTAGGCGTCCAGTCGATGCTGGTTCGGAACAAACCCGTGGATCTCCTCGACCTGTTCGAGGAGGGACCTGGCCTGTTCGTCCAGGTCGTCATCGGCGGGGAGTGGTATCCTTGACATGGGTACGGACGCCCGATCCGGATCGACGAACGAACCTCTGACCGAGGCAACGACCGTCGGATGGACCAGTCTGAGGGCCCTCACGACCTGTCGGCATCGAATCCCTCTTCGATCTTATCGGCGAACCGATCGCTCACGTCCTCGACGATCCCCAGGAAGCCGGCCGTCAATACCGTCGGCTGAATCACGTCCCCCTCGATGTTGCGTTCGAGCAAGCCGACCTGAACGAGGTCGTTCACCCGTTCGCTCAGGGTCGATTTCGTGACGCCGACCTGGTCCTCCAGCTCGGCGACAGCGATTGATTGTTCCTCGTGGGCCATCCGAATGATCCAGTGGTTCAACGGGTCCGAGCCGCGGTGGAAGGTCCTGAGGGTAAACTCCCGGGCCGCCTGTTCCCGCTGGTCTTCGTCCTCGAGGAGGGTGTCGATCCAGGTCATTCGTCAGGGGTACCCCGACCCTCCATCCAATTCATATCTCCCTGGTCGGCCCCCATTGCATCCCAGATGAAGGAGCCGCGTCGGTCCATCGACAGCACGATATCCCGATACCGGTGGAAGAGCCCCTCGGCCATCTGGGCATGGCGGGTCTCCGCGGAGACCGACCCGTCGTCGCCCACATCGATCGGATCGTCACCAGTCGTCATGGGTGTATTTCACTCGTCGAGGAATTTAAATGGCCACCCTCGCCACCCGAAAACCCATCGGATCGCGGTCCGAACGCTGCGGTTGTTCGTGAACCCTGGTAGGATTATTCGCCGTCTCAATGATATAATTCGATAGACATCGAAGGGGAAAATCATAATTGCCATTTGACCCCGGTCGTTCAACTCTCCGTGACATGGCGTGACGCTTGCCGGGAACCTAGTTTTTTATATTAGAATCAGCATTGTCAATCCTGTACAACACGCCGGATACGAAGCCGGCGGTCTTCCAGAACCATGGGAACCGAATACGCCATCACGGAAACGCTCGACGTAAAGGGGGAGTCCTGTCCAATGCCGGTCGTCAAAGCGAAAAACGCGTTCGACGGGCTCGAGGAGGGCGACGTGCTCGAAGTCCTCGCGACAGACCCAGGGGCCTTCCCTGACTTCGAGGCCTGGGCGAACCGCATTTCCGCCGTCGAAATCCTGGAACAAATCGAACGGGAGAACGGCGAAACAGTTTACGTCAACGTCGTCCGAAAGGGGGCGGACGAATGAGCACCGATTCGTCCACGCCGGACGTCGAGACGGAGGGCGGAACATCCGCCGAGGAACAGATCGAGGAACTCCGCGAGGAACTCGCCGAGGTCAAGGCGGAGGTCAATCCCGAGCAGAAGAAAATGACCATCATCTCGACCAAAGGCACGCTCGATATGGCCTATCCGCCGCTCATCCTCGCCAGCACCGCAGCCGCCTTCGGCTGGGACGTTACCGTCTTCCACACGTTCTGGGGTTTGGATATCCTCCACAAAAAGAAGACGAAGGACCTCAAACTGAGCGCCGTTGGAAACCCGAGCCTCCCGATGCCGAACATCCTGGCAGCCATCCCGGGAATGGACGTGATGGCCACCCGGATGATGAAGTCGAAGATCGAGGACAACCAAACCGCGACGATTCAGGAACTCATCGACGTGTGCCTCGAGTCCGGCGTCGAACTCCAGGCGTGTCAGATGACCCAGGACCTCATGGACTACGACGAGGGCGACTTCATCGAGGGCGTCACGACCGGCGTCGGCGCCGCGACGGCGATCGACCACATGGCCGAGGCGGATATCCAGCTCCTGGTCTGAGTCCCAGGTTCGGTTCCCTCAATTCGTCTTCGGTGTCTTCGCCGCGGCGAGCTTCGAATGGTTGCGGCGTTGAACGGCGCCGACCATGTTCGCAATGTTCTCCGCGATCGAATGAAAGGCCAATCCGGCTTCGGACTCCGACAAGACGACCGGGGTTCCCTCGTCAGATCCCGTTCTGACACCGGGATCGAGGGGAACGGCTCCGAGGAACGGCATCCCAACCTCGTCGGCGAACGCTTCGCCACCGCCTACGCCGAAGATGTCGTGCTCCGACCTGCAGTCCGGGCAGAGGAACGTGCTCATGTTTTCAACGATCCCGAGAACCGGCGTTTCGTGACGGCCGAACATCTCCAACCCTTTGCGAGCGTCATCGACCGCGACGTCCTGGGGTGTCGTCACGATCACCGAGCCCGTTAGGGGCATGGTCTGCAGGACGGTGAGCTGGGTGTCACCCGTCCCCGGCGGGAGGTCGAGGACGAGGTAATCCAACTGGCCCCATTGAACCGTCTCGAGCAGCTGGGTGATCACCTTGTGGACCATCGGGCCACGCCAGATTACCGGGTCGTCTTCTCCGATCAGGAAATCCATGCTCATGAGGCCGACTCCGTATTTCTCCGGTGGAGCGATCGATTCCTCGCCGGTCGCGCTGGGTGCCTCGTCGGCAGCGACCATCCGGGGGACGTTCGGCCCGTAGACGTCGGCATCGAACAACCCGACCCGGGCGCCCATGTCGGCCAAACCCACGGCGACGTTGACCGCGACCGTCGACTTTCCGACGCCACCTTTCCCGGAGGCGACGGCGATCACGTTCTTCACGCCGCCGAGCACCTCCTCGTGGTCGCCCTCGGCCCGATCGATCCGAGCGGTGAGGTCCGGTTCGAGCCCGAAGTCCGCGACGATATCCCTTACCTGATCGGCGATCCGAGTCTCGTGTGCCGAGTACGGCGCCCCGAGGGCGAGCGAGATCGACGCGACACCGTCTTCGATATCAACGGCATTGACGAGGCCTAGGGAGACGATATCGTCATCGAGGGTCGGGTCCTCGACCTGGCTGAGGGCGTCGAGAAGATCGTCGTGCATGGCCGGGAGTAGGGTGGTAGCCGCGAATAAGGCTTGTGGGGTAAATTGTCATAACGATACAGTATTCACTGGGGGGAAGGGTTCGCTAGATGGTCGGTTGAGCGCTTAAACCGAGGAATAATGACCGTACACCTCGGCTGTTGGGGGTGCATTGGGTTACACCTCGACAGTGGAAAATTGCATCCACCGTGTAAACTTCCACGGCCAGACTGGACGGGATGGGCATCATAGTGTACAGCGACGACCCGACCACGTCTTCAGTGTCGGGAACCCGATCGAAACGTCTGAATAAACAGGACTGACGGCCTACTGTTCGACTTCGATGGGTTGATCGGCGACCTGGTCGTACTTGTCCCGGAACTGCTGGATGAGCTGTCCCATCTCCGCGTACCAATCGTTGAGGGTCCGTTGCATGTCGTCGGCGATGACATCCGGATCCGTCGGATGGTACACGTGGTAGTAGCTCCCCTGATCGTAGTTGATCTGTTCCTTTTGGATCAGGCCGGCCTTGAGGAGCCGTTGGATCGACCGGTAAGCCGTCGACCGCTCCCGATCGATCTCGTCGGCGACATCATCGACCGTGAGGGGCTCGCCGCTTTCGGCGAGCACGCGGAAGCTCTCCCGATCGATTTCCTTCAGTCCATGGACGCAGTCAAGCAGGCTTTCGCAGTCGAGATCCCGACGGAGATACTCGACGAGTGAGTCGACCATTATATTGCTTGATGGCATCAGGACAATAAAAAATCTGTGGGCTTCCGCAATCCACGTTACGTCCGGTCATCTCGTCGGTAACTTGAGACGAACGGGTCCGATGACTGATATATGACTCCCCAGGCCGCTTGACAAGCCCGAACCCCGGCCGGCACCCTATTCGGCCTCTTCCGTCAGTGCCGGCAGGACCTCGAAGAGGTCGTCGGCGACTCCGTAGTCGGCGTAATCGAAGATCGGGGCTTCCTCGTCGGTGTTGATGGCGATGATGAGCTCCGAATCCTTCATCCCCTCGATGTGTTCAGGTGCGCCGCTGATGCCGGCCGCGATGTAGAGGTCCGGCGAGACCGTCTTCCCGGACTTGCCCACCTGTCGGTTCTTCGGCAGCCAACCGTTGTCCGTGAGCGGCCGGGAGCTGGCGAGCGCGGCATCCAATGCCTCGGCCGCATCCTCGGCCATCGGGATGTTCTCCTCGTCCTCGATACCGCGCCCGATCGCGAGGAGTCGATTGACCCTGCCGATGTCGACGTCGCCTGCTTCTGGTTCGTTCCGCTGCACGAACTCGATGCCCGGGGCGGCAATTTCGACATCGATCGCCTCGACGGTGGGGGTCCCGGATTCGCGACCGCCGGCCGCATCGTAAGCTCCCCGGGACACCGCCAGGATGGCGGGGCCGTCCCCGACCGCCGAGTCGACGTACATCTTGCCGCCGTAGAGCTGGCTCGTGGCGACGAGGCCGTCGCCGTCCGCCGCCACGTCCGTCACGTAGGAGACGAGCGGGAGGTCGGACGACCGGGCTACGCGGGGTGCGATGTCCATACCGATCGACGTGACTGAGGTCATCAGGACCTCCGGGTCTTCCCGCTGGAGCACGCCTTCGACGGCCCCGGCATAGCTCATGGGATTGAACTCCTCGAGCGACTCGTCCTCCACGGTGACGACGCGATCGGCGACGCCGAGGTTGTCGAGATAAGCGTCAGTCTCGGCCCCTAGAACCACGGCAACGAGATCGCCTCCCAAATCATCGGCAAGCCCGCTGCCGGCGTTGAGGAGTTCGAAGCTGATTTCGTCCAGCGTGCCGGGCGCTTGGTGTTCGGTTATGGCGTAGACGTCGGACATGGTCACACCTCCAGACCGTTATCGGAGAGGATCTCGACGATCTCGCCGGATGTCTCCTCTGGCGACCCCGAGAGCATTTCGGCCTCCTCGCCCCGCTCCGGTTCGTGGAGGCTGGTGACCTCCGTGCCCGGCCCGGCGCCGCTCTCGAGCGAGTCCGCATCGATCGCCTCGATATCGGCACCGCGCATCGCCCGGCGGATCTGGCTCACGGGAACATACCGTGGAGGTTCGGAGGCGGCCTGGATCCCCAGAACCGCGGGTGTGTCGACGGCGTAGTTCGCGGTGACGCCCCCGGCGA
This sequence comes from uncultured Halobacteriales archaeon, assembly GCA_964404815.1. Classification (GTDB taxonomy): domain Archaea; phylum Halobacteriota; class Halobacteria; order Halobacteriales; family Hikarchaeaceae; genus CAYOLR01. The sequence continues at coordinate 20,471 of CAYOLR010000022.1, forward strand.
ACTCCTTTTCGACGACGAGTTGGCCATCCTCGACGACGACTTCGGTGATCACCGAGATGTGCGGGAGGTCGATCTCGTGGCCGAGCATCCCCGCGAGTTGGCCGTCGCGGTCCTCGGCCGACTGGACGCCGGTGAACACGGCATCGAACTCCTCGTCCTGGAGAACGTCCGCAAAGAGCGAGGCGGCCCCGTTTGTCGAGATGCCCGGGGGAACGTTTTCGATCCTCATCAGTCGGTCGGCGCCCTTCGCCGCGGCAGTATAGAGCATCTGTTCGACGTCGGCGAGGCCGTCGTCGATGGCGATGACCGTGATCGTGTCCTCCTCGTTCCGCCGTTCCTTCAACAGGACGGCCTCCTCGATGGCGTGTTCGTCGAACTCGTTGAGGACGAACTCGGTCCATTCCCGGTCGATGTCGGTCCCGTCCGGATCGGGTTCCAGTTCCTCCACCGGATCCGGGACCGTTCGAATAGGTATGGCGATGTCCATGGATGTCATCCGTGTCAGCCAATGACGTGCGTTGTAATGAATATAACTGAATATTGCCCAATATAGTAAATACAATTACGGGGAAAGTTCTCACTGGCGAGCGTGGGAGGCGGTTCGGGGAAAAGCGTGTGAGTTACTCGAGGTCCGAGCCTTCCAGGTGTTCGCACTCCTCGAGCTGGTCGTGGGCCTCGATGACCTCTTTGTAAGCCTCGACGGCCTCGTCACCCTTGACGGTGCCTTCGAGGTCTCCCTCCAGGTCCGTCGGATCGATCTTCGCGATCCACCCGTCCTGGTAGGGGCTCATGTTGATGAGGGAAGCATCGTCCCCCACGGCATCGTTCGATTCGATGACCTCACCGCCGACGGGCGTCTTGACGGGCCCGACGTATTTGCTCGACTCGACCGTTGCGACACTTTTGCCCTTGTCAACTTCGGTCCCGGCTCCCTTGAGGTGGGCGTGGAGGAACTTCTTCGCGAGACTCTGGGCGATATCGGTCATGCCGATGGTAACGGTTCCATCGTCGTCGACCTTGGCCCAGACGTGTTCCTCGACGTCGAGATGCCGATCCGTCGGAATGACACAGTTGTGGACTCGTTGGCTCATAGGTGGTAGTTGTTCGTGAGATCAGAAATACATCACCATATCGGCGTCGAGGGCGAGATCGATGATGCTCGCGGCCCCGACGATCTCGGCTTCCTCGATGATGTCGTCCTCCCCAAGGTCGAACAGGTCCATGCTCTGGTGGCAGACGGTGAGCTCCACGCCGGCGTCCCGGGCCCGATCGATCATCGTCCGGAGCGTCACGTCCGAACTGGTGTCGATCTGGACCTCCTCGGCCGCTCCTTTGGCCATTTGCGAGGTTCCGTCCATCGTGAACCACATCGTCGTATCGAGTTCCATCGCCTCGGCGGTCATGGCGTAGAACAGCGGCGCGTACGTCCGATTGGGTTGATCAATACCGTGTGTCTGCAAGATCAGCGCGGTGGAATCGTCGGTCATACTTGGTCGAACCCTCGGTCCGGTGCGAGTGAATTGTCCCATTTAGAGTATATAAAGCCACCGCCGGGACAACGAAACCGGCCGATGTCGTTGGGTTACCCTTGTTAGTGTAATGGGAAATTAACACAAGACTTAAGTGACTGCTTTCCAGCGTTAACACCTGTCAACCGGCGGTTCAACTCGGAGGTGGGTCCCATCACGAAGTACGGTTTCGTCATCGACAATCGACGTTGTATCG
>CAYOLR010000023.1:0-21905 GCA_964404815.1 uncultured Halobacteriales archaeon
ATATCCACCCCGAGTGGGTAACGGGGTCTGCGTCGGGTTTTCGAGTGACTTCGCCAATTACGGGGGACGCGAGTAACCGCACGAGGTGGGGGTCTCGCCAGCCAGTACGTCCCCTGATAGGGATCGACTCCGCTGTATCGAAGGGATGGCTGTCGCCCCGTGTACCTTTACGGAAGTTCAAGGAGAAAGCCACTTCAGGGCGGGGAGGAAGTCAACAAAGCCCGAAGGCTCCGTCGATATCGTCAGTTGACGGCCGCCGGTCGGGACGTGGGCGCGTCGACGGTCGGGGGTTGGATGTCGTAAAACACGCCCTCCGGTGAGCCCGCGGCACAGATCTGGTCGAAGCGATCCTCGATCGCCCCGGTGAGGTCGTCCAGCCGGGTCCTGAGGGCCTGGTAGGTGGGATTATTCTGGAGGACTGCGTCGTCGTGGTTGGTCTCCAGTTCGGCGAGCTGTTTGGCGACGGCGAAGTGCTCGTCGACCAGTTCCGCATAGCGGGTTCGAGCGAGCAGCGACCGCACGGTGGTTTCGAAAGCTTCGCGATCGACGGGGCGAACGAGATACCCGTCGAATCCTTGTTCGTAGATGTTTTCGGTGGGGATTGAATCCGTGATCAAGCCCACCTTCGTGGCCGGTGGAAGCCGGTCGTGGAGTTCGGGGACGGACACCGGCCGGTGTGTGGTGACGAATACGATGTCGTAATCATCAGCGGGATCGGGGAGCGTGGTTTCGAAGTGAACGGAGTGGCGATCGGCATTCATCCATCGATATCGCGACTTGGCCCTCGGGTTCTCGTCCAGGATGAGGATTTTCGCGGAGGGGTGGGACGACATGGACGGTAGCACGACCCTCAACGGCATAAATCAGGACGACCGATTGCACATGGTGATACAGGGTAAATAAAGGGAGTTGCACAATCTGCAACTACCTTCTTCAGCGAGAGAGTCCCGCCGTTCCCGGCGGGCGTGAATCGCGTACACTTCACGGGCCGTTCCACGGCGATGGCTAATTCCGCCAGGTGGCGGCCGGATGTATTTTAACTCGTGATAATTTGGCCGAAACGGATATACACCGAGGTTCAATCGATTCGGGTAATGGACGAGGATCGTTCGATTGAGGAGATTCTCAACACCATCGGCGACGAGCACGCCCGATTGGTCCTGGCGGCGATCAGTGAGGAACCCCGGTCCGCGAAGGATCTGGCCAAGGAACTGGATATGTCGAAGGCAACGATTTATCGGCGAATCGAGGCGTTACAGGATCACGACCTAATCAAGGACCAGACGTTAGTGGCCGATAATGGCAATCACTACAAGGTCTATAAGTGCAATTTCAATAGCACCGTCATCTCGTTAGAGGGGGATGAATACGACGTCCGCATCTTCAGGGAAGAGAACCTCCCGGATCGATTTGCGCAACTCTGGGACGAGCTGAATCCACAATGATCACTGAACACGTCGTCGAGCGTCGGTCGCCGCTGTTTTCCGGGGGTGCTAACCGGGAATGATCGGTCTCGTTTCCCAGCCGACGGCGACGCTCCTCCCGGTCGTCCTGTCGTTACTCAGACTCGTCGTATTCGCGCTCGCATTGGGGCTGACGTTGATCAGTTTTCAGGCGTATAACGCCAGGGGATCGAAACGGCTGGAGTCGGCGTTCATCGGGTTCGCGTTCATCAGTATGGGGGTGGCACTCACGAGCATGCGAACCCAGATCGCGGATATTGAAATCGTCTTCCAAATCGCCGAAACGATCCCGTTCATTATCGGCTTCAGCATGCTGTACATCTCGTTGTACCGGTGAGGCTATGGATCGCAGGCACCCGGAAGCGTGGATGGAGCCGGACGCTCGGGGTCGGCCGGCCCCGGGCGGGAGGCCGTGACGATGGGCGACGCCCCGTCCGGAACTCCTTCGCTCACGGAATGGTTGGGCGAGCTCATCGACGTCCTCAGGGGCTCCACCGTGGAACAGTCGCCGTACACCCCGTCAAAACACGGCCCGTTGGTAAGCTTCGATCCTCCCGCCGACCTCGAGGAGGTCGAACGCTACTGGGTCGATGTACCCTATGCCTTCGTTTGGATCGGGTTCGATCCGACGCGGAACGAACACCGGTATTACGTGGCCGATCCAACGCTCGATGACTTCGAGCGCGAGCTCTTCGATACGCTCGTTTCGGACCTCCGGGAGACCCTGATCCATCGACAGTCGGTAGGCGATCGGGACACCGAATCGGTCCTGGCCACCGAACTGACCGAACAGTTGGAGCGATACGGGGTGGACCTCCCGGCAAGTTCGGTCCATCGGCTCTTTTACCACCTCTACCGACGATTCCAGGGTTACGATCGAATCGATCCCGTCCTGAAGGATTCCGCGGTTGAAGACATCTCGTGTGACGGCGATGGGATGCCGGTGTTCGTCTACCATAGCGACTACAACGACGTCAGAACCAACCTCACCTACGAGGAGTCCGCACTCGACGACTTCGTCGTCCGGCTCGCCCAACGGGCCGGACGGAACATCAGTATCGGGGACCCGATCACCCAGGCGATGCTGCCAGACGGTAGCCGGACGGAACTGGCCCTCGGGGACGAGGTGACTCCCCATGGCTCGGCGTTCACGATTCGGAAGTTCGGTGAGGAACCGATGACCCCTGCGACGTTGCTCGAGGTCGGTACCTACGCGCTGGAGCAGATGGCTTACCTCTGGTTGGCGATCGAGCACAACAAGAGTCTGCTCATGGCCGGGGGGACGGCCTCCGGGAAGACCACGTCAATGAACGCGGTTTCGATGTTCATCCCGCCCCGGTCCAAAGTCATCACCATCGAGGATACGCCGGAGATCCGATTGGATCACGAAAACTGGCTCTCGTCAGTGACCCGGGAGAACGTGGGCGAGGAGGCCGATATTGGGATGTATAAACTCCTCCGGTCCGGGCTCCGGCATCGGCCGGAATACATCATCGTCGGCGAGGTCCGGGGCGGGGAAGCCGTGACGCTCTTCCAGGCCATGAACACCGGTCACACGACTTTCTCGACGATGCACGCCGACAGTGTCCAGACCGCCATCAACCGGCTCGAAAACGAGCCGATCAATGTGCCGCGCTCGATGATTCAATCACTCGATATTCTCAGTGTGCAGGTAATTTCCCATCGTGGGGGCGATCGGGACCGTCGGATTCGGACGATTTCGGAGATCCTCGATGTCGACCAGCGAACCGGTGATCTGGATTACCAGTCGGTGTTTACGTGGGAGCCAGCCACCGATACATTCGACAGCCGGGTTGGCCAGAGCCGGGTCCTGAGTGACATCCGGGACGAACGCGGCTGGTCGGACGTCGATCTCGAACGCGAACTCAGAGATCGACAGCGGGTCCTCGACCACGCTCGGCGACGGGACCTCCTCGATTATCAGACTTTCACCGGCCTGGTAAATGAGTACTATGCCGATAAGCCGGCCGTCATGGCTCGGGTCGAACGGGCGGACGGTGCCGCACCGGTGAGGGATGGGGCATGAACCGACCGCGGTCGGACAGGCTCGGCCGACGGCTGGCCGATCTCCACAACGCCGTCAGCCGCTTTGCCCTGACGGTCTTCCGATCGCTGGTTATTGGCCGGGGGTGGCGTCGGCATCGCCGGGAACGGACGCTTCGGTCGATCCGGGCGACCGTGACGTATCCGGTGTATGCCGCGACGACGCTCCTGTATGCCATCGTCGGTGGGGTAGTCGCGGCGCTCGTCTGGGGGTTCGTCGCACCCGCTGTCGTTCGACCGATGTTCGGTGGGGGACCCGCCCAGTGGGGGGTGGTCATTGCAGGGGGTTTCGGCGCACTGGTCCTCGGCTCGGCTGGGATCTATCTGACCCGCTGGTGGTATATTGCTGCCCGAGCCAGCCACCGGGAGGTGCTGATCGACGAAAGCCTTCCCCGGACGATCGCGTTCGTCTATGCGCTCTCTCGGAGCGGGATGGCCGACCCTCAGATCATCCGTACCGTCGCGGAGAACCGCCACGCCTTTGGGGAAAGTGCCGAGGAACTGGCGACCGTCATCAAGGATGTCGATCTTTTCGGGACGAATGTGAGCGACGGGCTGCGACGTGTCGGGCAGGATTCACCGAGCGAGTCGTTCGCCGACTTCGCGGAGAACTTCGCCAACGTCCTCCGATCAGGACGGAACATTAGCCAATTTCTCCGCACGCAGTACCAGCAGCTCCAGGATCGCCGGCGCGATCAGCAGCGACGGTTACTCGAGTTGTACGCGGCACTGGGCGAGGCTTACGTCGCCGTGTTGGTCGCGGGACCGCTGTTCCTGTTGACGATCTTGCTCGTTTTCGGCCTATTGACGGGGGGAACGTTGGACGCCCTTCGGTTGCTGGTGTATGGGATCATCCCGCTGGCGAACCTCGGGTTTATCGTGTACCTCGATAGCCTTTCGGGGCCCTTTGTGGCCGAGCGGATCGGCGGTGAATGGTCGGGATCGGAGGGGACGGGGCCGGAGCCACGCACGGCGGTGCCCGATGGGGGGCGGATGGACGACGCCGTTCGACGGAACCGAATGCGGCTGGCGGTGTTCGAACGCCTCCGCCGCATTCGTCGTATCGCTTCGCGGCCGATAGATACCCTCATTAGCCGGCCTCAGACGGTGTTCTATCTCACGGGGCCGATCGCCCTCGGGAGTGCGCTTCTTCTCGCGTGGGGGCGACTTCGGACGGTGGGCTTACGGATCGGATGGCTCGATGATCTGGTTATCCTGACGGTGGTTGCACTATTGGGGAGCTTTGCGGTCCTGCAGGAGCTGAAAAGCCGGCGAATCCGACAGGTGGAAGGGGCGATTCCGGACCTGCTGGATCGTCTCGCGAGTGCCAACGAGGCGGGGATGACCCTCACGGAGGCCCTCCGGCGAGTGGATCGGGGGGACCTTGGCCGGTTGAACGTCGAGGTCGGTCGACTCATCGGCGACCTCGATTGGGGCGGTCGGACCGAGCGGGCCCTGCATCGGTTCGCGAGACGCGTGCGGTCACCGTCGGTAGTTCGAGTGGTCGCCCTCGTCACCAATGCCATGCAGGCAAGCGGACGGGTCGGGCCCGTGGTCAGGATCGCCGCCGACGAGGCACGCCAGGATCACCGCCTGCTGACGAAACGACGCGAGGAAATGCTGGTGTATACGCTCATCGTTTACCTCGCCTTCGCCGTCTTTTTGGGTATTGTCGTGGTGCTGCGCTTGGTTCTCGTCCCGGCGATGCCGACCGACGCCGAGTTACGCGGGGTGGCACAGGGGGCCACGACGGGGATCCGGCCGATGATCGACCTCGCCACGGGCCCCGCCAAGCAGGCTCACCTGTTGGTCCTCTTTCACGGCGCCATTGTCCAGGCCTTCTGGTCCGGGTTTGTGGCGGGGCAGATGGGCGAGGGGCGGGTTCGCGACGGGGCCAAACACGCGACGGTGCTGGTTCAGGCCGCATACGGGCTGTTCGTGGCGATCTCGTGACCGGAAACGCCCGACCCGGGGACCTCAGTCTGTTCTGACGAGGTAGGTTGCGGTCGTGCCGTCCGCCGTCTCGAACGTTACCACGAAGAACCCGCTTCGAAATGGGGAATCGAAGGTAAGGGCGATGGTGCTCCGGCCGATCGGCAACCCGATTGGCCGGGTGTCGAAGCGGGTCAACGGCGCGCCGATGTCGAGCGGCGATGACTGATAGACCGTCCCCGTGGAGGCGTTGGTGATCTCTTCGACGACGGTGGGGCCGCTGCCGGTGGGTTGATAGGCAAAACTCACCCGGCCGTGCGTGACGGTGATCGGCGTAGTGGCAGTGTTATTGAAGGTGACGCCGATGGTGGCGGGGCCGAGTTTGGCGCTCTCTACGTAGCGCACCGTGTGGGCGGGATTGAGGGAACTGGTGGGATCGGTCGGTCCGATGGTCAGGTTGAACCGGACGACCCGCTGGGGAGTGGACCCCGATCCGAGGGCCACCTCGAGCGTGGCGGTTCGGGTGGTGGCGAGGGAGTCCGGGGCCCGGTAGACAAATGCCGCCCGGCCAGTGGCGTCGGATTCGCGCTCGGTCGGGCTCACCACCCTGCCGGGTCCGTCGATAACGGTGGCCCGGACGGGGACCCCGCTGACCGGGTTGGTGTACCGGTCACGGACCGTCACGCCGAGTGACTGGCTGCCGTTTGTCGGAACGGTGACGGCGGTTGCTCCGGGGGCGGTCAAGTAGGCGGCGGGCGGTGCCGGGCCGGCCCGGCCGATCCCGACGCGTGCCAACCGGAGGTCGTAGCTGACGTTCCGTTCGAGGACGATGGCGATCGCGTCGCCTGTGGTCGGCCGGACGGCCGTGACGTACTTTCCGGGCACGGTCCCGTTGGGATCGAGCTCGTCGGCCAGAATGGACCGCCAAGCGGCCGGCGTGAGCGTTGTCGGGAGTCGGAGCGTTACGGGACCCGAGCGGTTCGTGACGGTCAGGCGTGTGGCCGGGGCGCTGAGTGGCGTCGGGGTGAGGACCGCACTGGCGGAGCTGGCCGTGGCGAGATCACCCGTGACCGTTATCACGGTCAGGCGACGGCCATCGACCACGCTCTGACCGGAGAGCGGCACCGTCGTGCTACCGGGGAACCGGTTGACGGCGAGTGTGTGGGCGTACCGGGTTACTGGGGCGGTGTTGTAATACGAATAGGTGGGCCGATACGTGATCGCCCGATTCGGATAGGGCCCGAGCTGGGTGCGGTTGCGCCCGATGAAGTCCTTGGTCTCGGCGTCCACCGCGGTGACGTTCCGAACCGATACGTCGGCAGCTGGGGCGGTCGAGAGCGAACCACTGGCCGTGCCGAAATTGGTCGCGATGACGCGGTCCGGATAATCGGCGCCCAGACGGATCGTGACCGGGGTCACGGCGGTGGCCGTTGCCGTTTGCATGACGGCACTCCGAAGCTGCTGAAACTGACGGTGGACGGCGGTGTTGTGGTCGAATTCGACGGCCCGGTTCTGCTCGGGGACGACCAGCCCCTGGTAGAGGGAAAACGATATTACGATCAGGCCGAAGACCAGGACGAATCCGACGACCGCTGAGGCGGCTCGGTCGCCGCGCGATTGCATGCGGGCTGGTGTGACGGCGGGGCCTAAAAACCGTCCGGCCGGCACGTCGATTGTTATCAGTTTTGAAACTCTCGCCAATAGCTATTTGGCGCCCTCCCCGCAAGTAGCCGCCGATGTACACGAACATGGACCGGCGAGCCGGTCGTTTCGGGTCGACGGGGACCACCGGGAACGGTTCCCGGTTTGTCCAGACGGCCCGGAGGGGTATCGATGCCGGATGAGCCGACCATCCTCGTCGTCGAGGACGACGAGGAACTCGCCGACGTGTACGCGGGGTGGTTGGCCGATTCGTTCGCCGTACGAACCGCGTACGACGGTCACGAGGCCCTCACGCGGCTGGATGAGACGGTCGACGTGGTGTTTCTCGACCGGCGCATGCCGGATATATCCGGGGACCGGGTTCTGGAAATCGCTCGAGACGAGGGATATCGCTGTCGGGTGGTGATGTTGACGGCGGTCGACCCGGACTTCGATATCATCGAGATGGGGTTCGACGAGTACCTCAACAAGCCCGTGACGCGGCAGGAACTGGAAGAGACTGCCGAGCGGATGCTGCAGCGACGCACCTACGACGAGAAGGTAACTGAGTATATCTCGCTGGTGTCCAAACGGGCCTCCCTCGAGGCGGAAAAGTCGCCGGAGGAGCTCGACGAGAGCGAGGAATTCGCCCGGCTGGAGGATCGCATGGCCGAGCTCGAAGCGGTCATCGATCCGATCGCCCGTGAGTTCGACACCGACGATATCGAGGTCATGCTCCGGGACATTCCGGCCCGCTCGTAAGCCATGACGATCGAACCACAGGAATACGACATAGACGAACTCAGGATTCGACCGCCCGTGTCGCCCGCCGCCGATATGGCCAGCGCCGACGAAGCCCGCCGGGCGGCCCAGTATCGGGAGCTCCTCGAGCGTGAGGCGACGGGCGACGGTGGAGGCCGGCCGTACCTCGCTGCGATTCCCGAGCGCTACGCCGCCGAGATGGTGGTCTTCGACTGGTTGGAATACCTTTATCGGAAGGCCGGCTTTCGCGGGGCCGTGGAGGCGATCGGGTTCTATCGCTCGCTCGGCTGGATTACGGCCGACGTCGAGGACCGGCTGGACGGGTATCTTCGGGCCTTCGAGGAGTCGACGGGCGAGGAGTACACCACGCTCGACCGGGCTGACCACGTGTGTTCCCTGCTTCACATCGCTCGGCTGGCGGCGATCGAATAGTGGGGTGGGGGTTACCGTCGGTCGCCCGCCGCCGAATGGAGGATCCGGTTGATCGACTCGACGATGTCGATCGCCAGGGATCGATCCCGGGCGTGTGTTTCCGCACGGTCCGTCCAGTCGAGACACGCCCGCCGGAGATGTTTCAACTCGCGTTCGGAGAATTGGGGTTGGGGATGTTCGAGCTTCTCGAGGATGGCGAGATCGCCGACGGCGGGCGTCACGTCGCCGTCTGACGGGCCGTAGCCGAGTCGATCGAGCATGACAGCATGCAGTAACCATCGTTCGGCGAGGGAGAACTGGAGGTCCGTCGTGATGGCTCGCTCGGCCATGGGCGTGGATTGATCCGCTGGTCGGTACCGGGGCCCCGGTATTAACCGTTTTCGTCACGTTTTCACCGATGAAAATCGCCCATTCGCCGAATCGTACGGGGGGATACCGATCTGTCTCGATGGCACATAACGCGGTTTTCGGGGCCTAGAGCGGCTGGCTGGGGTTCGGAAGCTCGATCGGTCCGGGCCATCATCGGGTGACCGGAACGGCCATCACGCCGGCCGGGCGCCTGCATCGGGGTGGATGAGCCCAATCCGGAAATGTCGGGTACCGAGTGCGCCGCGTCCCGGGTGGAGATGGGGTGGTCGGTGCTCGAATCAATGATGAGGACGCCCTGGATTCGGTGCGAACGTGCCTGGGCCGCCCGCATCGCCAGCGGGGATTGGGGGATCGCTCTGGTCGGGGGTGGGATGCCCAAAGGTGAAAGGGGCCCCGGGATGCTATCGATATTGATAATGTAATAGAAAGCTAAATAGGCCTCCCAGTCCGGATTCGCGTATACGACGATGAGCGCGTTCCTCGGTTCCGTTGACCTTGGGTTGACCACCGCCATGGGGACCCTCGCGGTAGCGGGCCTGTTCGGGATCGAGTTTCTCGATGGGCTGTTCGGCACAGGGCAAGCCGCTTCCTCGGACGATGAACCGGAGGGGCCCGACGAGGCGGACCCTTTCGAGGCGTTTGAGGACGAGTGGGACGATGACTGGGTCGACGACCAGGCGTCACAGCCCACGGCGCCGGATATCGAACCGAGGATCGAAGATCTCGAGTCCGAGGTCGAGCGGCTCTCGACAACGGTCAGTACGGTCAGAAGCGAGAACGAGGCCCTCGCGGAGAGTGTGGAGGAGATCGAGGAAAACGTGAGAAAGCTTCTCGGCATCTACGAGGCGGTCTCCCGCGAGGCGAACCCGTTCGTCGACGAGGAGGATCGGCCGGGTCCCGATGCGGCGATGGGATCATCCGAGACGGACGAGCTGTTCGAGCAGGTCACGGCGGATCTCGAACTCGATGACGAGGCTGCCGGAACAGGTGCCCCCGAGGACGGCCACAGCCACGAGCCGGACGCGCGGGCGGATAATGGTGCCGAATCGATGACCTTCGAGGATTTGAAGGCCGAATACCAGGCCGAGTCAGCAGACGCTACTGACGATTTCGGGTCGGCGGGGCCCGTCGATACCGACACTGGCGCGGCCGAAGAACCGATGGATCCCGATGGATCCGACGGATCGGCTGCCGGTCCCGGATCGGGAGATGCCGGGCTGGACCCGGTGGACCCGCCCCGCCCGGCGGGTTCGCAGCCCGGTGACCCCGGTGGCGACCGCCAGCGGTCACCCCATCTGGCAACTCTCCCTGACGGGTACGTGGCCGACGTTCTTGTCCTCGATTGGATGACCTACCTGCAGCGGCGGGCCGGTTCAAGCGAGGTCGTCCAGGCCGTCGAGTACTATCAACGGATCGGGTGGATCGCCGAGCCGGTGGCCGACCGACTCCGGACGGTCGTCGAGGGGCTCGACGCCAGGGCCACCGACCCTGACGGGTCGGTCGGGCTGACGGTCGATGACCACGCCCGGAGCCTGGAGTTCATCAGCCGGCTCGACGGCGATCCGGTGGGGATCGAGGTAGTATCCGATCGAACGGGGGAATGAGATGGGGTTCAGCGTGAGCGGCTCCTTCGCGCTGATCGCCATCGCGACCCTGATCGCTACTGGCATGTTCGTGACGGCGACAAGCGATGCCGTCGAGTTGATCACCGACGCGGAAGGCAAGGTGAACGACGTTGACCTCACAATGCGGAATACGGCCGTCGAGTTCGGTAACGTGACCCACAACGCCTCTGGGGGGAATACCCTGGTGATCGAGGCGAACAATACCGGCGCGACGACGCTGTCGCTTGCGGCCACCGACGTCATCGTGGACAACGAACTCCGCACGACGTTCGACACGCGAACGGTCGACGGCGACGCCTCCACGGACCTGTGGCTCCCCGGTGAAACGCTCCGAATCGAACTCTCGATCACGCCGCCACCCGATCGCGTCAAGCTCGTGACGGGTCCGGGGGTCGCAATCGCGACGGAGGTGTCCTGAATGGCCAGCGTCTCGGCCTCTCACTTGATCCTTTTCGTCGCGAGTATGGTCATTGCCGCCGGGGTCGCCGGGACGCTCACCACCGAGGTCAGCCGGGTGAGCGGCGCCATCGACGATTTCGGGGTCGCGGTGAGCGACGACATCCGGTCGAATATTGAGATCATCTCTGACGCCGGAAGCGCCGTGTACGATACCGACAACGACGGTAACGTTACGCTGCTCGTGAAGAACACCGGATCCAACGAGCTACCGACAGATCCGGCCCAGGTCGAGGTGTTGCTGGATGGTGAATTCCAGACGGCCGTCTCGATCTCGGTTATCGGCGCCTCGAGCTGGCAGCCGGACGACGTGGTCCGGCTCGAGGTCTCCGCGCCGGGGTTGAGTTCCGGCGATCACCGGGTGAAGGTCGTCGTCAATGGCGATTCGGAGGTGTTCGAATTCCGCCTATGAGTGGCGGCCGGTACTCGATCGATCTCGAAGACCGTGATCGGTTCAACGGTGAGCTGGGTGGCGGCCTTCCCGCGGGGAGCATCGTCCTGGTGGAAGGAGCCTATGGCGCCGGCAAGAGCGTGCTCAGCCAGCGCATCGCCTACGGGTGTTGTGAGGCCGGTCATCCCGTCACGTTGTTGTCGACCGAACAGTCGGTGCCCGGGTTCATCGAACAGATGCACTCGCTGGAGTATGACGTCACGGAGCATCTCCTCGACGATCGGTTGCTGTATCTGCACGCCCCGCTCGAAACGCCCGGAGCGACCCCACAACGGGAGGGCGATCGATCCCAACGGGAGGCCTACCTCGATCGGCTTATGGCAGCCGACCGGATGTGGGACGCCGACGTGATCGTGATCGACACGTTCGATGCGATCCTCCGGAAAGACCCGACGTTCGAGGCGCTGGTCCGGGGTGACGATGGGCGCCGGGGTGCCCTCGAGATCATTTCGTTCTTCCGGGACGTGGCCGCCAGTGGTCGGACGGTCGTGCTCACCGTCGATCAGACCGCCGTCGACGAGGACGGCCTCCGGCCGTTCCGGTCGATCGCGGATGTCTACCTCACCCTCGAGATTATCGAGGTGGGGAATGAGGAGCGCCGGCAGCTCTCTGTCCGTCGGTTCGCCGGCAACGGGGAGCACGTCGGCAAGTCCATCGGCTACTCCATTCGGGCCGGCACGGGCGTGGTAATCGAGAGCCGATCGGTGGCCTGACATGTCAGAACACGGCACCAAGGAGATCGGGGACGATCTTCGCCGGCAGGCCCGGGAGCGTCCACACCTTCGCGACCACCTGCGGACCTTCAAGCAGATCACCGGGGAGTTTCCGCTGCTGATCGAAGCGGCGTCTAGGGAATTCGAGTCGGCCCGACCCAACGTGATCTACCCGGTCGGCGGGCCCATCTTCTGTCACGTGTATGGGGACATCGGGCAGGACACGAAGTACTACGCGATCGAACCGGAACTCGAGGAGGACGAACAGGCGGTCTTCGATCGGGTGAAGGACCGACTGCTGGACCGGAGCGTCGCCAAACCGGTTCCCCGGGATCCGGAGGAGTTCGACGAGCAGATCGATGAACTCCTCGACGAGTCGGTGAGCATCGTCGAGGCCGACGGGGGCTCCCTCCTGGGTCGACTCCGCCCGCGCCTGTCCGGCCGGTTTCCGGTCACCGATCGGACGTACGAGCACCTGCGCTATCGCCTCAATCGGGATATCGCGGGGTACGGGCCGTTAGAACCGGCCATGCGGGATTCGGCCAATGAGGATATTCATGTTATCGGGCCCCACCAGGTCATGGTGGATCACGGCGTGTACGGCCTGTTGGAGACCACTATCGACTTCGGGACGGCTGACGAGTACGACAACTGGCTGCGAAACCTCGGCGAACGCATTGGGGATCCGGTTTCCGATGCCGACCCGATCGTGGACTCGACGCTCCCGGACGGGTCGCGGATCAACATCATCTACTCGGACGACGTTTCCGTGCAGGGGCCGTCGCTGACCATCCGGCAGGGTGATGAGACGCCGTTGTCGATCTTTCAGATCACCAAGTGGGGGACGATGAGTCCGGAACTCGTGGCCTACTTGTGGCTGTGTCTGGAGAACGAACAGACCGTGTTCATCGTGGGCGAGTCCGCCTCCGGGAAGACGACGACGCTCAACGCCTGTCTCACGTTCATTCCCCGCAATTCGAAGATTTACACGGCCGAGGACACCGCCGAGGTCAGGCCGCCCCACGCCACCTGGCAGCAACTCCTCACCCGCGAGCCGGGCGCGACCGGGTCCGGCGGAGTGGACATGTTCGACCTCGTGGCGGCAGCCCTCCGCTCGCGGCCAGACTACATCATCGTCGGCGAGGTCCGGGGTGAGGAAGGCCGGATGGCGTTTCAGGCCGCCCAGACCGGCCACCCGATCATGCTGACCTTTCACGCGAGCGACATCGTATCGATGATTCAGCGGTTCACGAGCGATCCGATCAACGTTCCCGAGACCTTCATGGACAATGCCGACGTGGCGCTGTTCCAGAACCGGGTCAAACAGAACGATCGGGTCCTCCGACGGGTAACGTCCGTCCAGGAGATCGAGGGGTATTCAAAGGAACTCGACGGGGTCGTCACCCGGGAGGTCTTCAAGTGGGATCCGATCGACGACGAGGTCGTCTTCCGGGGGATGAACAACTCCTACGTCCTGGAGGAGAACGTCGCCAGCCTCCAGGGGTATGCCGATCCCCGGGAGATCTACGACGACCTCACGCTCCGGGCCGACCTGGTTGAACGCGCTATCGACGCCGGCATTCTGGAGTACCACGACGTAAACGAGTTCGTCGAGGACTTCCAGCGTGACGGGATCGACGCGCTCCCCTTCGATGTTCATCGGGCACCCTAAACCATGGCGACCGACGATTCCCTGGGCGAGGTGAGTTTGGGCGGTCTGTTCGGGTCGATCGCCGACGGGTTCGACCGGATGTCCATGCCGGTGGAACGGTACCTGCTAGTGGTCTTGGCCCCCGCGACGGCGTTCTTCGTGGTGACGCTCGTGGTGGTCGCGCTGGTGGACCTACCGCTGCTCGTCGCCGTGCCCTTGCCGCTCCTTGGGGTGTTGGCCCTCGGAACCGCGGTGGTGTATCCGCGGCTGCTCCTGGAGCGGGAACGCCAGCAGATCAATCGCCAACTCCACCTGCTCATTACCCACATGACCGTCCTCTCGACGACCAATATCGAACGGATGGAGGTGTTCAGGGAACTGGCGAATGAGGACGAGTACGGGGTACTCGCGACCGAGATGCAGCGGTTGGTCCAGCTGGTGGATGTCTGGAACCAGAGCCTCGACGACGCCTGCCGTCGCCGTGCCGCCGCCGTGCCGAGCCGGGCCCTGTCCGATCTGCTCGACCGGTTGGCGTACTCGCTCAGCGCCGGCCAGGCGCTCTCTGAGTTTCTCCTGTCGGAACAGGACGTGATCATCCAGAACTACGTGACGATTTACGAGGGCGCTCTCGACAACCTGGAGGTGTTGAAGGACCTGTACCTCTCGATGATCCTCTCGGTGACCTTCGGGCTGGTGTTCGCGGTAATCCTCCCCATCCTGACGGGGACCGATCCGGCCGTGATGCTCCTGGCGGTGTTGGGGCTGTTCCTCCTCGTCCAGCTGGGGTTTACGTACATCATCAACGTCGTGACCCCCTACGATCCGATCTGGTATCTCCCGGACGGGCACACCCCGCGAGCGGAGCCGGTGCTCCGCCGGAGCCTCCTGGTGGGCGGGGCGCTGTCCGTGGCGGGCATTGCCCTCGTCGGTGCCGACCTGACCGGGCTCATCCCGGTTGGGCTGGCGACATTGCTGCCGGTAGACGCCGTTCCACTCCCGATCTACGCGGTCATTCCGTTGACGCCGTTGGTGATTCCGGGCATCGTCATGCGGCAGGCCGAGCGGGCCGTCAAGGGCCGGGATGCGGAGTTCCCGAGTTTCGTTCGGGCCCTCGGGGCGGCCGAAGAGGCCAAACAGACCACGACCGTCGACGTCCTGGCGGACCTCCGCAAGAAGGATTTCGGGCCTTTGACCGTCGATATCCAGAACTTGTACAAGCGGTTGAACATGCGGATCGCCCCGGAGAAGGCCTGGCGGTACTTCGCCGCCGATACCCAATCGTACCTGATACAGAAGTTCTCCGAGATGTACCTGATCGGTCGACAGATGGGCGGCAACCCGAAACGGTTGGGAGAGCTCATTAGCCAGAACATGAACGAGGTGCTCCAACTCCGGGAACAACGGGATCAGGGGACCATCACGTTGATCGGGCTGTTGTATGGTATCTCGGCGGCCGCGACGTTCGCCTTTTTCATGGGGCTCGAGGTGGTCCAGATCCTGTCGGGCATGGCGCTGCCGGCGACGACAACGGCTTCCTTCGACGTGAACCAGTTGCTCCATACGGGCCAGTACGACGTACAAATCGTCGAGTTTCTGCTGATCCTCGTGATCCTCGGGAACGCCCTGATTTCGTCGACGATGGTCCGTGTCGTCGACGGCGGCCATCCGGCCAACGCCTACCTGCATTTCGTCGCGCTTTCGTGGGTCAGCGCGGTCATCGCAGTAGTGACCCGGGCGGTCGTCGGCACGTTTCTCGCGATCTGATCCGTCTGGTCAGGGCGGGAACCTGAAATTACCGTCCTCCAGCCGGTCGAGAAGGTCGCCGATGGTGTCGGTCCGGTCAAGGTCGAGGGCGGCAATGGTCGCTTCGAGGGCAGCGGGGGGATACTGGACCGCAGTGTCGGCCTCGACGAGGAGGAGGCCCAGGACCTCCTCGACCGGTGTCTCACCGCCGGCGTGGCGGGCGTACCAGCGGAGGAGGTTTTCGAAATTCGTGACCACGTCGTTGGTAAGGACGGTGTGCTGGTGGACGTCGGAATCGAACTTGGCGGTCACGTCGAAGCCGTAGACCGCCTCGGCCCGATGGAACTTATCCGCCAGCCAGCCGTGGACCTCGTCCTCGGTGAGGTCTGCTGACGATGGATCGTCGGGGGTGGCCGAAGGATCGGGCGTCGGTTCGGTGGGGACGGGGTCCGTGCCGCTGGGCGAGATGACGTAGCGGTCGTCGTCGATCTCGGTGACGTTGTCGTCCTCGGTGATGTCGAGATCCTCCGGGGAGAGGACCGGGCCCTCGTCCGGGTCGTTCGGCGGGTCGTCGTCGGGTGGCATGGTGGGTGGTGCTGCCGGATCAGAGGTTCACCGCGTCGGCGTTGTCAAGCGATTGGGGGACCTGAATCCGGACCTGTGTCGTACCGCCACTTCGGGTGGTCAATTTGAGAGTGACCGTGTCGCCGGGGTCGAGTTTGTTCAGGCTACTGGCGGTCGACATGTTGACGGAGAGTTCGACACGATCATCGGGGCCGTTGAGACTCGGGAACGAGCCGTCGGCGTCCTTGATCCGGGTGAGGTGGTAGTCCGGGCCGTCGCTGGTGGCGTTGGTAAGGTAGTGGGCCCCGCTCGGACCAACCCACTCGACGGTGAGGTTCCCGAGGTTGATAGCGTCCGATCCGGGGGCGGTCTTGACGG
Source organism: uncultured Halobacteriales archaeon (assembly GCA_964404815.1). GTDB lineage: Archaea > Halobacteriota > Halobacteria > Halobacteriales > Hikarchaeaceae > CAYOLR01. The sequence goes on from CAYOLR010000023.1 coordinate 16,245, forward strand.
TCAGGTTGACGGTCTCGAGGGTGTCGCTGCCGGTGTCGACGGTACCGTAGATTGAGACGACATCGAGCCGATTGGTGACCTGCTGGCTCGATTCCTCCCCCGATTGCTGGGCCGTGGTTTGGAGGAAGCCGGCCGTGTTGATGAGGACGCCGGCGGCGATGGCAGCAACCAATACCATCGCGATGAACACGATGAGGGTGCCGATGCCGACCTGTCCTCGGTCTTCGACGATCGCGTCGTTGCTTCTGCGCACGTAAACGGAGGCTCGAGAGACCCGGGGTTAAACGTCAGGGTCTAATTTCCAGTATTGATAACGTTCTGACTCACGGCGTTTGGGATGACAGTTGTCACTGGTACGAGAACACGCTGTAGACCACGAACAGGTAGCCGAACATGGAGAAACCGTTGTTCATGAGAAGCAGGGTTCGGCTGTCTTGGATGTTCATGAAGAGAAGTCCCAGGGCCGTGCTGACGGCTGCCATGACGATGAAGCCGAATCCCAGTGAGAGGTAAACCATCACCCGGCGGCCGGTTTGCCGGTAGGCCCTGACGGCCGCGCCGACCATGACGAGGCCGGTCAGGATCAGGCCGGCGGTGACGGTGAGAAAGAGCGGATCGAGAACGGTCATGGGCCAGTCGGAGGTAGCGTTAACGGGCTATTAAATCCCCGTTTCAAAATATCGCACCTAATAATCGCCCCAGTTGCGCTCCCGCGATGGATCGGAAGCCGGCTACGACGGTTCCGAGAGGGTGCGCCAGACGTCGTCGAGCTTGTTTTTGATCTCGGAGCGTTCCTGGATCGACACGTTACAGGCGTCGTCGACGAACTCGACGTGGATCTCGTCGACGCTCCGCCGGTAGACGTTGATCCGACGGTGCTCGTCCGAGAGAGGCCGATCATAGAGTTCGAGCAGGTCGGCCTCCGTGAGTTCGTCGATCCGACGATAACAGGTCGCGATCGGAACTTCGAGCTGTTCGCTGAGCTGTTGAGCCGACTGTGGTTCGGCGGTTGCCTCGAGAATCTGGGGATTGTATTCGTTCCCGAGGACCTGTAATGTCTCGACTGACGCCATCATTATCAATTCAGATACCGGGGCGGTTTAAAAGTATCGCTCAACTGTTTGATCGGTGCCGGTTCGGCAGGCTACTCAAACCGGGATCCATCGCCCTCCATCATGGAGAAGCCGGCGGCGCGTTCGTGGACCCGAATGCCCCCGTGTTCGATCTCGAGGGGGAAAATATCGTTCTCGATGTCGTGCTTCCGCATTTTGGCAATCCAGATGTACCGGTTGACGCCTGATTCGGTCGGGGTTTGGATCAGGAAGATGTTGCCATCGGTGAGGAAGTTCTCGAGCCCGACCTCGGCATCCGGGAACATCGCTCCCTGTTCGGAGATGAGCAGTGAGGTGAAGCCGTTCTTTTTGAGGATGTCGGAGAACTGCAGGAGGTACCGCCGTTGGTCCTTTTCGGTGTCGAAAAACAGCTGAAACATCGAAAGAGAGTCCATGACCAACCGCTCGTAGTGGGAGTCCTGGAGGTCATCGAGGACGCGGTCGAGCGTCGAGGAGAAGTCGGTTTCGCGCAGCAGGACCTGTTTGTCGTAGATCTTGATATCGTCGTTGTCCACGAAATCGGACCATTCGTCGAAGCCGATCGATTCGGCGGCCTCGGCGAGGTCGGCTTCGTTCTCCTCGAAGGAGAGGTAGATCCCCTTTTCGTCGTAGTCCTTGACCCCGTTGTAGAGGAACTGCAGGCCGAAGATCGTCTTCCCCGTTCCGGGGTTCCCGCTCAACAGCACGGTTGCGTTCTTTACGATGCCGCCATTGAGGATCGAATCGACGCCGTCGATACCGGTTTTTACGAGTTCCATGGGTGGATCGTGATGGATGCCACGGGGTCCCCGCGCCCTGTGTCGAATCCGATGCTGGCGGTTTAACCCGTCAATTAGTAAAGTTTACTGGTATGCTGGGGGCGATCGGGCTCTCCCTGGTGACAGGCTGGGTCTTAGGGCTCGTAGATCCACGACTCGTCGGCCCGTTCGTAGTCGACCAGGTCGTCGGTGTCGAAAAAGAGCTCGATCTCGCGCGCGGCCGAACCGGGTTCGGTGTCCGATCCGTGGACGACATTTCGACCGAGGTCCAGCCCGAAGTCCCCCCGGATGGTACCGGGGTCGGACTCGGCCGGGTCCGTCTCGCCCATCATGGTCCTGACCTGGGCGATGGCATCCTCGCCCTCCCAGACCATCGCCATGACCGGACCAGCGGTGATGAACTCGATCAAGTCGTCATAGAAGGGTTTGTCGGCGTGTTCGGCGTAGTGCTTGCTGGCCAGGTCGCGGTCGAGCTGGGTGAACCGAGCGCCGACGAGTTTGAGCCCGCGGGCTTCCAGGCGGGTGATGATCTCTCCGACCAGGCCCCGGTGGACGGCGTCCGGTTTGGCCATGACGAAGGTTCGCTCGCGGCTCATGAGGTGTCCTCGTCGGTCGCCGCCTCATCCGGCGACGTGGACTCGGCGTCCTCCGGTTCGTCCGCCTCATCCCCTGTAGGCTCGTCGGTGTCGGAGTCGTCCAGCTCCGCGGTCGTCTCCTCGACGCGCTGGAGGTTGGGTGTCGGCGAGTCCGCGTCGGTTGCCGGTGCTGCATCGGCCTCCGCCGGTTCCTCGTCGGGGGGCGTGTCGTCGGTTGGTCGGTCGGTCCCCTCGCTTGTTTCCTCCGTCGTGGTCGGTTCATCGGCCGGTTCGGCCTCGGAGGCCAGGCCATGGGCTTCCGGGGTGACGCGCTGGCCGGCCGCTGTCCATTCGTGGTCGCGGGGCTCGCGTCCGAGATCGGCGTTCTTCTCGCACTTGGCCGAGCAGAAATGGGTGACCTCGCCGTTGACGGCGACGAACATCGTGCCGGTGCCGGGTTCGATATCGTCCCCGCAGAAGTCACACTCCCGGGTCGAGGGCATTATTGACCTCCGATGGCGTCGGCCTCCCGGGCGGTTTCCCGGAGCTGGAGGACGTCTCCAACCCGGACCGGACCCAGGCAATTGCGCGTGATGATTCGGCCTTTGTTCTCGCCTTCCTTGACGCGGCATTTGATCTGCATCGCCTCACCGTGCATGCCCGTTTTGCCGACGATCTCAATGACTTCGGCCGGCGTGGAGCCGTCGTCGCTCTCCTCGGCGCTCATGGGTTAGCGGAGTTCCTCGATGGTTGCGGCGATCGATTCGACGGTCTCTTCGGCCTGCCCAGCGTCAATGATGGCCGCTGCGGCGCTTCCAACCTCGAGGCCGGCTGCGTGGCCGAGGTCGTCTTGGCTATTCACGAACACGAACGGGATGTCCCGTTCGTCGGCGAGTTCGGGGAGATGCATCACGATCTCCTCCGGTTGGACGTCCTCGGCGATGAGAACGAGCGAGGCGCTGCCCCGCTCGATCGCTTTGGTCGTCTCGTTGGTTCCTTTCTTAACAGAGCCGGTGTCTCGGGCGACCTCGAGGGCTTCGATCGCGTCTTCCTGGAGGTCGGCCGGGGCATCGTAGGTTACGTAGACTGGCATGATGGGTCACCGCTACCGCACGTGGGCTCGGGCGGGCCCGCCGGGTCGTTGGTCCCTGACGGCGGGCCGCTTCATCGACCCCGTCCGGTCGCTGATAGTTGTTATCCCGCGACTGCATAAAAGCGCTTTCAAACGGTGGACGGCGTGCGAGCGTGCGACACGGGCCCGCCGGGGTCCGTTGCCGAATGAAAAGGACCTACACCTAAGTAGTCCTGCCGTCTACGCCGGGGCATGAGGCCGGTGGTGGTCGGGCTGATACTGATCGGCGTGGTCGTCGGTGTCGGGATCGCCCCCGTGGGATCGGTGGGTGCCCAACCGATGGTCACCGTGACGGTGACCGTCGAGACCCCTGATGGCACGCGGGTGCCCGACGTCCAGCTTACGGCGACGTGGGATGGGGGGTCGAGCGAGGCGACCACGGCCGCCAATGGGAAGGCGTTTATCGACGTCGAACGCGGGGCGAACGTCACGATCGAGGTCGACCACCCCGATTACGTTCGAAATCGGCCGGTAACCCTCAATAATGCCAAAGAACAGGCCATCGATATCGCGGTTCACCCACGGGCATCGGCGCGGCTCCGGGTCACCGATTCGGACGGCCCCGTGAAGGGCGTGCTCGTCACCTTTCGGACGGGCGGGGAGTTGATCACGCGGGAGACAACCGATGCCGACGGTGTACTCGAGGTCGGACCACTCGCGGCCGGCGAGTATATCGTCACACTCAGGAAGTCCCGCTATCTCCAAAAGCAGTTGTCCCTCCAGCTATCCGGGACGGTTCGATCCGACGTGACGATCCAGCGGGGGGCGGCTACGCTCACGTTCAACGTCACGGACGATTACTTCTCGCCGTCCCGACCCATCGAAGACGCCACGATCCAGGTGGCCGATGTCGGATCGGTAAAGACCCAGGCCAACGGGATCCAACAGATCAGCGTCCCGGTGAACACCCGCCAGACCATTCGGATTTCGAAGGAGGGGTATCAAGCGGTGGATCAGGAGATCGCGGTCGGGGAAACCGATCGACGGATCCGGGTCCACTTGCGCCGGACGCCATCGCTCTCGATCGAGACGTTCAACGACCGGGTCGTCGTGGACGAGGGCGTCCTCGTCGAGGTCACGGATGAGTATGGCGAGCCCGTGACCAACGCCACCATCCGGGTCGACGGCACCACGGTCGGGACGACGAACGCGGACGGGCGAGTGACCGTGCCGATCCGATCGGCGGGTGAGCACGAACTGGTGGCCGCCTCCGACGGGCTGACGTCACCGCCGGTCACGGTGCAGGGGATCCAACCCGGGGGAACCGAGGCGAGTCCGACGACGACGCCGACGACCACCGGACCGGGGCTCCACGGGTTCGGCGTCGGACTTGCCGTGGTCGGGCTCCTGTTAGCGGTTCTCCTCGGTTGGGACCGTCGCCGATAGCCGCTCGTTCCCCGTATTGAACCCGCCACGACGCATTTCACCCCAGGACTCGACGTCCCGGAGGTACTCGAGCAAGCCCCGCCAGGCGATATAGGCCTTCCACTGACGGTAGCCGATGTTTTCGAGAACGGCGTCGCCCATAAGCCGTAAGATCTGGGTCGGTTCGTCGTAGCGGCGAAAGCTCCAGACCTCGCTGAACACGCCGAACCACGACAGGAATACCCCGAACCAGATCGTGAGGACGAAGTACAGGACGAGAAAGGCCGGATCGAGCATGCCGAGAAGATAGCCGACGGGCAGGACGAGGTAGCCGAGGCCCTCGACCAGCCGACCCATGGCCTCGGTAAAGAGCATGAACGGGAGGCCGAACAGGCCGACCTGCCGGTATTTTGGGTTGATCAGCATCGAGCGGTGGGTCACCAGCGTGTCGACGAGCCCTCGATACCACCGCCGTCGCTGACGGCTGAGGGCGGCGAGGGTCTCGGGGACCTCCGTCCACACGACCGGATCAGGGACGAACTCGATCCGGTAGGGGTCGTCGGCGTCGATGGCGTGTTTGTGGAGGCGGACGATGAGTTCGAAGTCCTCGGTGATGGAGTCCGTGGCGTACCCTCCGATGTCACGAACGATGGCGGTCTCGAACACGCTGAACGTGCCCGAAATCAGGACGAGCGATTTGAGCTTGTCCAGCCCCAACC
>CAYOLR010000024.1:0-21494 GCA_964404815.1 uncultured Halobacteriales archaeon
GAACCCCTCGATCGACGAGCCGTCGAAGTAGATGCCCTCCGTGAACGCCTTCTCCGCCTGGCTGGCGGGGATCGAGACGTTCTTTACGAGTCCCAGGATGTCCGTGAACTGGAGCCGGAGGAAATCGACGTTCTCCTCCTCGATCCGGTCGAGGACCGACCGTTCCTCGGCCGTCAGCCCGTCGCCACCGTCTGCAATGTATCCATTTGTCATTGGTATCGACAGATAATTCGAAGAGGTTGGAAAATAAAACCCTGTGGGTTAGCGCAAATCTTCCTACTCCCGAGGAAAAATGGATATTCGTAAAATTATAATGGGGTGCCCGCGGACGTTCCTGTATGACCTACGAACATCTCGACGCCGAGTTGATCAATGCCCTCTTGGCCGATGGCCGGGCCAGCCTCCGGTCGTTGGCCGAGGACCTTGACGTGTCGGTCACCACCGTCTCGAACCACCTGGCCGACCTCGAGGAGCAGGGGGTCATCCGGGGTTACACACCGATCATCGATTACGAGAAGATCGGGTACGACGTCACGGCCATCATTCAACTGAAGGTCGAGGGCCATGCCCTCCCCGAGATCACCGACCGCCTCGAGGGGCACAAACAGATGACTAGCGTCTACGAGGTGACTGGTGATTATGACATCATCGCCGTGGGAAAGTTCGTCGACACCGACGGGATGAACCAGGAGATCAAGACCCTGCTCACGGACCCCGAGATCAAGGAATCCAATACGAGCGTCGTCCTCAACGCCCCGGTCGAGAACCGCCAGTTCGAACTCGACATCGACGACTGAGCCCGCCGCCCGTCACGGCCCGATCCCGAGCCGGTCGCTGGCGGCCGGCAGGCCGATTACCACCCCGACCGCCGCGGCCCCTAGGAGGAACGCCACCGGGCGGGCGATCGGCCCGCCGTAGCCAACCAGTAACGTGCCCGCGACCAGGCTGCCCCCGACGGCGGCTGGCAGGGCGCCATTCTGCCGCCAGGGTCGTTGGGGGACCGACGTGTACCGCCAGGTGAGCAGGCCACCCAGCACCCCGCCGAAGAGGAGGACGGCGTCACTGGCGCCGCCACTGAGTACCACGCCGGCGAGGGCAACCGCCGCCGCGATCACCCCCGCCGTCTCGGTTGTCCGACCGGCAACCCACGTCACCACGACGAGGTAGCCGATGCCGACCGCCATGCCGGCCACGACGTCCACCGCGAAGTGGACCCCCAACGCGACACGCGTGAACGAGACGACCAGGACCACCGAGATGGCTACGGCGTACCGGATCGCCGGTTCCGGGCGTTCGAGTGCGACCGCCAACGCCCCCCAACCGACGGTCGCCGCGATGGCGTGACCACTGGGAAACCCGAACCCGTCGACGCTGATTAGCCGTGTCGGGGGCGGTGGCCGGGGGAGGCCGAAAAGCGCCTTCAACCCGACCACGAGCGAGAGTGCCCCGAGGAGGGTGAGGATCGCGAACGCGCCGTTCTCGCGATCATGAAACCAGTACAGGAGCGAGAGGACCACAACGAGGAACCAGACGTCGCCGAGCTGGGTCAGTAGCCCGAGCACGTCGGCCGCGCCCGTAGGTAACAGGCCTTGGACGGCGTCGACGAGACCGATCCCTCGCGTCATGATCGCCAGTCCCGTACGGCATCGACGGCGCGTCGGGGACCCGAGGCGACGCCGATAATGACGCCGGTGAGTACCATCAGGACATACAGCCCGAGCGTCGAGAGCCAGATCACGATCATGGCGAGGATCGCCCACCCCCCCCGAAGGTAATAAAACGCCCCGATGGTCATCGCGGTTCCGTAGAGGAGCACCAGATAGGGGCCCCAGCCCCGTGCGTGGCCACGACGTACTCGATCGCGGACGTACCCGCGGAGTTCGGCTTCGAGCGCCGAGCGATGCACAGTCCGGTCCTCGACCTCGTCCTCGAAGGCGTCGAAGTCCGCCCTGAGGTCACGAAGCTCGGCTTCGAGCTCCGAGCGATCCGCCCCGTCGTCACCGGCGTCGGCCATTGTCGTCGGTGATCACTGTCGAGGGGGAGGGCCTTGTCGCTGCCGGTTCCCGGAACCCTCCATAGTCACGACATTGAGCCCGGCACCCAGGAGGAGGAGCATCGCCGCGAGGTAGAACCATGTCACCAACACGAGCACGCCGCCGAGCACCCCGTAGAGTTCGAACCGGGGGGCCATGGAGACGTAGAGCTGGAAGAGCCCTTGGAGAACCACCCAGCCCACGGTGACGAAGACGGCCCCCGGGAGCGCCGCCCGGACGTCCATCCGGCGGCCCGGCAGGACGACGTACAACGGGAGGAACGCGACGAACAGACCGACCATCAGGACCACGGTGCCGACGACCCTCGCACTCAGCGTCATCGGGATCGCGGCCAGGATGGATCCCACGAACACCATGGTGGTGATACCGAAGCCGATCCCGAGTCCAGCGACGACGGTCTCCCGGATGCGGTCGAGGTAGCCGGTTTGGCTTTCCCCGTCGTAGAGGTGGCCGAAGGCGGTGTCGAGCCCACGAACGACGCCCAGCGCGCTCCAGCCGAGGACGACCAGACCGACCAGTGTCGCGCCAGCCCGGCCGCTGGCATTCGTGATCGTCTCCTCCATGAGGATCTGTCCAGTCGCCGACAGGTAGTTACCGGTGGCCATCCGGATCTGCGCTGCCAGCAGGGGGCCGCCGACGGTCGTTGCGATCACGATCACGAGCAGGACGGCGGGAATCATCGAGAGGAAGGCGTAGTAGGCGATCGCGGCAGCGAGAAACCCCATCTGTGCTTGCCGGGCGAGGCGGACGAGGTCCACGATGATTTCGCGGAGGTCGGTCATGGCGTGCGTTTCGAGCCGTCAGGACGTGGCGTCCTTGATCGCCTCGATACCCGCGTCCGTCTTGAAAGTCGTCCCTCCGTAGTGGGTCTTTGAAGCCGAATAGCCGGCCGCTCGGATCTCGTTGAGGAACTCGTCCATCGGGGCCGCCGACCGGTTCCAGCGCTTGCACAGCCGATGGTGGTCATAATGGGTGGGCGTATCCAGTTCGCTCCGGATCGTCCGCAGGAGCCTCAGGATCCGTTCGGTTCGGGCCATGTCGGCGTCGACTGATTGCTCGGTCCGATCGACGAACGACGGCTCGGCGGTCGGCCCCAGCCAGACCGGTCCGGCCGTCACGATCTGGGGTTCCCCACAGGTGGGGCATGGCGCCGGTGGGTGGGCGATCAGCCCCCGTTCGTGGTCGCGATGGAGACAGGCCTGACAGTGATGGATATAGCCCAGCTCATCCAAGGCGTCGTTCGCGGCCCCCGCTTGCTCGGCGAGGCGGAGATACGTCCGGACGTAGTGGCGGGTCGCGTGGGTCAGTACCGGCGTGACGGCGACGTCGTACCGGGCGGCCGTGCGGACCAGTGACGAGAGCAGGATACGGACGCCCATCTCGGCGTGGTATTCGGTGTTTCTGGGGACCGCCGAATACCGCCGCACACCGGCGTCGAAATGGGCCCCACACAACGGGGCGGTGTCGGTGGCGGTGACGCAGAGCATGTCGCGAGTGCCCCTGACGGCAGCGTCGGCGTACGGGATGGGCGTCCCGAACGGGTCGATGTCGACGACGTCGTATCGGTTCCGGTGGAGGTCGACGTTGGCGTCACGGGTGCGGACGGCGCCGGCGAGGTTGTTGGCCCGGAAGTTGGCCCGGGCAAGGTCGACCGCAGCGGGATCGACATCGAGGCACGTGACGTCCCAGCCGTCGGCGGCCGCCCGGACGCCACGGATGCCCGAGGCGGTCATCGCGTCGAGATAGGAATCGACGGCTTCGGTTTCACGGAGCGCCCGGAGGACGGCGATCGTGAGGTCCCGGTTGAACTCTTGGTCAGGGTTGTAAAACACGCCGTCGCCCCGCCCCGCGTCGGGTTGATCGGGTACGCGCACGACCACGCCCCCCTCGCGCACGCGGTTCATGGTCGGGGTCCGGCCGGCGACGGCAAAATCCCTCGCATCCCACCTACCCGTCGTCGGGCTCGACCGGTGAGTGGAGGGGTGAGGTCTCTTCCGGACCGGTGGGCCGGTGACAGGTGAATAGTTTTGAAAGCCAACACATCGGTCGAAGCCCGGATCTCGGCGCTATTGACGATTGATTCGTGGGTCGCCAGGAGATGTTCAAAAGACCGACGGCACAGCTGGCGGCGGGCCCGAAGAACTGTGGCGTCCGACCGCCTCTGGCGTGGTCGCTTATGCTGCGGGTCAGTAGTCCTCAGCATACCCGGTGAGCAAATTGCCGGGTCCGAACCGGGAGATCGGCGGTAGGTAACTTGAATCGGGTATTGCCGAAAAACAGCGGAACCGATCAGTGTTGTGGAGGCTGATGGTTGGTGTCGTCCCGGCAGTCGCTGAGGTGGTCCCAGATTTCGGCACACCCGGCGCCGTCCGGAAGGTCTCCGAGGTGAGTAGCCGGCTCCTCGTCGTCGACCGATGGGTCCATTCGTTTACTCACAATATGAGTAACTAACCTGTCCAATAAAAAGTCTTCTGGTCCAGGTCGGCTCGGCCATCCGCCGCTCCCTCGGCAACCACTGACCTGGCACTGGATTCCGGGCGTGGCCGCTACGCTCTTCCGTGTTTTCCCGCCCGCTTTGCCCGGATTTCGCTCACGCCGTCCCGACGAGCGACTCCCGCACCCGCTCGACCGCCTCGCGTTCGGCTATCACGGCCACGCGATCGCCCGCCTTGACGGTCGTGCCCGGCAGCGGGATCGTCATCGGCTCGTGGCCCCGCCCGTGGGCGTAGACCCGGGCGTCCTCGGTGTCGATCGATTCCTGGAGGTCTGTGACGTACTGGCCGCGGACGGGCGAATCCTCGCCGATCGTGATGTCGAACAGCTGGAGTTCCTCGGTGAGGTCGGCCAGCAGGTTGAAGTTGCCGCCGAGCAGTGCGGTCTTGGCTCCAGCACCGCCGAGCTGTTCGGGATAGATGATTTCGTCGACCTCGTCGGCGTACTTCTCGTAGATGCTTTCTCGATAGTCCTCGTCGATGCGGAGGACCGTCCGACAGCCGTGTTCGGCGCCAAGCATGCACGCGGCGAAGTTCACGTTCAGGTCGCCCGTGAGCCCGGCGATGGCCTCCGCATTGGCGATGCCCGCCTCCTCCAGCACCTCGGAATCGCCGCCATCGCCCTCGATGACGCGGAAGCCTTCGTCACGGGCCCGACGCGCCTTTTCCACGTCCTGTTCGACGATCACGACGCCGTAGCCCTGTTCGGACAGGATCCGCGCGGTGCGGAGTCCGACACGGCCGCCGCCGACGATGATGAAGGTCATTGGCCGCTCCTACTGCGGGTGGACCCAAAAACTCGTGGGGTTAGGCGCCGCCCGTTTTCTCGGGATCAATCGGGTATCGACCCAGCGAGCCGAACATCTCAGCTGCGAGAACACGAGAAGGGCGGTTTTACGACGGACGGAATGGCGGTCTCGTCCCGGTTGCCGCCGATGAAGGGTTGGGGTCGGCGCAGGGCCATTCTACTGACGCATGGAATCGGAGCCCCCCGACGGCCGACGGATCCTGATCCGCAGATGGGACTAATAATCGCTCGTCCCCAGTGCCGTTTCCCAGCGAGGCCGGGCGGGTGATCGTGGGAGAATCGGCCGGCTGTGTCATTTAACCGTCACGCTCTTGGCGAGGTTCCGTGGTTTGTCGATCGAGCGGCCCTTCTGGTGGGCGACGTGGTAGGCGAAGAGCTGGAAATAGACATTTGCCGCCAGCGGTTCGAGGAGCCCGAGTTCGGGCACGGGCAGCCCCGCGTCGAGGTATTTCTCGGCCTCGATTTCGGCGGTTACGCCGATGACCGGGGCGCCGCGTGATTCCACCTCCTTGACGTTGTTGAGCGTCTCCGCGGGACGGCTCCCGTCCGTGAGGACCGCGAGGACGGGCGTGTCCGGGGTTACGAGGGCGAGCGGGCCGTGTTTGAGCTCCCCGGCCGGAAAGCCCTCGGCGTGGTCGTAGGAGATTTCCTTCAGCTTCAGGGCCCCTTCGAGGGCGACCGGGGCGCCGAGTTGTCGGCCGATGAAGAAGAAGGCCGACCCGTCGCCGTATTCGCTCGCCACCTCCCTCACGCGGGGTTCCTTGTCAAGGATCTGCTGGACGCCCCCCGGGAGCCCCCGGAGGTCCGTGAGGACCTCGCTCGCGCGCTCGGCTGATAGCGTCCCGCGAACCCGCCCGAGACGAATGGCCAACAGCATGAGCGTCACGACCTGGGTGACGAATGTCTTTGTCGCGGCGACGCCGATCTCCGGTCCGGCACGGATGAACAGCGCGTCGTCGACCTCGCGAGTGATCGTGCTGCCGACGGTGTTCGTGACCGCAAGCGTCCGCGTGCCGGCCCGGTTCGCGTTCCGTATCGCCCCGAGCGTGTCCGCGGTCTCGCCGCTTTGGGAGATGCCGATGACGAGCGTTCGCCACGGGTCCCGTCCTCCATTGAAATCATACTCGCTCGCGATGTCGACCGTGACGCGGATGTCGGCAAGCGCCTGGAGAAGGTGTTTCGCGTAGAGTCCGGCGTGGTAGGAGGTTCCCGCGGCAACGAGTTGGATCTCCTCGAGGGAGTTGAGGTACTCTTCGGGGAGGTCGAGGTCGAGCTCAGCCTCGCCGTTGAGCTCGTCGATGCGGCCGGAGATGGTCTGTCTGAGCGACCGGGGCTGTTCGTGGATCTCCTTGAGCATATAATGCTCGTAGCCGCCCTTCTCGGCGGCTTCGGCCTCCCAGTCCACTCGCTGGACGCCACGGTCGACAACCTCGCCATCATGGTAGATCTGCACGTGGTCGTCTTCGAGCACCGCGACGTCGTCGTCCTCGAGGTAGGTCACGTCCCGGGCATGCTCGAGGAACGCGGTGACGTCGCTGGCGATGAAGTCGCCGTCGTCGCCGTGGCCGATGACGAGCGGGCTGTCCCGGCGGGCGGCGACGATACCGTCGTGGCCGTGGGCGACGGCGGCGAAAGCGAAGCTTCCCTCGAGGCGGTCGATGATCGATTGAACGGCGGCGAGCAGTCCCTCGTCGATGGCCTCCTCGAGCAAGTGCGGGATCACCTCCGTGTCGGTCTCGCTCACGAAGGTGTGGCCGCGCTCGACGAGTCCCGATTTGAGGTCGTCGTAATTGTCGATGATCCCGTTGTGGACCACGGCGATGTCGCCGGAACAGTCGGTGTGGGGGTGGGCGTTGACGTCGGAGGGCTTCCCGTGGGTCGACCACCGGGTGTGGCCGATCCCGATCCGTGCGGTGGTGTCGCCCGGAAGGTCGAGGCCGTCGATTTCGCCCTCCTGTTTGTACACTTCGAGGTCGCCATTCTCGAGGGCGACGCCCGCGGAGTCATACCCCCGGTACTCGAGGTTCTTCAGCCCATCCCGGACGATGGGGAGGGCGGTGTGGTCGCCGATATAGCCAACGATGCCACACATGCCTACCCCCTCCGCACGTCGGCGTTCGGTGGGATCCGATCGGCGAGTGTCACGCCCGTTTCGACGCGGGCCCCGTCGCCGATGATCCCGCCCGGCGCGACGCCGACGTTACCGCCGAGCCGGGTGTTGTCCCCGATGACCCCACCGAGCATGACGTCCTCGTGAAGCGTGCCCTCGATAATCACGGCGGCCGGGCCGCCCTCGATGGTCGTGTTCGGGCCGATCGTGGCGTTCTCGGCGATGATGCTATCCCGGACGACGGCACCGGGCCGGATCGAGACGTCCGACAGGACGACCGAGTTTTCGATCACCGCGTTCGAGCCGACGCGCACGTTGTCGCCGATGCCCGTGCCCCGAAGGACGGCCGCGTTCGGCTCGATCACGGACGCCTGGCCGATCGTCGTCTTGTCGGAGACGTAGGCGCTGTCATGCACCGACGCCGGATCGGTCGACCAGTGCCCGTCCCGGTCGAGAATCTCGCCATTCACCCAGACGACGTCCCAGAGGTAGGACACGTCGAGCCAGCGACCGTCGTACCGAACGGCGTGGAGCTGGTCGTCGTCGATGAACGATTGGAGGGTGTCGGTGATCGCGAGTTCGCCACTCTCGGCCGTGTCCGTCCCGTGGATAGCCTCGAAGATCCCCGGAGAAAAACAGTACACGCCAGCGTTGATCAGGTCGGAGGCGAGCCGTTCCCGGGTGGGCTTTTCCGTGAACGTCGTGACGCGGTCGGCATCCAGTTCGACCACGCCGTATCGCTCCGGCGCGTCGACCCGGCTGACGGCGAGGTAAGCGTTGTCGGAACAGTCGATGTCAATGAACCGTTCGACGAGCGACGAATCGATGATCCGATCGCCGTTGAGGACGAGGAAGTCGTCGTCGACATGGGATTCGGCCTGTAGGATGGCGTGGCCGGTCCCGAGCTGCTTGTCCTGGACGGCGTATTCGATGTCGACCCCCCAGTCGTCGCCGTTTTCGAAGTAGCTCTGGATGCGCTCGCGCTTATAGCCGACGACGAGGACGATCTCGCCGATCCCGGCGTCGGCGACGGCCTGGACGACGTACTCGAGCAACGGCTGGTTGGCGATCGGGACCATTGGCTTCGGCCGGTGGTGGGTAAGCGGTTCGAGGCGTCTGCCTTCGCCGGCGGCGAGGATGACGGCTTTCATGGGCGGACCATCTCCCGGATCGCGGCTTCGATCGTGTGTTCGGCCTCGAAGCCGATCAGTTCTCGGGCCGGGCCGGTATCGACGTCGAAGTCGCCGACCTCGGTTTCGTTGGAGCGGGGGTTGTCGACCATCTCGATCGGGACGCGGTAGCCGCGTTCGTCCTCGACGATCGTTTGAACGGTTTCGGCGATATCGAGGATGCTTGCCGATTCTCCGCTTGCCACGGGAAAGGTTATCGCTCCGTTATCGGCGGCGAGCACGGTTTCGATCGATCGTTCGTACGCGCGGCCGACGTCTTTAATATGGATGAAATCTCGGGCCTGGGTCCCCGGCTCGTGGACGAGGAGCGGTTCTCGATCGAGCGCCCGGTCAACGAAGATGTTGATGACCGTGTGCTTGTCCACGGTCGTGCCGGCGACCTCGTGGGCACCGTACAGGTTGGTCTTCATGAAAACGTGGGCGGGGAACGAGCCCTCGGCGAGCTGGTGGATGTCGTCCTCGCCCATGGCCTTCATCCGGCCGTAGAGGTTCAACGGGTTTCGTGGATGCTCGGCCGTGATCGGGAACTCGAACGGGTCGCCAATGACCGCCATGCTGCAGGGGAAAAGCAGCGGCGTCGCCCACTCTCGACAGAGCCAGGCCAGGTTTGCCGTCCCGCCGACGTTGACGTCGAAGGCCGCCTCGGGCGTCTCGTCGCACTCCTGAACGCCGCTGATGGCGGCGAGGTGGCAGATGGCGTCGGTACGACCCAGGACGTCCCGAAGGGCTGCCCGGTCCCGCACATCGACCTCGTAGATCTCGACGCCGTCGATCCGGTCGACCTTCGCGGCGTGGAAGTTATCGAGGGCGACCACGTCGTGGCCGGCGTCGAGCAAGACGCGGGCGACACGGGAGCCGATGTAGCCCGCGGCACCCGTGATACCGATGGTCCCACTCATGGTTCGATCGTTCGATATCGCGGGACGGCGAATTCTCCGAATCGGTCGACGATGTCGCCGATGTCGCCACCCTCGAACTCGAACGACGGGGCGTCTATGAGGTGGCGCGGGCTCGAAAGCGAGGCGTTGTCGAGGAGACGGAGCTCCCTGCCGCGATCGCCCAACACGTGGACGAGGGCGCTCCCCACGGAGCCGGCGCCCCCGGTCATGAGGGTCGTCATTCCGTCAGGACCCCGGGGAGGAACCGGTCTTCATGGTCGGTGATGCGATCCTCGTACTCCACGAGCGTGCCGAAGATGTCGCTGACGCCCTCCTCGAATGTCTGTGCCTGTCCGTCGATCAGGTCGAGGTAGCGGTCGTTCTCGATCTCCATCTGATGGGTCTCGTCCTCGTCGCGTGGGTTCTCGAAGTGCTCGACGTCGACATCGAGGTCGTATTCGGCGGCGACGTCGGCAATGGTGTTCGCAACCTCGACGATGCTGATCGGTCGCGTGACCTGGTTGTAGACGGTTAGGTCGGCCGGGCGCTCGTCGGGATCGACCTCGGCGAGTCGAACCAGGCCCTCCACGGCGTCTTCGAGGCTGATGAACGGCTTGCGCTGTTCGCCTCTGCCATAGACCGTCACCGGGTATCCGGCGACCGCTTGAGCACAGAAGCGGTGGGCGACGGTCCCGAAGTAGTAGTCGAAGTCGAACCGGGTGGGCGAAGCTTCGGTTTCCGCCGTCTCCGAGCCGTAAACGATGGCGGTCCGGACGTCGCTGATCGGGAGGTCGAACTGCGTCTGGGCCAGTCGCATATTCCCGGCGTCGAAGCTCTTGGTTTGGTGGTACCAGCTCCCGCCCATCGCTGGAAATGGGACCTCATCTCGATCCCCTTGATTCTCCATCACAGCGCCCCCTTCAGGAATGGGGAATTCGGGGGCCCCGTAGACCCCGGTGGTCGTGGTTTCGATGAAGTGGGTATCGGTCAGCCCGTGTTCGTGCAGCCCCCATAGGAGGTTTCGCGTCGCCTGGAGGTTGTTCTGTTGGGTGTAGTTCGCCCGTTCGCCGTTGATCTGCGAATAGGGCGCCGAGGGTTGGGCGGCCGTATGGATAACCGTCTCGGGATCGTAGACCTCGAGCAAGTTATCGACGACGGCGCGATCGGCCAGATCCCCGTCGATGAAACTCACGGAGGGGCGGGATTCGAAGCGATCCTCCGGCCCTTCAATCGGGACTGCAGAGACGCTGCCGACCTCATCGACCCAGTCACGCCGGGCGAGGTTATCGACGCCGACGATCCGGTCGTCAACGCGGTTGGCGAGCCGGAGTGCAGTGGGATATCCGAGATACCCATCCATGCCCGTCAGGAGGATCGTCATAGTTACTCAGATAGTGAGTAACTCCAGGTAAATACTTTCCCCTTCGGTTATCGGTCAGCGAAATCCACGACGGCCTACCGGGTATCCAGCAGTCTTTATTCCACCCGGGGCGCGACGTAACCCGTATGGCCCGATCCGAGGGGAAGCTGTTCGGCTATCTCGACCTCACAGAGTACGAGACCACGGCCCTCCGCGAACTGCTGACCCTCGGCCGAACGACCGCCCCGAACCTCGCCGAATCCACCGGCATCCCGAAGGCCCGGATCTATGGCGTGCTCGATTCGCTGGCCGATCAGGGGTTCATCAAAGTCATCCCCGGTCGGCCCAAGGCCTACCAGGCCAAAGCGCCCGAGGCGATCCTCGACCGCGCGATCGAAAACTACCGACAGGACTTCGAGACTTACCGGGAACGCCTCGACCGTGTTCGGGATGACTTCCTCGCGGAATACGGGCCGCTCTTCGAGCAGGCCTCGGAAGACATCCGGCCGGCCGAGGAGTTGTTCTACGTCGTCGACGTGGGTGAGGCGAGCGAGCGGGAGACCCGGCAGCTGTTTCACGAGGCCGACTCGGAGGCCTACGTCATGTCGAAGTCCTTCGAGTTTTTCGAGTCGGTCGAGCCGGCGATCGCGGATGCGTTAGACCGTGGCGTGTCGGTGCGGGTGCTGCTACTCGCTCCCGAACGGATCGAGCCGGAAAAGCGCGAACGACGCGAACGCATCCTCGCCACGATCGAGGAGGGATATCCCGCCATCGATATTCGTGTGAGTGAGGACCAGCTCCCCTGGCGGGGGACGTTCGTCGACCCGAGCCAGGACTACTCGACCGGGAAGGCGATCATCCTCGTCGAGGAGGAGGAGGTCCCGAACTACCTCCGCCAGGCGGCCATTACGGAGAACGGATCGTTCGTGGCCGGGCTCGAGCGGTATTTCGATCTCGTCTGGGAGTACGAGAGTCGCAGGTAAAACGGGTCACTGTGGCGGCCCAGCTGTCCCTCCCGTCCCGACACCTTGCTCGGGAATCGGGAGCCCGTCCGTGCCTCGGCCACCGGTAGGAATCCTTCGGTCCCCCGTTCTTGCCACCGAACCGGTTTAGTCGGGCGGCCGCATAGCCTCGCGCTGTGTCATCGGGGGACTGGCGTGACGAGCTTGCGGAGGCCGGCGAGCTCACGCCATCCGCCGTCGACCGCCTCCTCTCGACGCACGGTGATCGGGGTCAGCGGGCCATCGATGCCGTGAGCGAGGAGCGGGTTAAACAATACAGGGACTTCACGGTCGTCGTGGGGCACGACGACGAGTACATCGTCGAGGATGGCGGCTGTACCTGCAAGGACGCCGAGTACAATCTCGATCCGGCCGACCCAGAACAGCGGTGCTGGCACGTTCTTGCCGCGGAAATCGCCGAGCGGATCGGGATGGTGGATCACCACGACATGTGGTACTCCGAGGTCCGGGACTTCCTCTAGGATTCGACCCCGTGAGCTTGACCGCGGAGCCCCGGGGGCTGCTATCAGTCCTGAGCGTCAGTGCAGAGCTCGACGAAGTTCCGGAGGATACGGAGACCTGTTTCGCCGCTTTTCTCCGGGTGAAACTGCGTCCCCATCACGTTGCCGTCGGCGATGACGCTCGCGAACTCGGTCCCGTAGTCAGTCGTCGCCACTATGGTCGAATCGTCGTCGGGGACGGCGTAGTACGAGTGGACGAAGTAGGCGTACTCGCCGTCGACGCTCTCGACAACCGGGTGGTCCCGGGCGACGGCCAGGTCGTTCCAACCCATGTGGGGGACCTTCCCGGTCCGGAACCGGACGTTCCGCCCGGGGATCAGGTCGAGGCCCTTGACCTCGCCCTGGCCGGCCCGTTCGGCCTCCTCGCTCTCCGTGAGCAGCATTTGCATGCCGAGGCAGATGCCGAGGAGCGGGGTCCCCGCCTCTGCGGCGGCGACCAGGTCGTCCCGGAGGGGGGCTGCGTTCTCCATGCCCTCGCTGAACGCGCCGACGCCCGGGAGGATGATGCCGTCGGCCGATCGGATCCCCTCGATAT
The DNA here is from genome assembly GCA_964404815.1 of uncultured Halobacteriales archaeon. Classification (GTDB taxonomy): domain Archaea; phylum Halobacteriota; class Halobacteria; order Halobacteriales; family Hikarchaeaceae; genus CAYOLR01. Next base: position 12,950 of record CAYOLR010000024.1, read on the forward strand.
CGGCTGTCACCGTGACCGCCGCGCCCGCCCGTTCGAGGCCTCTGGTCGCCGAGCGGAGGTTGCCCAGGCCGTAGTCGACTACGACGACCTCGGCCGCCCGCTGGCGTTTCGTGCTCATACAGCAAGCACTCGTGTCCGTGGGCAAGGCGCTTTCCCTCGGCGAAGTGAGAGTAACGACCGGTAATTTGGTGGTGTCAGGTAACTTTTTAACCCTGCATTCCCAAAGGAGAAGTGACATGGCCGAAGCACACGGTGACGACGGGCAGATCCCCATCTGGTGTGCGGGCGAGGACTGGTGTCCGATCACGGCCACGGCCCTCCTGATCGGAAAGAAATGGCATCCGGTGATCATCCACCGCCTCCTGAAGAACGGTCCGCTCGGCTTCAACGCGCTCAAGGAGGAGGTCGACGGCATCTCCAGCAAAGTACTCTCCGACAGCCTGGAGGACCTCGAGGAGAAGACGCTGATCGATCGCGAGATCATCTCGGAGAAGCCCTTCCGCGTGGAGTACTCACTCACCCCCCGAGGCGAGTCGCTGGAGACGGTGATCCTGGAGATGCGTGACTGGGGGCAGACCTACCTCATCCCCGCCGACGACCCCAACTCGTCGATCGCCTGATTGCGGGGGCTGTGTGTTCGAAAGCGAGTTACCTTCCCCTCGGCCAGTAACCTGACCTTCACGCCGTAACATTTCAGTTAGCTGAATTTAATGCCGGTGCCGCCGCCAGGGCCGGTTGCGAATGACACCCGTTGATCGGCGGTCTTTCCTCCGCCTGAGCGGTATCGCGGCGCTGAGTGGTTTGGCCGGTTGTGGGTCACAGTCGGCCCCCGACGACGGCGGCTCCCCGAGTCCGTCGTCGACGTCGACCCCTGGCGCCTCGGGAACGCCTGGCGCCGATAGCCTCGGGAGCTCGTCGGGGCTGCGGTCGTCGGCCACTGTTCAAGCGACCGTCCTGGAATCCGACCAGGGCGCCGGCCGGTTCGTGAACACGCCAGCGGTCGTCTGGCTCGAGTCCGGTGGCTCGATCACCTGGGAGATCGCCGGGGGGAGCCATTCCGTCACCGCCTACCACCCCAAGTACGACCGGGCCCTTCGCATCCCGGAGGCGGCCAGCCCCTTCGATTCGGGCGTCCTCGCGGCCGGGGAGACTTTCTCGCACGCCTTCGAGTCGCCGGGCGTCTACAACTATTTCTGCCGACCCCACGAGGGACTCGGGATGGTCGGGCTCGTCATCGTCGGCGGCCCGCAGGACGGGCCGGGCGTCGCCCCGCCGGATGGCGTGGAGATCGCCGCGGCGGCCTCGGCCCTAGAACGGCTCCTGGAGGACGTCGCCGGTATCATGGCGAGCGGGCAGGCTGGACAGGCCGCCTACGGGTGGCAGGACGCCACCTTCGATTCGTACTGGTACTCGCTGTATAATATGAGCACCAACATCGCCATGAGCGGCAACGGGATCGTCTTCCCGGCGAACGACCAACAGCAACAGGTCTTCGCCGACCGCTTCCCGGCGATGCTGGAGGCGGCGAATCAGGACAAGCCGCCCGTCAAGAATCCCAACCTCAACATGGCGCCCTTCACGGGTGGGGACCCGCACTTCACGGAAAAACCAGTCCTCGACGGTCCCGATGGCCGACCGGATGCTTCGACGCTCCAGTGGGACCCGTCGAACGCCACCAAGACAGTCGGCCCGGCGTCGGTCGCCTGGACCCACCTCAAGGGCGTCACCTGGGCGAAGAACTTCGAGAACCACTTCGACGTCCTGCCCGACTCCCTCGCCGCCGAGTTCCGGTCGGAGGTGCTCTCGACGCTGGCGCAACTGGGGGTCAAGTTCAGCCTCGTCGACGGCAACCTCCGGGCCAACGAGGAGAACATGCTCCTCGTCTCCGGGTTCACCCCGAAACAGGGTGTCGTCGCCGAAGGGCCGGACCCGCTCCAGCACTCGGCCATGCTGTGGTTCCTGGGCGACCTCGTCAGCCTCGCGACCGGCGGCTGGTTCGGCTACGAGAACCCGAAGCCGCTGATCCCTCGGGAGAACCTCCAGAAGCTCGCCGACGGCGTCGGTAAGACCGTCATGAACGCCTTCCCGCCGTCGAAGCTACCGACCACCCGGGTCGTCGGGGAGCTGCTGGGCGGGGTCGGCTGGTACGGGACGCACGCGGGGTCTGACCAGCTCGCCGGTATGGCGGCCGATTATGCGAACTCGCTCGCTGGCCGCGTCGCGGAGGCCGTGGAGGACTCCGGTCGGGTGACCGACGGCGCGAGCAACCAGGCCGCGACCCAGGGGATCGTCGGCCAGGGCCTCGTCTGGGCCTCACAGCTCGATGGCGTCGATCACCGCGACCTGGCCGGCGACGTCCTCGGGTATCTCGTCGACGCCCTCTGGGACGACGCGGCGGACACGTACATGTCGCGGACCGATGCCTCGACGTATCGGATCACCGCCCGGGACGCGGGCGACATCACCGGCGGGCTGAACGCGGCCGACGCGGCGCTCGACATTGATATCCGGGACCAGTACGCCCGGTTCTTCAACCAGACGTTCAACCGGGGTCGGCTCCAGCGGGCCGAGCGACCGCCCTCCCACGACACCGAGGCCGATCACCCGCTGCCGCTCCCGCCGAAGGCCGGTGGGGAGTTCGGCCAGGCCGCCGTCTATAACGCCGCCGTCGAATACGATACCAGGGCCGATTCGTGGTCGGTCGTCGACGACCGGTTCGACACCGAACAGGCACTGTACCTCGCGAACCAGGACATCTGGATCAGCCACTGGGGCGGTGATTTCTTCAACGGCCGAGGGATTCCCGGCGAGAGCGACACGCCGGTCTAGAAGTCGCCGATCCGGGCCTGCCCACCCGTCCCCGTCATGGCGGCGGCCTTCTCGATCGCGCGTTCGAGCGTCGTCCGCTGGTTCGGATCGTACAGGCTGGCGGCCGGGTGGACGCAGATCAGGACGTCGAACAGGCAGCCGCCGATCTCGGTCCGCACGACCGTCCCAGCCTCGTTCGTCACGGCCACACCGCGGCCGAGGAGGTGTTCTGAGGGGACCCGTCCGAGCGTGATGACCACGACGGGGTCGACGGCGGCGATCTCCGTCTCGAGGTAGTCCCGACAGTGCTCGAGCTCGCTGGCATACGGGTCGCGGTTGTCGGGCGGGCGGCACCGGACGCAGTTCGTGATCCGGACCTCCGTCCGGGCGAGCCGGTTCTCCCTGAGGACCTCGTCAAGGATCGCGCCGCTCCGACCGACGAAGGGTTCGCCCTGGGCGTCCTCCTCCCCGCCGGGTGCCTCGCCGACGAAAAGCAGGGACGCATCGACCGGCCCGACGCCGTTGACGATCCGGGAGCGGGAGTCCACGAGGGCCGGGCACCGCTCACAGTCCCGCACCTCGAGCTCCTCCATCCCGGTCATGCAGTGTCATGCTGGGCCCCGGGGTACTAAACGTGCTGCCACCGGTCGGCCGCCCGGGCGGCCAACCGGGCCACGCGGAGCGGCTCGGGCCGTCCGCCCTCGGGCGTGAAGGTTCGCACGACACGGTCGGCTTCGTCCTTTTCGAGGCCGACGGCTCGGAGGTACAGGTCGTGGCCGTTCACGGTGTGGCGCGTCCGACCGGGCTGGGCCCGGTACGTCGTAAGCCGGTCGGCGAGGCCGTCGCCGGCGAACTCCGCTTCGAGGGCGGCTTCGAGCCCCTCGGAGGCTTCGAAGGTCACCGAGATCGTGGGCAGGCCGGTCCGGTCGTTGACCGTATGGAGGTCGACGATGTTGTACCAGGCGGGCGCGATGCCGGCGATGAGCAGATACTGGACGTCCTCTCGGTCCAGCGAAGAAACGATGTCGACGATCCGGTCGGTCGCATCGGTCCCGCCGACGGTCACCGTCCCGAAGGCAAACCCGTCGACTACGCGTGACGCCCGTGTGACGGCCGCCGCCACCGTACTCTGGTGACCGGTAAACGATTCGGCGACGCCGACCGCCCGGACGCCGGGCTTCACTATGCTTCTTCTTCGGCTTCTTCTTCCTTGATGTCCTTCAACCGGTCGAGCAGTTCGTCGTTCGAGCTCGTGAACTCGAAGTCGATGTCACCGTTATGGCCGACGCTGTTCGTATTGACGCTGTCTTCCTCGTCGAAATCAGCGTCTACCGCTTGGTTCTCCTGTTCGGATTCGTCGTAGCTCCCGAAGCCCATTCCATGTAGGTGTATGACGCGGAAGAAGAAAAATCATTTGTCGGCGCGGGGCCCACCCCGGCCATGGACGTTCACACCGTTACGGCGGGTGCCGAGACCTTCACGGCGAATGCCTATCTGGCGATCGGCTCCTCGGCGACGCTCGTCGATGCGGGGACGATGACGGGCGTCGTCGACGTCATCCGCGGGCACACCGGCGTGCTCGACGCGCTCGTCCTCACCCACCAGCACGGCGATCACGTCGGCGAGGTCGATTCCGTGCTCGACGCCTTCGATGCCGATCTGTACGCCTACGCCGACCATCCCCGCCGCACCCATGCACTCGACGACGGCGACACGGTCGCGATCGGCGGCGAGCCGTTCGAGGCGGTCCATACCCCCGGCCACGCCGACGATCACTTGGCCTTCGTCGGCGAGGACACGCTCTTCTCTGGCGACGTGGTCGTTCACGACGACGGCGCCTTCGAGTACGGGAGCTTCGGGCGGACGGACATGGCCGGCCAGTCACGTGAGGTACTGATCGAGAGCCTCGAAACCCTGCTCGACCGGCTACCGGACGGCATCGAACACCTCTACGCCGGCCACGGCGACGTCTATCACGGCGATGTCCGCGACGTCATCGAGGTGGCCCACTGGCGCGCCTCGAAGATGAATCCGAAGTATCCGGACGGGTGAAAGGCGAAGCTAAAGGCCACGTACGCCACCGCGGAGGTATGTCAGGAGCACCCTTCCTTACCGGTCCTCGCGTCGAGCTGCGAACGATCGAGGAGGCGGACCTGCCGTTTCTCAGGGACACGATCAACGCCCCCGGGGTCCGCCGCTTCCTGTTCCTGCGGCCGCCGCTCAACCTCGCACAGGAGGAGGAGGAGTTCTACGAGACCGTCATCGCCGCCGACGAGAGCGTCAACCTCCTGATCACGGTCGACGGCGACCCCGCGGGGACCATCGGCCTTACGGGGGCCGACTCGGTCAGCGGCTCAGCCGAGATCGGCCTGTTCATGGCGGAAAATTGGTGGGGGGAGGGGGACGGGACCGAAGCGGCCGAGCTCTGTACCGACTACGCCTTCGACGAGCGCCGTTTGCATCGAATTTTCGCCCGGATCGTCGCGGGTAACGAAGCGTCAACCCGTGTCTTCGAGAAACTCGGCTACCGACCCGAAGCGACCCTCCATGAGGCGGTGTTCATCAACGGAGCGTATCACGACGTCGAACTCTACGCCGTCCTCGAAGACGAATGGCGGGAGGAGTGAACTGATGGCGGCCGCCGGGCGGTTCGCTCAATATGCCGGTATCCTCGGCGGAAGCGCCGGGCTGACTGCATCACTGTTTGTCCTTTTCGGTCCTGTCGTTCGGGACCGCTCCCAGTCGTCGACGGGCGGGGTCGAAACCGGGACCACCTCCGGGATCGATTGGCTCATGGGACAGCCTGATGCCGGCTTCGCCCTGTTCGCCTGGCCGGTCCTCCTCGGACTCCTTTCGATCGCCGGCGCCCTGATGGCCTGGCGTGGGAACGCGGCGTGGACGGCCGGCGTGGCCGCGACGCTCGGGGTGTTCGTGATTATTGGAATGATGACGATCGGGCTCCTGTTCGCCCCGGCGGCAGTGCTGTTCGCGGTGGCCGCTGGGGGTTCCTGGGCGGGCGATTAAGCCGTCTGCCGCTCGCGGTTCTTTGTCCGGAGGCCCTTGTACCCGCACTTCCGGCAGTAGTTGGCCCGGGGCGGGTTGCGGGCGTTACAGCGCATGCAGATCTGCTTGTCGAGAAGCCGCCGTTCCGCCACGTCGAAGCTCGCCATGCTCCTCCGTACTGGATGGGCCGCTTAAACGCTTTCGAGACCGGCTACCCGGGCTCGCCGGCTTCGAGGTACTCGTTCTGGACGGAAACCACCTCGGTCGAATCCGCACACCCGGCATACCGGTCAAGCGGTTCGGCGTTCAGCTCAAGAAAAGTGTTTCCCCACTTGAACGGATCGAGGATCCGTTCGGCGTGGGCCCGCCCGCCGAGGATGACGAGGCCGGCAGCCAGCGCCTCGACGGTCGTCAGCCGGAAAGGTTTGCCGTAGTTGATCGGGTTCGCGGCCACGAGAAACGGGAGCGCCCGGTGGAGCCCGTCGAGACTGAACATGGCCGCTTCGGCGGTCTCCCAGGAGCAATCGAGGGCCACCAACCGGTCGGCCGCCTCACGATCCGCCGGTGAGAGCGCCCGCTCGGCGTGGGGATTGAGGACGATCCCGGACGGGGTGGCGCGGTCGGAGCGGTGGAGCGTGGCGAGGTCGAACTTCGCCAGCCGCCGGGCCGTGCACTTCTTCGGGTCGTCGTCCCCCTCGTAGCGGATCGCGAGGTCCACGTCACCGGTTGGCGGCCTCCGAGTAAAAGGCCGGCGGGTCTCGAGAGCGAACACTGAGGTCTAAATAGGTATATTGAGGCCTCTTAGCAGCGGTTAAGGCGTGATCGTGCCCACGGGCCGATGCCAGCGCATGTCGCCGTTTTCCACTCATGCCGACGTTCCAGAAGCGCATCCGGCCATCGATATCGCGACCGTCCGGGTCGAGGACCCGACCGGGCCCGACCGCTGCACGATCTATCCGCGGGGGGCCGAGGGCCTAACGATCATGGCGACCTGGTTGACGGCCAACGGTGACGCGTTCGTCGACCTGGAGACGATGCGTTAGTCGTCGGCCTGGACTGGCGTCGCCTTCTCGACCTTCCCGTTGAGCACCTTCGCCGTCGTCAACACGGGATCCCAGACGGGGCTGAACGGTGGTGCGTAGGCCAGGTCCAGGTTCTCGACCTCGTCGACGGTCATGCCCGCGTGGAGGGCGGTCGCAACCGTGTCGATCCGCTTGGCGACGCCCTCGCGGCCGACCATGGCGGCACCGAGCACGCTGCCGCTTTCGGCGTCGGCCACCATCTGGATCGTGATCGGCGTGCCGCCCGGGTAGTAGTGCGCCCGGGATTCGGCCTCGATCGTCACCGAAACCGGGTCGAATCCCGCTGCCGCGGCCTCGTCCTCGTCGATCACGCCCGTCCGGGCGACCTCGAGGTCGAACACCTTCACGACGGCCGTCCCGGCCATCGGACCCACCTCGTGGAGATCACCGGAGGCGACGGTCTGGCCGATCGCGCGGCCGTGTCGGTTGGCGGTCAGGGCCAGCGGGACGTAGTCCGGCTGGCCGGTGACGACGTTGCCGGCTTCGGCGCAGTCGCCCGCCGCGAAGACGTCGTCCGCGCTCGTCCGGCCGTACTCGTCGGTGGCGATGGCGCCGGTCTCACCCAGTTCGATCCCGGCCGCCTCGGCCAGCTCGGCGTTCGGCGCGATGCCGGTCCCCACGAGCACCATCTCGACGGGGTATTCCTCGCCGTCGGCTTCGATGGCGGTGACCCGGCCGCGACTGCCCCTGATAGCGTCCACCATCGTGTCAAGGTGGACCGCGACGGACTCCTCGCGGAGGTGCGCCTCGACGCGCTCGGCAACGACCTCGCCGAACGGGTCGAGGACGTGGGGGAGCATCTCGAAAAGTTCGACGTGGATGCCGCGCCCGCGGAAGGCCTCGGCCATCTCCAACCCGATGTACCCCCCGCCGATCAGGCCGACCGAGTCGGGGTCTTTCTCTTCGATGAACTCGCGGACGGCACCGCCCTCCTGCATGCTGTGGAGGGTGAACACGCCCGCGAGGTCCATCCCGTCGATCGGCGGTTCGAGCGCGCGAGCACCAGTGGAGATGAGCAGCGAATCGTACGCCTGCTCGAAGCTGTCGCCGTCGGCCTCGACCGTGACGGTCTTTTCGTCCGTATCGATCGCTGTCACCTCGTGGCCGAGGCGGAGGTCGATGTCACGGTCCTCGATGAAGGCCTCGGGCTCCATCGACACCAGGTCGTCGAGCGACTCGATTTCGCCCTTGACGTAATAGGGGAGGCCGCAGGCGCCGTAGGACACCCACTCGCCCTTCTCGAATACGATCACGTCGAGCGAGGGGTCGTCACGCTTGGCCTTGCTCGCGGCGCTCATTCCGGCGGCATCGCCGCCGACCACGACGAAGGTTTCCGTCATACTCTGGACTAGGCGAGTGAAGGTCTTAAGCGCCGTGTGCGATTCTCACACGACGGGGATCGGCCCTAGTCGCGGCGACCGGCCCCGACCGCGCTCTCGCCGACAGGCTCGTGCCCCTCGATGACCGACTGGCCGTCGAGATAGGGGCGGAGCGCATCGGGAACGGTGATCGTCCCGTCGTCGTTCTGGTAGTATTCCATGATCGCGACCATCACCCGAGGGAGGGCCACGCCGGAGCCGTTCAGGGTGTGGATGTACTCGGCGGATTCGTGTCGCTCCGGCCGATAGCGGATGCCGGACCGCCGGGCCTGG
>CAYOLR010000025.1:0-21388 GCA_964404815.1 uncultured Halobacteriales archaeon
GAGCCCCGCGGTTCGACGCCATCGAGGCGAGGCTCGCCCACGGGATGTTGTCGATCCCGGCGACGACGGCCTTCGAGTTCGGCCTCGGGCGGGGGGCCAGGGAGGTTACCGGCTTCGACCGGAACGATTCGTTCGAATTCGACGAGAATGACGAAGTGGTCCCGGCGGCGAACGACCACGGGGGGATGGAGGGCGGGATCACGACGGGAAAACCGATCTACGGCGAGGTGACGTTACACGCCCCGACCTCGATCCCGAAGGAACAGACTACGGTCGACTGGGAGACGGGCGAGGAGAAGGACATCCAGGTCATCGGCCGCCACGATCCCGTCCTCCCGCCACGTGGCGTGCCGGTGGTCGAGGCGGTGTTGAGCCTCACGCTGGTCGATTTCATGCTGCTGGGTGGCCGGTTGAACCCCGATCGCGTCGACGATCGGCCAGGCGAATACCGGACCGACTACCACCCCCGAAGCCCGGAAAACGTCGAGGAGTGACCTACCAGTAGGGGTTCGCCAGCCACTGCCCCGACTTCGCCGCCGAGACCCCAACGGCCACGAGCACGACCGCAACAAGCAGGATAACGATCAACGCCTGGAGCTGGCTCACCAGGAACGCCAACCTGGCGACAGCGCCGCCGACCGCGGTCGAGATGAGGAAGAGTGAGAGGACCACAACCCAGTTGATTGCCTTCATTGATGGCATTGCGAACGGGGGATCGGTTAACTCTATTCCCCAGGTTCGACGTCTGTCTGACTAAAGGAATGGTCGCAGTCGATACACCGGTAGGTCGCCAAGCTCTCCTTCCGGACCGGGTCGGTCTGGCCGCACTTCGGGCACGAGATGTCGACCACGACGGTCATCAATCCGAGGAAGGTCCGGGGAGAAAATAACGCTGACGTCCCCGAACCGATGGCCTTGTGGCGATGCCCCGGGATTAGGGAACCATGACCACCCATGCCCTCCTCGCCGCGCCGCCGATAGACGGGCTCGTTCTCGACGGGGTCGACGCCCTCTCGGACGACCAGGCCGCTACGCTATATGCCGCGATGGTGATGGACACGATGCGGAACGTCGACGGGACGGGCGGGGAGCTGCTCGTGAACTACCCGCCGGCACGGGATTTTCCCGACGATGCCCTTGACGGTCGATCGCCGGAGGCCCTGCTCCGCGAGCTCGCGGTCGACGCGCTCGACGACATCTCCGAGGTTAGGTTCGAGGTCCAGGTGGGCGACTCGTTCGCCAAGCGGGCCGAGAACACGACGACTCACCTGCTCGAGGAAGAGGATGCCGATTCTGTGGCGATCCTCGACGGGCGGGCCCCGACGCTCCTGCGGACCGCGCTCGACAGCGCCGCGATGACGCTCCGCCGGAACGAGGTCGTGCTCGCGCCATCGGCCGGTGGACGGGTCGCGTACGTCGGCTTGAAGGAGCCCCTCGATTTCGGGCGGGGGTTCGAACCGCCGGAAGCGGTATCGCTAGCCGAGACGGCCGTCGAAAATGACCTCTCGGTGGATTTCCTCCCGCTGCATCCCCTGGTGACGAGGGATGCGGAGTTGGCGACACTCGTCGCGTCGATTCAGGCCCGACGGGCCGCCGATCGGTTCGCCCCCGAGTTCACGTCTGCCGCGATCGACGAGTTGGGCCTCGGGGTGGCCGGAAGCGACGGCCGGCGGACCGTCACCGTCGGCTGACGACCGACAGGCCTTAAACGACTTCACGAGAACATCCGTGTGCGGTGGGGTGGCAGAGCGGACCAACGCGCCTGCCTTGAGAGCAGGTGGCCATCCAGGCCTCATGGGTTCAAATCCCATCCCCACCGCATCCCTTGCGTAACGATTTTCTCGGCGCCCGCCGCCGTATCCCTTATGAGTACCGACGAATGGCCCCACGACCCCGACGGTGACGAGGGAAGCGAGGGGGGCCGTAAGTACGGGATGGCCATCTTCGCGAAGAAGTTGGAGGACCGGGAGTTCCCGCTCTCGATGGCGGAGTTCGCCGGGGACGTGGGCGACGATCCGATCCGGATCAACCACGAGCGGGTCGTCGCGGCCCGGGAGATCCTCGATCACGTCGACGTCGATGAGGTCGACTCACAGGAGGAGTTCCACCGGGCCATCGGCCGGGCGATGCGCGATGGCGATTTCTGGGAGTATACGACCGTGGGCGAGAACTCGGCCTAGTGGCCGGCCGCTGATGGCAGTTGGGCGATCACGACCGTTTCGATCGCCACAGCGATGATGACGATGACGCCACCGCCGTAGACCAGCGGGTCCATGTGGAACTGCTCGCCGTAGAGCAGGACCGCCATGCCCAGGAAAACACCCAGGACGCTGACGAGGTGAACCAGGGAGTTTCGATCCATGACTGAGTGCGGTGGGTAGACCGGCTTAAGTGTCGTGGTTTTCCCGACCGGCACCGTCCGGCGATGCCGGCCAGCTATTTGGGGTGCGCCCGATAACCGGTTGCTATGCCGACGCCGCGACTGGCCGACGGACGTGACCGAGCGGAGGGGTCCGGATGACCCTCGAGGGATCAGCGTTGTCGAACGACGACCTCGCCGTCACGGTGAGCGACGACGGGGTCGTCGTCAAGGCCGTGATCGACCGCCCCGACCAGCGGAACGCCCTCAACCGGGCCGTCATCGAGGGGTTGCTTGACGTCCTCGATGCCGCCGACGAGGGGCCGACTCGTGTGGTGGTAATACGTGGAGCCGATGGGAGCTTCTCCTCCGGCGGCGACATGGCCGAGATGCCCATCGGCGGCAGCGCCCAGGACTACCGCGATGGGTTTTCCGGGCTGACTCGCCTGGTCAAACGCCTGCAGTCCACCGGCGCGCTCACGGTCGCCGCCGTCGAAGGGTATTGTCTGGCGGGCGGGCTGGGACTGGCCGCTGCTTGCGAATTCATCGTTGCGAGCCGCGACGCCGAGTTCGGCACCCCGGAGGTGAGGGTGGGGCTGTTCCCGGCCCAGGCGATGGCGCCGATCATGCGGACGGTCCACGAGAAACGCGGCCTCAAACTCCTGTTCACCGGCGAGAGGATCGACGCCGAGGCCGCCGCCGACATGGGACTGGTGACGGACCTCCACGATCCGGACGGGTTCGACGAGGGCCTCGACGAGTTCGTCGAGACGCTCGCGGCCAACAGCCCGGTAATGATCTCGATGGGGAAGGAAGCCTACTATAGCCAGCGGGAGATGAGCTTCGATCGGGCGCTGTCGTATCTCAAGGAGGTCATCGCGCTGTTGGCGATGAGCGAAGACACCGAGGAGGGGATCGAAGCCTTCCTGACCGACCGTGAACCGGAATGGCGGGGGCGGTAGCATGGCCGACATGTACGACCGCCAGCAGGCCGTCAAAGGGAACGACCCCGACCGGGTGATCGTCTCGGCCGCCCTGACCGGTGCGCTCACCACCCGCGATCAGTGTCCCGCCATCCCATACACCCCAGAGGAGATCGCCATCGAGGCGGAGAAAGCCCGCGAGGCCGGGGCGGCGATCGCCCATATCCACGCCCGGACCGACAACGGCAGCCCCACGTTCGACACGGGGATCTATCAACAAATTCACGACGAGATCCGCGACCGGACGGATATCGTGATCAACTTCTCGACCGGTGCGATCGACGTCCCGGTCGAGGAACGGACGGACTATATCGAGTCGGTCCAACCCGAAATGGCCGCCCTGAATATGGGCTCGATGAACTATGCGAAGTACTCGGATCGTCGCGATGACTTCGTCTTCGACATGGTGTTCCAGAACCCCTTCCGGGAGATTCGGCAGTTCCTCGAGTCCATGCAGGAATCTGGCGTGAAGCCCGAGCTCGAGTGTTTCGATACCGGGCACATCGGCAACATCCGGCCGTTCCAGAAGACGGGCACGCTGGGTGACGCCCCGCACTTCAGCCTCATCATGGGCGTCCTCGGGGGCATCCCGGCCACCGTCGAGAACCTCGCTCACCAGGTCCGTCAGCTCCCCGATGGGGCCACCTGGCAGGTGATCGGCATCAGTCGCGATCAGTGGCCCCTGGTGTCGGCGGCCCTCTCGATGGGCGGGAACGTGCGTGTGGGCCTCGAGGACAACTTCTATGTCAGCGAAGGCGAGATGGCGGAGTCGAACGCCGACCTCGTCGAGAAGGCGGTCGGGATGGCCGACGCCGTCGGTCGGGAGCCGGCGACGCCCGACGAAGCGCGGGCGATCCTCGGCATCGACTAGGCTCAGTCCGCCATCGGCACGTCCGCCAGGACCTCCGGCTCGGCGCGGTCGAACCGGACGATGGCGTCGAACCAGTCGAGCGGGAGCGTGTCGCCGCTGGTGATCCCCCGGGCGTCCCGGTCGCGGAGGTGTCGGTCGATGAACCGCTTCGCGACGAGTGCCTTGCGGGCGTCGTCCGCTTCGTCGAGCTGGGTTTGGGCCTCGTGGAGGAGAAGGGCGGCAGTATAGACGTCGTAAACGTAGTCGGCGAGACGCTTGGCGTAGAGTTCGGCATAATCGCGGTCCTCGGTCGCGAGGGTCGTGAGGGATTCCTCGAGCGAATCGGCCTCCGCCTCCACCGTCCCGACGAGGTCTGCCAGGACCGGGTGGGTCGCCCCCTCGAGTCTGGCTCGCACCCTCTCGAGGAAGGGTTGGTGGGATGCCTCCCTGGCGAGCGCCCGAAGGAGATCGAGCGAGAGGATGTTGGAGGTGCCTTCCCAGATGGGGAGCACCTGGGCGTCGCGGAGCAGGCGGTTGGTCACGTATTCGTCCACGTAGCCGTTCCCCCCGAGGACCTCCATGGCGTAGGAGGCCGTCTCGACCGCCAGCCGACCCGTCCGGTGTTTCGCGACCGGGACCAGCATCCGCATAAGCCGATAGGCCTCCTCGTCGTCACCGTCGACGTAGTCGCTGTAGACGCTCGCTGCATCGAACGTGTAGGCCGTTGCGGCCTCATGATCGACGGTCATCCGTACGAGATCCTGGCGCATCAGCGGATGCTCGTCGAGCGTCTTCCCGAACGCCTCGCGGTTGGCGGCGTGGATCTTGCTCTCAAGGACCGCCCGACCCATGTTACCGACCGCGGCGATCGCGTTGGAAAGCCGTTCGAGATTGAGCATCTCCGCCATGTACTTGAAGCCCCGCTCGGTCTCGCCGACGAGGTAGGCCTCGGCACCCTCGAGCTCGACCTCGCCAGTGGGCACGCTTTTGGTCCCAAGCTTGTCTTTGAGCCGTCGGAAATAGTAGTCGTTCGGCTCACCGTTTTGCTTTTCGCTGGGGAGGAGGAACAGCGAAAGGCCATCCGTCCCCTCCGGCGCGTCCTCACGGCGGGCAAGCACGAGGGCCGCCCCTGCATCGAGCTTGGAGGCGAACCATTTCTCGCCGGTGAGCCGCCAAGTGCCGTCGTCGGCGGGCTCGGCGATGGTCTCGTTCGCCCCGACGTCGCTACCCCCCTGCTTTTCCGTGAGGAACATCGCCCCGTGCAGGAACTCGTCGTAATCCCGCGCGGTGACCGCGGCAAAAAACTCGTCGAGGGCACCGTCGTCGAACTCGTCGAGTACGTGGGCCACGCCGGCCGTCATCGCCACCGGACAGCCGAGGCCGATGTCCGTATAGGTCAGCAGGTACTCCATCGCCAGGTTATGGAGGACCGGCATGGGTTCGTCCCGGCCCGGTGGCGCAACGAAGGAGTCGGCCACGGTCCCTGCCTCGTAGATCAGCCGTTCGGCCTCGAAGTGTACCGGGTGGTACTCGACCTCGTTTTCGACCTCGCCGTCGCGATCGTAGGTGTGGAGGGTCGGATCGTGCGTGTCGAGGGTCTCGGAGTGGTCGGCGATGACCGTACCGACCGTCTTCCCAAAATCAGCCAGCCGGGATTCCGCCCACCCGTATTCGTCCTCGGAATAGGTCCGCCGGACCTCGTACTGGAGGACGGGATCCATCGCCCAGTAACTCAGGCCCTTGCCCTCCTCGTACTGCCCGTAGTCGACAGTCATGACTCGGAGTTCGGGCGCTGTCGTGAAAAACGTGACCCGGGGGGTGCTCAGCCGGACCAGGTGCCGCCGATGTCGGATCCGATGTTATCTCGCCAGACCTCGAACCCGGAGGAACAATCGGGGTTGTCGTCCAGGTGATCTATGAAACCGGCACCGGGGTCGGTCAGGGTGGCCTCACAGAACGGGCATACAGAAGGATCGGTCCAGTTTTTGGCGACGGGGATCGCGCTCGTGCTCATAACCGTATCAATGGCCTAACCTGATATCAAGATGCCCCTGATATTATTAGGTCATATTAAGGGACCTTATATTCCCCATGGGACGTCAGAACAAGACGGTGCCGTGGTACCGGTCTCGCTCCGTCCGCCGCTTGTCCTCGAAGGCGCCGAGGCGGTCGACCAGCTGGTCCCGCAGGTCGCCCGCCGGAAGGAGCTCGTCGACCTGCATCGTCGCGGCCTGTTTCCGGATGTCGATCAGCCGGTCGTACTCCTGCTGCATGCTCTCGACGAACGCCGCCCGCTCCTCGTCGTCCATGTCCTCGATCTGATCGGCGAAGAGGGCGTTGACTGCTGCCTCGGGACCCATCACGGCGATCTCGGCGCTGGGTAACGCCAAGGTGGCGTCCGGACCGAACGAGGGGCCCGCCATGGCGTAGATACCCGCGCCGTAGGCCTTCCGGGTGATGACGCAGAACTTCGGGACCTGGGCGTTCGAGGTGGCGTAGATGAACTTTCGCCCCTTCTGGAGGATGCCGTCCCGCTCCACTGCCGAGCCCACCATGAACCCCGGCGTGTCACACAGGTAGACGAGGGGAATGCCGAAGGCGTCGCAGGTCCACACGAACCCCGCCCCTTTCTCTGCGGAGTCGGGAAAGATGGCACCGCTGTTGTGGGCGGGCTGGTTCGCGACGATCCCGACAGGGCGGCCGTCGATCCGGCCGAGACCGGTCACGAGCTCGGGCGCGAACCGGGGTTTCAGCTCGAACCAGCTGTCCGCGTCGACGAGGCGGTCGATGACCTCGTGGACATCGTATCCCTCGTTCGGTGCGTCGGGGATGATCGCATCGAGGCCCGCCGGGTTTCGGTCGGGTCGCCTCGACCGGCG
Source organism: uncultured Halobacteriales archaeon (assembly GCA_964404815.1). Taxonomy (GTDB): domain Archaea; phylum Halobacteriota; class Halobacteria; order Halobacteriales; family Hikarchaeaceae; genus CAYOLR01. The sequence continues at coordinate 7,072 of CAYOLR010000025.1, forward strand.
CGTCGGCAACGGTGCGTCGTGGGTCTGGGGGAGGTAGGAGAGGAGCTCTCGGACCCGCTTGGCAGCGGTCTCCTCGTCCGGGACCACGAGGTCCGCGCTCCCGGATTCGGTCGCGTGGACATCCGGCCCCCCGAGTTCCTGCATCGAGACCGACTCCCCGGTCACCGCCTCGACGATCCGCGGACTCGCGATCGCCATCCCGCTGATCCCCTCGACCATAATCAGGTAATCACAGAAGACCGGCGTATAGGCCGAGCCCGCGATGTCCGGGCCGTAGAGCACGCCGATCTGGGGGACCTGCCCCGAATGAATACACTGGTTGTAGAACATCCGGCCCCCGCGGTACCGGTCCATGTGGGTATCGCCCTCGTCGCGCTCGTCAAGGCTGAGCCGGGCCCCCGTCGAATCGATAAGCCGCAGGATGGGCGCGCCGGCCTCGACGGCGCGTTCGGCCAGCCTGATTTCCTTTTCGACGCCCATCTGCCCGAGCGATCCGGCCTTGACCGTGTAATCGTTCGCTACGAAGAAAACCGTCCGGCCGTTGATTTTGCCCGCGCCGGTAATCATGCCGTCGGCGGGAAGTTCGCCCTCCTCGTCGTACCGGGCAAAGGTGCCGTCCTCGTACTCGATCTCGTCGAAGATACGGTCGAGCCGGTCTCTGACGAAGAGCTTTCCGAGCTCCTCGATCTTCTCGTGCCCCCGATCCGGCCCGCCGGACAGGATGGCTTCGATGTCCTCGCGGAGCTCGGTCTCGCGATCGGTGATTACCGCGTCCTCCCAGTCCGGCCCGTCCACCGACGGACCGATCGTCTCTCCGGAGCCGGCCACGACCTCGACACGTTCGTCGAGGTGTTGGGACAGCGCCGTCGCGATGGCGCGGGCGGTCTCCGTGTCCGGGTCACCCCCGATGTCGATCTTCATCGGAGGGCCCCCGAGCGACAGGCGTCAACGGCCATGGGCCTTCCATTGGCGGGGATCGCTAAAACGGTTCGGCACCGCGGCATACGCTTTTCACCACATCGTGTGAGGGCTCGGCTATGAAGATCACGGGTGTCACGCAACACCACCTCTCCCACGATCTGGCGGGGGCGTACGAGCCCACGTGGATCCCGGGGTATTCGCAGGGGTCCCACGAGGTCGAACTCTTCGTCCTGGAGACCGATTCAGACATCAGAGGGATTACCGCGAGCCCGAGTTTCGCTGGAGGCATCGACTACGAGACGCCGCTCGAGTTCTTTCTCGTGGGCGAGGACCCCCACGCCATCGGTCGGATCCGTCGGAAACTTTCGAGTATCGACCTCCTCGGGCCCCGTCCCTGGCACCTCGAGGTAGCATGCTGGGATATCATCGGTAAGGCCGCCGACAAGCCGATCTACGAGCTGCTCGGCGGCGAGCGTCGGTCGATCCCCGCCTATGCGAGTACCGGCGAACGGCAGGCTGCCGATGCCCGGATCGATTACGTGGAGGCGCGTGTTGCGGAGGGGTTCGAGGCGGTCAAGCTCCGGTTCGGGCCGGATCCAACTGACGATCTCGCGGTCGCCAGGAAAATCCGCGAGCGGTTCCCCGACCTGGCGCTCATGGTCGACGGCAACATGGGCTGGAGCGTTCGGGTGTTCAAGGACCCGGACCAATGGACGTTCGACCGGGCGGTCGAGGTCGCGAGGGCGCTCGAGTCGCTCGGCGGAATCGCCTGGCTCGAGGAGCCGCTCGACAGGCATGATTACGACGGGTTAGCGAGGCTCCGCGAGCGGACCGACGTTCCGATCGCCGGTGGCGAGTTCAACGACGGCGTCCACGAGTTCAGAGAGTTCATTGACCACGGGTCGCTGGACGTCCTCCAGCCGGATGCGATGCTCGCGACCGGGATTCGGGGGGCGATGGACGTCGCCGCCATGGCACGGACGAACGGCCTCGAGTTCGCACCGCATACGTGGACCAACGGCATCGGCCTGGCTGCGAACCTCCACGTCATGGCCGCGGTTGAAGCGAATTGGTGTGAGTTCCCGCTCGAGCCGCCGGCCTGGACGCCCGCCGCCCGGGATTTCCTGCTCGATCGACCGTTTATCGCCGAGGAGGGGGTTCTGACACCGCCGGATGGGCCGGGTCTCGGTGTCCACATCGACCCAGGCGTCGTCGACCTGGCGGACTGAGGCCACCACAACCGCTTTGCGGTGACGGTCGAAACCTACACATATGGAGTACGGTGAGACGGAGGAACAACGGCTCATCCGGGATGCCGTCCGCGACATCGCGGCGGAGTACGACCGCGAGTACTGGAAGAACCACATCACCGAAAAGGAGTTCCCGACCGAGTACTGGGATGACCTCGCACGCGACGGGTGGCTCGGCGTCACGATCCCGGAAGAATATGACGGGGCCGGCTTGGGAATGCTCGAAATGTCGATCATCATCGAGGAACTCTCCCGGGCCGGCGGCCAGGGCGGCATCATTTTCGTGCTCACCCCGGTCTTCGGTGGAATCGGCATCCAGCGCCACGGCACCGAAGCACAGAAAGAGAAGTACCTCCCCGCCATCGCCAACGGCGAGGTTCGGTTCTGCATGGGGTTGACCGAGGCCGGGGCCGGAATCAACACGCTCAACATCGATACCACCGCCACGCGTGACGGGGGCGAGTTCGTCATCGATGGGCAGAAGATGTTCATCAGCGGCGTCGAGAACGCCGACGAGATGCTGTTGATCGCCCGGACCTCGGACTTCGATCGATCCAACCCGACACATGGCGTGTCGCTGTTCATCGTGCCTGACCCGGCCGACCGGGACGGGATCGACCTGACGCCGATCGACATCGAGTTGCCGTGGTTCGAGACCCAGTACCAGGTCGACATCGACGGCCTCCGGGTCGCTGAGGACCGCATTCTCGGCACCGAGGACGGGGGAATGTACCTGCTCTGGGATACGCTCAATACCGAGCGGATTGCCGGTGCTGCAAGTGCCCTCGGTGGGGGGCTCAGAGCGGTCGACCTCGCGGTCGAGTATGCGAACGACCGGGAGGTCTTCGGCGGGCCGATCGGCGCCCATCAGGCCATCCAGCATCCCCTGGCCGACTCCTACAGCAAACTGCTCTGTGCCCGCGAAATCACGTATAAGGCGGCCTGGAAGTGGGACAACGACCAGGACGCCGGGGCGGAAGCCAACGTGGCCAAGCTCCGCGCCAGCGAGGCCGCCACTGAGGCGGCCCACCGGGCGATCCAGACCCACGGCGGCAATGGGTTCACCGCCGACTACGAGGTCTTCGACATCTGGCAGAACATGCGACTGACCGAGACGGCGCCGATCCCCAACGAGATGATCAAGAACTTCCTGGCCGAGCACACGCTCGGGCTGCCCCGATCGTACTGACAGCCGGATTTGCCGTCGGTCGGGTTTCTATTGCTAAGGCTAACGGCCGCCTGGTCGAACGCTGGTCATAAAACTCGGGGAAACGTGTAACCCTGTTTTTCTCGAATGATTTTTACTTGTGGTCGTTGAATTGCCGCTTGTCATGGCGGATCCCGACGACATTCGACAACAGATGATCGAGGCGTTCGAGGGTGCCGACTATCCGATCTCGAGCCCGATGGACCTGGTTCCGGCCCTCCCGAACGGGCCGAGCACCCGGTTCGAGTCAGGCGACTTCTCGATGACAGCCATGGAGCTCAACACCAAGCTCCCGAGCGGGGACTTCCCCTACGACGACGTCGAATCGTTCGTCGACGACATCATGGAGAACCTCGAGAAGGAAGGCTTCCTGTAGTCAGGCCGGTTACAGTTCTTCTCCCGTCGATTGTAGCGGCCCGGCGAGCCGCTCCTCCGCGTCCTGCTCCAGCTTGAACCGCTGGACTTTCTGGGTCGCACTCCGCGGTAACTCGTCCACGAAGAAGATCCGACGGGGGTGGGCGTACGTCGCGACGTGGTCGAGCGTGAACCGCCTGAGTTCCTCCTCGGACACGTCGGCCCCCTCTTCGAGGACGACGAACGCGACCGGGGCCTCGCCTTTGACCTCGTGGGGGGCCGCCGCGACGGCGGCTTCGGCGACGTCCGGGTGGGCATAGAGGGCGTCCTCGACCTCCGCCGGGTAGACGTTCTCCCCGCCGACGATCATCATGTCATCGGCGCGATCGACCATCCAGAAGTACCCATCGCCGTCGACCCTGGCGATGTCGCTCGTGTAGAACCACCCGTCATCGTCGAACACGGCGTCCGTCTTGTCAGGACGGTTGTAGTAGCCCTCGAACACCTGATCGCCGCGGACGGCGATCTCGCCCGTGACAGCCTCGCGGTCGTCGAAATCGAGCTCGGGGTCCGCCATCCCCTTCGGCTCGAGCGCCTCCGCCGAAACGAGCGTTTCACGGGTTTGTGGATCCACCAGCTTGAGCTCGATGTTGGGAACTGGCGGCCCGATACACCCGGCCGCCTTCCTCACCCCGCGGACCGGTTCGACACATCCGGCAGGCGAGGTCTCGGTCATCCCCCACCCCTCGACCATCGGGACGTTCCAGGCCTCCTCGATCGATCGCCGCGTGTCGTCGGCGAGGGGAGCGGCGGCACAGGTGACGTCATCGAGCGACGAGAGATCGTACTTGTCCGGATTGTCACGGTATTCCCGGAACATCATGGTGTACATCGCCGGGACGCCGGCGAACTTCGTGATGTCGTACTCGTCGATGGCCTCCAGCATCGGGACGCCCTCGGGTTGGGCCTGCAACACCATCGAGGCGCCGGTGTAGAGGTACGATCCCATTAGCGCGTTGAGGGCGTAGATGTGGAACAGCGGGAGGACGAGCAGGATCGAATCGTCGGGATCAAGAGCGAGGCCACCGCTGTCATAGGACTCGATCGTCGAAAGCAGGTTCCGGTGTGAGAGGAGGACGCCCTTCGGCTTGCCGGTGGTGCCGCTCGTATAGGGCTGACAGGCGATGTCGTCCCAATCGCGATCGACGCGATCGAACTCGTCGTCCGCCTCCATCTTGGCGTGCGAGAGGTTGACGATTCCCTCCTCGGATACGCCGGGGAGATAGAGGGTAGAGATCTCGGCCGCCTGGGCTAATCCTTGGACCTCCTCCGAGAGGAAGGCCGAGCCGATGACGTGATCGGCCCCGGCGTCCTGGATGACGTACCCGAGCGTTTCGGGGTCCATCCGGAGGTTGAGGGGAACCGCGACCGCTCCCGCTTTGACCACGCCGAAATACGCCGGCGGGAATTCCAGCGTATTCGGGATAAACAAGCCCACCCGATCCCCCGGTTCGACCCCCTGGTCGGTGAGGACGTTCGCGATCTGGTTGGCTTCGGCTTCGAGGCCAGCGTACGACAGCTCCTGGCCATGGAAGACGAAGGCCGCCTTTTCCCCATACCGGGCCGCCCCCATCGATGGGAGGTCGCCCAGGTGTCTGAGAGGTTCACCCCTGAAGTAGTCCATGGTATCACGTACCAATCGATGAGTACGACCCCTGGCTATAATGATTATCGGTGGTTTAGCGGGGCCTTTTCACTTGGTGTGTTTGCGTATTAATCCTAACGGGGGTAACTTTTAGCCCTCGTATGGCAAACTCGCATACATGAACGATCCGGTCACCGCCCGGGACGTCATGAACCGGTCCTACGTGGGGGTGAACGAAGGTGACTCCGTGGCCGGCGCCGCTCGGCTCATGCGGGACGAGGGGGTCGATGGGGCCGTCGTCCTTCGGGGCAGTGATCCGGTCGGGATCTTCAGTGCGACGGATGTCGTTGACCTTGTGGCGGAAGGGGCCGATCCGGGCGACACGACGGTCGGGGACGTGATGATGAATCGGGTCCTCTCGGTCGAACTGGATCAGCGACTATCGGAGGTAGCGAGCTCCCTCGCTGATAACGACATCAGGCACGTCTTGGTGATGGACAATGACGACATCGCCGGGGTCCTCTCCGAACACGATATCGTTACGGCGCAAACCATGAAACCCATCGGAGCGAACGAGACCGAACCCGTCCCGCCAGAGGTCGAGGCCGAACTCGATCCGGACGAAGTCACCAATCAAGGTGTTTGTGAGATCTGCGGATCCCTCTCACAAGACCTGACCGAGGTCAACGGCCAGATGGTCTGTGCCGCCTGTCGAGAGGTCTGAAACGGTGACGGTAGAGGAATCGCAACGCACATAGGGAATCCCTCGGATACCCAATCCAATGGCTTTCCGTGGGAGAGGCACGCATCCGAGAGGGGGGAGCTTGGTATGGTAACGACCGGGTTGCCGAACGCCATCGTAACCGGCCTCGTCACGGGGAGTATCGTCGCCATGGGCGCCATCGGCCTGGCCCTCGTGTACAGTATCGCCGAGGTACCGAACTTCGCCCACGGTGAACTCCTGACCCTCGGGGCGTTCATGGCTCTGTTCGTTAACAAGCCCGGGAACACGCCGATCCTGTCGCTGTTCTCGACTGATGTCCAGTCGCTCACCGCGGCCGGAACCGTCCTGCTCTTCCTGCTCGCCGCGGGCTGTACGCTCGGCCTGGTCTACCTGATCGGCGGTACGGAGGCCCTGAAAGGTGGCTGGTGGCCCACGCAGCCACCGCCCATCGTCGGGCTGGCGACACATCTCATTATCGCCGCCATCATCGGCGCCGTCGTCGTTGCGGGCTTCCCCTCGATCTGGGCCGGGGTGCTGCTCGCGACCGTCATCGTCGGCGTCGTTGCGCCGGTCACCGAACGTGTCGTCTTCCGGAAGTTCCGCGAAGACGGGGCATCACTGGCGACGATGTTGATCGTCGCCCTCGGGGTCTCGCTTATCCTCCGGTTCGGCATCCAAGCCATCTACGGGGGAGCGGCCAGGAATTACGAGCTTCCTCCTACCCAGGAGATCTTCGGGACCGAACAGTACATCACGGCGGCCAAATTCTTCGACCTCTACGTGTCCGGGAATGGTGTCGTGATGCAGATCATCGACACCGGTCCGCCAAACAACCCCGTGGTGTCGACAGCCGCTTATTCCTGGCTCGTCATCGCAGTCGTGGTCGTCGGCTCGATCGTGGTGGGGTACGCCACCTATCGGCTTCGGAAGCGGGCGGCCGGCGGCTTCGAGGCAGCCTTGACGCTCAGCCCCCGCATCTCGGGGGCGATCGTCGGCGTCATCGGATTCGGCGTCCTTTGGTTCGTCCTCGGTTCGCCGGCCGCACTCCCCGACGCCTGGTTCTACGGGACCCGGCTTCGACTGTTCCCCATCAAGCTCCTGATCGTGCTGATCGCGCTGCTGATGTTCGCGACGCTGCACGTGCTCCTGCAGGAAACCAAGCTGGGGACGGCCATGCGGGCCTCGAGCGACAACCTCGACCTCGCAAAGGTGACAGGCATCAACACCGACCGAGTGATGATGGCCACCTGGATCATCGCCGGGCTCTTCGCCGGCATCGCCGGCGTCATGCTCGCGCTCACCCTCAGTCGGGTGCAGGTCAACATGGGTTTCTTCCTGTTGCTCCCCATGTTCGCGGCCGTCATCCTCGGCGGGATCCGGTCGGTCTACGGCGTCATCATCGGGAGCTTCGTCGTCGGGCTGGCCATGGACGTCGGGTTCACCGTCCTCCCGGTCGGTAACCAGTATCGGGTGCCGATCGCCTTCGTGGTCCTGTTCATCGTTCTCCTGGTAAAGCCCGAAGGGATCGTTGGGGGTGGTGGCTGACATGGCGATCTCGTCCACCCTCGTCGCCATGGGGACGACGATCGGTATCTTCGCCCTGCTCGCGATCGGCATGAACATCAAGTTCGGGTATACCGGACTGCTCGAGATTGGTCACGTCGCGTTCTATCTCCTCGGGGCCTACGTCACGGCCCTTCTCGTCCTCCCGCCGGCCGGCCAGAATCCAGGACAGATCTACATCCTCGGGTTGAACTGGCCCTGGATTCCCGCCATCATCGGCGGGGTGATCGTCGCCGCGGTTATCGGTGCCCTGGTCGCCCTCCCCGCCATCCGGCTCCGGGAGGACTATCTGGCGATCACCCTGTTGGGGATGGCGTTCATCGTCCAGCAAATCTTCCGATCCGAACGGTGGCTCGCCAATGGTCCGCGCGCGCTCGCCGGTTTCGAACGCCCGCTCACCGATCTCTTCCCGCTTCCCGGTGACGGCGCATTGAGCGCGGTGATGCTCGGGATCGTCCTCTTCATCCTCTGGACCGCCGGGACGTATGCGATGGCGGCGATCGGCGACATCCGGACTGCCGAAGGCCTCCGGGAGAAGGTGGTTCACCTCCTCATGGCAGTGTTCTCCCTCGGCGTCGGGTATCTCCTCGCCCGCCGATCGAAGAGGGAGTCCAATTCGCCGAACCCCCGTCCGGCCGTCCTCGCCGGTGTTGTCGTGGGGATCGTAGGCACGATCATTGCGCTCGCAACGCCAGCCGGGCTCAACGACGGAGTCGTCCTCGTCACGATCGGGGTGTTTTCTCTCCTAACATGGGTCCTCGGCGGCGTTCTGTACAACGCCTACTACCGCGAGCTCACGCGCCGCGATCACCTCTATGGCATTGCGGCAGCCCTGGTGTTCCTAGCGACGTTCGTCCCGCTCGTCCTGTTCGGCAAGAGCAATGATCCGCTACTGAGCATGGTGGCCCTGCTCCTGACGGGTGGGTTGCTCGCGGTCTACTTCTATGGGCTCTATCGGCTGGCGTTCCGGTGGTCGGACTTCTCCGACGTGAGCATGATTCGGATCGTTGGGGTGGCCGCAGTCTGGCTATTCCTCTTCTGGTATTGGATCTTATCAAACCTCGGGACCATCACCGAAGCAAACGGCATCGCCGTCGCCCTCGGGAACACCATTCAGAACCTGATCTGGCTTCTCCGGTTCGACCAGAACCTCGGGATCATCTTCGGCTACTCGCGGTTCTTCTTCGTGATGGTGCTGCTCACCCTGGCCATCGCGTACTACGTCGCCGAAGTCACGGTAACGTCGCCCTTCGGCCGGGTGCTCAAAGCCGTTCGGGAGGACGAGGACGTGGCCACCGCGCTGGGGAAGAACGCCTTCTCCTATAAGGTACAAAGCATGGCGCTCGGGAGCGGGATCGCGGCGCTGGCCGGGGGCCTCACTGCCATTCAGTTCCAGTCGCTCACCTGGTCGATCTTCCGGGTCGAGATCACCTTCATCGTGCTGCTCATGGTGATCATCGGCGGGACGGCGAACAACCGCGGGGCTATCCTCGGTGCCGTGATCTACTGGGGCTTCGCCCGGGGAACGACCGACATTGCGGCCTTCTTCCCGAGCGCCGCGGGCTCGTCGATCATCGCCCTCCGTCGAGTCATTATCGGTGCGCTGTTGATCATCATCCTCTACTACCGTCCCGAGGGACTTTGGGGCGAGGAAAGCGGGGTGTCAATCGAATGACGGGGATTCTGGAAGTCGAAGACCTTGTCAAGCATTTCGGCGGGATCGCGGCCGTTGATGGCGTCTCGTTCGAGGTCGAGAAGGGCTCGATCACGGGATTGATCGGGCCGAACGGCGCCGGCAAGACGACGACCTTCAACCTGGTCGCCGGCTTCTACGAGCCGGATGCCGGCGTTATCCGCTACGACGGACGTGACATCCAGGAGATCATGCAGGCCAGCCCGGATGAACGAGCCATCTGGCTCGGCGGCTCCGGTGTCGCCTTCGGCGGGCTCGGGCTCGCGACCGGCGCTTTGACCGCCCAGGGAGCAGCGGGCCTGGCAGGCTCGGCCATCGTCGGTGCCGGGGTCGGGGTCGGCGTCTACCTCGGCCAGAACTGGCTGAAGAACCGCGCGGATACCCACCGCCATCGCCGGCCGTTCCAGCTCGCTCAGGAAGGGCTCGTTCGAACCTTCCAGATCACGAGAGAGCTCCAGGGCATGACCGTCCTGGAGAACATGATGCTCGCACCAAAGGGCCAACGTGGCGAGAACCTGCTGACCGCATGGTTCCGACAGGGCATGGTCCGTGAGGAGGAAGCGGAGCTCCGGGACGAGGCCCAAGAAATGCTCGAATTCCTCGAGCTCGACCACCTCGCCCAGGAGCAGGCGGGCAACCTGAGCGGCGGCCAGCGGAAATTGCTGGAGCTCGGCCGGATCCTGATGACGGATCCGAAACTGATCCTGCTCGACGAGCCGGTCGCCGGGGTGAACCCGACGCTCACCAAGAAGCTGCTCAACCAGATCGAGTCCCTCAAAGAGGAGGGCTATACGTTCCTGATCGTCGAACACGATATGGAAGTCATCATGAACATCTCGGACACCATCATTGTCATGAGCGAGGGGAAGAAGCTGATGGAGGGCACGCCGGAAGAAGTCCAGCAGGACGAACGTGTGATCGACGCGTACCTGGGGACCTGACCATGGCGCTGCTCGAAGCTCGCGACATCGTCTCGGGGTATGGCGACGCCGAAATCCTCCATGGCGTCTCGCTGGACGTCCATCAGGAGGAGATCGTTTCGATCATCGGTCCGAACGGGGCGGGGAAGTCAACGCTGATGAAGGCCATCTTCGGCCTCATCAACTGTTGGGAGGGGTCGGTCACCTACGACGGGGATGACATCACGAACCTTCGACCGGACGAGATCACCCGAAACGGCATGTGTTACGTCCCCCAGACTGACAACGTCTTCCCGTCGCTCACCGTCGAGGAGAACCTCAGGATGGGGGCGTATATCCTGGACGACGTCCCGGAGGGGACGCTCGAGGAGATCTTCCGTCTGTTCCCGATCCTCGACGAGCGTCGGGGCCAGCGGGCCAACACCATGAGCGGGGGGCAACAACAGATGCTCGCGATGGGGCGGGCGCTCATGGTCGATCCCGGGTTGATGCTGGTCGACGAGCCCTCGGCCGGGTTGGCGCCCGATCTCGTCGACGAAGTGTTCGAGAAGATTATCGACATCAACGAGGCCGGGACGGCGATCCTGATGGTCGAACAGAACGCCCGTGAAGCGCTCAGGCAGTCGGACCGCGGTTACGTCCTCGAGATGGGGGAAAACCGTTTCGAGGATACCGGCGAAGCACTCCTCGAAAACGAGGAGGTGGCCGAACTCTACCTCGGCGGCGGTGGCGGGCAGATCGCCGAGGACGAACCGGACGAATCGGCCGCGTAACCCGGGGGATCACGATTCGCCGCATTCAGGAACCCTTGAGCTTCCGCTCAGGGCGTGGCGTCGATAAAAGGTGGATACAGTGGAACGGATCCGCGTGGCGTTATTGGAACGCCGAGCGCGGGATCTGTTCGAGCGTCTCGGTGCTGCCACCCGACACCTGCAGGATGGCGAAGCGGTTGAGCGGCTCGAGGTTCTCGTTCATGTCGACCGGGCTCGAGGCGCCCTGGTAGTTGACGCCGTCGCCGTTGTCGAGCGCATCGACCGCCTTGCTGAACTCGCCGACCGTGACCGTCGTTCCGGGGTCGCGAGAGACCGATCGGATGTTCTGGGCGATCGCGGTCCCGGACGCCTCGCCGGCCTTGTGGACGGCCAACGCCATCAGGAACAGCGCGTCGTAGGAGTGGGGCGAGAAGACCCGCGGCTCCTTGCCGAGCGCCTCGGCGAACGCTTGGGCGCCGGCGGTCGATTCGGGATCCGGCGAGGAGACGTACATCCCATCGGTGATGTCCGGGATGGCCTGGAAGAAGTCCGGCGAGTTGAGCCCCTCGGAGAGGACCCATTCGCCGCCGTAGCCACCGTCCGACCAGGTCTGCAGGATCGACTGGCCGGATTCGGGGTAACCGACGAACCCAACCGCATCGGGGTCGCCCTGGAACAGCTTGTCGAGCGTCGACGTGTAGTCGGACGTCTTGGAGCTGTACGGGACGAGCTGGAGCGTCTCTCCGTTGAAGGCCTGTTTGGCCTTCTGGGCCAGCCCTTCGCCGTAGGCGTTGTTGACGTGGAGGAAGGCGGCGTTGTCGGCCTTCACGTAATCGTTCATGATCTGCCCCATGACGATCCCCTGCTGGGCGTCGTTCGGCGCCGTCCGGCCGAAGTACTTGACGTCGCCCTCCTCGTTATACCCGAGCTGGGCCAGCGTCGGGCTGGTACTCGCCGGGCTGACCTGCATGACCTGCGCGCTCGCCAGGCCCTGTGCAAGCGGGACGGATACCCCACTCGACGCCGCCCCGACGAAGCCGACGATGTTGTTCTCGTCGACCAGCTGGTTGAACTTGTTCTTCGCCGACTGGGACTCGGTCTCGGAGTCCTTGTTGTGGATCTCGATCTCCCGACCCATCGGGCCGCCGGCCTCGTTGATCTGTTCGACGGCCAGGTTGACGCCCTCCTGCATCCCCGGGCCGAAGTCGCTCAGATCGCCGGTAATGGGGAGGATGGACCCCATATTGATCGGGCCACCTCCGCCACCACCCGGGAGGCTGCCTACACAACCGGACAGGCCCGTCAGTCCGAGGGCCCCGGCGGCACCGGCCGCCTTGAGATACGCTCGCCGCGTTGACTGGTACTCTCGTGCCATGGTCCGGCGGGTGTTTCGGCATGAGGTATAAAAATACTTTCTCCATTAAATGGGTAGGATCGGGGATGAAAACGCCTTTGCCGGGGCCTCGCCGACACCTCGATATGCCGATCCGGACGCTCGATGACTTGGCCGCCCGGGGACAAACGATCGGGTTACGGCTCGATATTAACAGCCCGATGACGGACGGCGAATTGGTTGATGACTTCCGGATCAAGGCTCACCTCGAGACCATCAGAGAACTCACGAACCCGGGCGGACGGGTCGTGGTCCTGGCCCACCAGGGTCGGCCCGGTGGCGACTCGTTTCGCTGTCTGGAACCCCACACGGAAGTCCTGGACGAACTGATCGACGCCCCCGTCGACTACGTCGACTCGACGTTCGCCTCGGCGGCCCGCGACCGGATCGCACGCCTCGAGAACGGCGAGGTCCTCGTCCTCGAGAACACGCGCTTCTTCTCGGAGGAATACATCGAGTTCGAGCCGGAGCGGGCGGCCGAGACCTACCTCGTGTCGAAACTCACCCCCGTCTTGGACGCCTACGTGGACGACGCCTTCGCGGCCGCCCACCGGTCCCAGCCGTCCCTGGTGGGCTTCCCGATGCGGCTCCCGGGCTATGCCGGACGCCTCATGGAACGCGAGGTCGATATCCTCGGCGGGATCGATTCGACCGACCGCCCCCGCGTGTACTTCCTGGCCGGGGCCAAGGTTCCGGACTCGTTGAGCGTGGCGGAATCCGTCCTCGAGGACGATATTGCCGATGAGGTGCTCGCCGGCGGGGTGTTCGGAAACCTCCTACTCAGGGCAGAGGGGGTCGATCTCGGCGACCCCAGCGAAGCGATCCTCAGGGAATTCGACGCACTCCATCACCTCTCCCGGGCGAAGCGGCTCCTCTCTGAGTTCGAGGGCCGCATCCGAACCCCCGTCGACGTCGCAGTCGAAATCGACGATGAACGGGTGGAACTCGCGATCGAGGACCTGCCGGTGGACGCCCCGGCCTTCGATATCGGGTCGGCCACGATCAACGCCTTCGGGACCACCCTCCAGGAGGCCGCCACGGCCGTCCTCAACGGGCCGTCCGGGCGGGTCGAGGACCCCCGATTCACCGACGGGACGCGAGGGATCTATACGGCGGCCCGCGAGGCGACCAACAGTATCGTCGGTGGCGGGGACACCGGCGCCGTCCTCAGACGGCTCGGTATCGACGGCTTCGATCACGTCAGTACGGGCGGGGGGGCGGCCATGCGCATGCTCGCCCGTGAGACGCTCCCCGCCGTCCAGGTCCTCGAGAATGCGGGTTGAACCGGCGACGCTCGCCGACGTCGACACCCTCGCCGACCTCTGGGTCGAGCTCGCCGCCGAACAACGGGAGTTCGGATCCCATCTGCTGGCCCACGAAAACCGGGAGGCGATCCGGGCGGTTTTCTCCCAACAGGCCGTCGACGATCAGATTCTGCTCGCGAAGGAGGATGCCATCCTCGGATTCGTGAACTTCGTGATCGAGGAGGGCTATTTCGCCCAGTCGGCGACGCGGGGTATCATCCAGAACGTCTACGTACGACCGGACGCCCGCGATCAGGGCGTGGGGTCGGCGCTCCTCGAGGCCGGCGAGGAAGCGTTGATCGACCGAGGTGCCGACGTGATCGCCCTAGAGGCGATGGCCGACAACGAGGCCGCCCGGCGGTTATATCGTCGACGGGGATACGACGAACACCGGATCGGGGTCGAAAAACGCGTAAAAAGCGATACAAACTCAAGGGAGGGGGGCTAACCACAGCCTGCGCCAGGGGAGCGTGGGCTCGGTTCACGCACCCGACTTGTAAGCCCAGCAAACACACCTCCGTCACGGATTTGACTCGGTTTGTGTGGCCAAGCTATCGGGACTTCATGGGTTCAAATCCCATCCCTGGCTTG
>CAYOLR010000026.1:0-21338 GCA_964404815.1 uncultured Halobacteriales archaeon
GGACCGTGACCGTCAACGGCTTCTCGAAGTCCTACGCGATGACCGGCTGGCGGCTCGGGTATTACGCGGCACCGCCGGCGTTGGTCGAGCAATCGAGCAAGCTCCACTCCCACTCAGTCTCGTGTGCGGCGAATTTCGTCCAACACGCCGGCGTGGAGGCACTCCGGAACACGGACGAAGCCGTCGACGAGATGGTGACGGCCTTCGAGGAACGCCGCGACCTGTTCGTCGATCTCCTGACCGAGCGGGGGGTCGACCTCCCCGTCCCCGACGGCGCCTTCTACCTCATGGTCCCCGTCGATGCCGACGATGCGACCTGGTGCGAACGGGCGATCGACGAGGCCCACGTGGCCTCGGTGCCCGGCAGCGCCTTCGGGACGCCGGGCTATGCCCGGTTCTCCTACGCGAACAGCCAGGAGCGGATCGAGGCAGCGGTCGACCGCCTCGACGACGCGGGGTTGGTCTGAGGACCCGGATCAGGGATAGGGATGGGGTTTATCGGTGATGTCCCGACCGGCCAGCGCCGGGTGCCTGACCGGGGGGAGTGAGGGGAGTGAAAGGTCCAGCAGTTCGGGAATGACCACCTTGACGACGGACAGACCGACCTCCTCGACGTCCCTGGTTGTGACGTCCACCGCGATCGGCGTCATATCCGCCTGCCGGAGCGCCCGGAGCAGTCGGCCCAGTCTGGCTGAAGGGCTTGGCTGCTCGTCGCCATCGGGCCGATACCGTTTCACCGGGCCCTCGAGAAGGAACGCGACGTGTGGGAACTGCGCTGGGAACGAATAATAGAGGAGGTTGTCCTCGAGGTTGTAGATCCGTCCAGGATCGATCTCACGGCGACGGTTCCGGACGACGAGGTCCTTCAGGTATGCCCACGATTGTGCCGTCTCAAGGAGGGCTCCCTGGAGCGCCGACGAAAAGGAAGGATCGGCGTCGCCACCCATGACGAACTTGGGCGCCCGATCGCGACAATCGGTCGCCACACAACCGGCCACCGGGACGTCCACGGGGCTCTCTAGCTCGAGAAACCTGATCCGGCGGAACGCGGACTCGAACCGGGTCAGGTCGAGGGTGTGAAGGTGGCTTTCCTCGTCGATTTCGACGGCCGTGGGCGTCACCTGTCGATACCATGTCCGCATGACGGCATCGCGTTCGATCCGTTCGGTAATCGCGCCGCTCAGCGCCGCTTGGACCGAACCGTGACACGCACTGCCGCTGCTGGTCGTCGGATACCACCGGGTCGTCGCCCCTGTCCCGGCAAGCCATATCCACTGGGCGGGGACGTACACGTCATTCCCCGTCAGTAAGTTCGTGCCGAGCTGCCATTGGATGGAGGTCGTCGGCGTGATCCGTCGGAGACCAACTTGATCCCGGGCCTCGGGGTCGAATACGTCGATATAGTCGAAGGGAACGACCCTGTCGGTGGACTGGTCGAGGTCAACATGGCTGGCGTCGATCAAACCGGCTGTTCCGGGAAAGTGGAGACAGTATCGTTCGGCCGCTTCGCCCAGCGTCCGCATGCGACTACTGAGGAGATCGATCCCCGTTCCCCCGGCCTCAAGGGAACCGGCGCCATCCCCACTCGCCAGTTCGGTGATGTCCGACTCGATCGCCGTCGAATAAAAGACGGCCGGGTCCGACCGGTCCGGCAGGTAATGGAGGAGGGTCCTAACGATCCCAGTCTTCGATCCCAGCAGCCGTGCGGCCGGCCACGGAATGTGGGAATAGTCGATCCGACCGGTTTCGATGTTCATCGATCGTCCTCGAGCAAGCGGTCGTGATCGACGAACCGCTTGACATCCACCCGCGGCCCCTCAGCCACCCCACACGTCGGACATCGCGGGAGTTTCAATACCGGATTCGGCTCGATGGTCATGTCGAAGAAGTCGAAGTGGATGACCCCGCCCACCGTGAAACCGGTCCCCGCTCCCACTAATCGGACGAGATCCGTCACGAGCCAGCCCGCGAGGATCCGGGCGTGTGCCGGGAGCGGTTGGACGCCCGTGGACCCCGTTTTCCCCATGCCGCGTGTGTATTCGGCGGCCATGGTCGCTCGGGCCCGGCGGTCGTAACAATCGTAACAGGCCGAGTGACCCGGGATCACCGTCGGGCCGATCTGGCCGTCAAGCCCCAGCAACCGTGCGCTGATCGAGGGGATCCCCTGGTCGAAGGTTATCCGGTTGACCCGGCGCCCCAACCCGTTGTCGGGACGATCAGTCGTATAGACCACGTAATCCATCCCCTGGACAGCATCTCGAATGGTCGTGTCTGATGGAAGCCGATCAATGGCGCCGTCGGTCCCCGCCGTTCCCTCGCCGGGCTCGGCCGAAGACCGTGTGAGCATCGAGAGCCGATCGAAGGACAGCCCCGAAAGGTCGTCCGCTACCATCCGGCCGATCTGGCCGCTGTTGACTACTAGAACGCTTCCGCTCGGCGACTGCCCATCGCCCTCGATGGTGGGATCAACCGCCCGGTACCCGCGAAGGGAATCACTGGGGCCCTTTTGAATATCGACGACGACCCCGTCGTCATACAAGCCGGCGATGGCTTGGCCAACCTCGGTCCGATCGCTCCCCTCGAACTGGTCAAGGATATCGGCCAGGCGACGGCTTCCATCGAGGAGCATGGCGAGCTCGCCGAGGCGGCCGTCGCCGTACTCGTCAGTCATTGAGACTACCGGTCCCGACCAGGGCCCGGTGCGGAACTGGATCTCGTCGGACGAGACGACGATCGGGAGGTATGGGGGCGCCGCCGCGAGGACGGTGTCGTTATCGATACGGTCACCAGCCGTCCGTTCAACGGTCATCGGTCACCCCTGGATCGTCAGCCCGCTGGCCGATCGCGACGGCGTACACTGTCGATTCGTTGACCCCGTCGATATCGAGGAGTTCGTTGACGGAATCGTCATAGAACCCGCCGACGGGAAGCGCTGTCAGGCCGACTGCCTCCGCCATGAGCAGGATGTTCTGTGCCAGGTGTCCGGATTCCTGGAGCGCGTACCGATACCCACGCGGTCCGTACTTCGCCATGCCCCGCCAGAACGTCCCTGTGAGGACGACGATCGCGTTCGGCGTCCCGTCCGCACTCCCCACCCCCACGAACGCTTTCGGGGCGACGCTGGGGAGCTCGGGATCGAGGGCCACCGTCCGGAGCGTGTTATCCTCCGGCCGATAGTAGTAACACCCGGCCGGCAAGTTCGGGCTATCCAGCACGAGGACATAGATTTCGATGGGGTAGAGACCGCCTGCAGAAGGATACGCGCGGAGCGGCTTCGAAACCGGGGCGGTGAACGACTCGTGGTCGATCATCAGTCGACCAGTAACGCCACACGCGGCCGCGAGAACCGTTGAGAGGTCCGCGTCGGAGAGTTGGTCGGGGCCGAACGCCTCGGCGGAGCGCCTCGCCGCCAGCACCCGGTCGAGGGAAACCGACTCTGGCGGATCCGGGTCCGGGAGTTCCAAGCGATCCAGGCCGGGGTGATCCGGGCCGACCATCGCCTGCGAATAGGCGAGCGGTGCGGTTTCGAATTCGGCCACCGATCGCCTGGGCTTGCCCATCGTCTCAGGGAAGTATTTGCTGTTTTCGTGGTAGAGACTGGCCAGATCGGCCGGATCGAAGGCGGCGTGCTCGAAATCCTCGAAGTACGAGTGCGTGGCCAGCCGGGTTCGATTGAGCACGAATTCCTGTCGCATCAACCGACGGAGGGATTCGACGGCTACCGCCATGTCGCCTCCACCGCCGGGCGGCCGGCGTCGACGGGGTTCAGTGCGGGATCGGTATGATAGTTGAACAGATCGAGGAACGAGGGAACCTCGACCGTCACGTCGAGCACGCCGTCACGGTCGGCGATATCCCCGACGGCCTCGTCGGGATCGAGCTCCGACCGGAGAAACCCCCTGATCTCGTCGCCACGGACGTACCACCGCCCCTCGATCACGTGATCGGCGAGGGTCTCGGTCAACGGCCCGACCCGACCTCTGACCCGGAGAATCTCGGGGAGGGTCCGTAACAGTTCGGTGGGGCGTCCGATTTCGCCGATCGATCCATCTCGGACGACGACGATGGTGTCGGCGAGCTCCATGTCAAGCGGCGTGTGGCTCGAGAGCACGATGGTCTTCCCCGCTGCTGCCCGCTTCAACAGAATATCGTGAAAGCGGGTGTGTTTCGTCAGGTCTACGCCGGCGGTGGGTTCGTCGAGGAGATAGAGCGGTACCGCCGGATCGAGGGCGATCGCGAGTTCGAGTTTTCTGACCATCCCCCCGGAGTAGGTGCGGACTTCGGCGTCGAGATCGTCGCCGAGGTCAAGTGTGTCCGCGGTGTCCCGCCACCGACCGGTTCGACACGGGTGCAGTCTCGTGAAGAACCGGGCGTTCTCCCGTCCGGTGAGGTGGTCGACGGCGATCGAGTCCTGGGGGAGAAAGCTCAACGAGTGACGGGCGTTTCGATTCAGCCGATGGTCACGGATCGTCACCGACCCGCCATCCGGCTTCAGCCCCCCGGCCAAACAACAGAGCAGGATGGTTTTTCCGGCCCCGTTCGGCCCGATTATCACGGTTATCTGCCCGGGTCGAATCTGCAGATCGATCCCGTTGAGGACGGTCGTGCCGCCAAGGGTCTTTTCGAGCTGGGTGGCCCGGAGGATCGTGTCGGCCACGCTCACTCACCCGCGTTCGAGCGATAGATCGCCGTCCGGACAAGGAAAACCGCGATGAGACCCAGACAGATCGCGTAGCCGGCGAGCAGTACGGGAAACAGGGGCGAGGCTGGGACGGCAGGCGGCGACAGGCCGGCTGCCGTCCAATCGAGCGGGACGAGGTGATGGACGAGTAGCCGGGCTGCCAGGGAGTTCGGGAGGTAGTTGAGCCACCAGGCCGGAAGCGGAAAGATCGATGGGGCCATTCCGTTGTACCCGGTGACGAAGAACACCACCAGCAGGATGCCCGTCGCCACCGTCGACGCGTGTCTCGGGTCGGTGACGACGATGGTGACCGCGAGCCCGGCGACCATCCCGATGAGGCAGAAGAAGGTGAGGGCCGCAAACGAGAGGAAGAGCCCGCCGATCGGCGGGATGACATAGGTCGCGCCGTCGACCGTCGCAACGAGGAGCATCCCGCCAGCGGCCGTCAGCCCGAGGAGGTAACCCGCGAGAAATCGGCCAGCGAGATCCGCTGTCGGACTGAGCGGCAACGACCGAAATTTCCGATACCGCTTGGCATTGATATCGACCGAGAGGTCACCGGCGAAGCCGACCAACGTGACCGTGAACGCCCCGAAGACACCGAACGAAATCCCGAGAACCCCCCGTAACTCCCCGGGCGCGCCGTCAGTCGGGAGCCCGAGGCCGAGATGAACCGTCAACACGTACCACAGGACGGGAAAGCCGAACGACCAGAACAACCCGACCCAACTCCGGGAAAGTTCGCGGATGAACCGTTCTGCGAAGGCGGCGGTTTGTCGCAGCCAAAGTCGATAGTTGGACGGGTGGGCGGTTTCGGGGGGAAGCGACATCTAATGGTGCCCTTCCAGGGTTTTATTACATAAATTTTCGTCACGTAAACTTTTATCAGGAACCGGCAGAAGGGCGGGCCGGAGGTGAGAAGCATGAGCATATCAGTCGATCAACAGGGATCGCAACGGACCGTCCCGAAACTCGGCGACCTGTACTGTTGCTGCTGCTGTGGCTTCGGCAAAGTTCAATAGGTTCCTGGGTCCGGCCTCGGCGCCGGACCGAGGGGGTCGCCCTTAGAGATCGAGGTCGGCTTCCGTAAAGTCGAAGAAATCCTCGGGATCCGGGAGGTCGACGTCGAGAACGTCAAGCTCCCGGGGTTCCCCATCCCGATCGAACGCGCGCCAGCTATCGCGCCGATACGGCTCGCCGATGATGATGTGAACGTTTCCAGAGCCGAAGGCAGCGCGATCGGCCGCGCTGGGTCGGAGCACGCCGTTCGGATGCGAGTGGACGCTCCCGACCGCCTTGAGGTCGTTCGGGATCATGCTCGATTTGACCGTGGCACTGACCGGGTTCGACTCCGTGCCGGGAATCACCAGGACATCGGTGACCACGAGGCCGTCTCGATCGACGTCGAGCGATCGGGCCGTCTCGGCCCGGAGCAGCCCCATGTACTCGTTGGGGTGGGTTTCCCGGGCGGCGTCCAGGACGAACTCCACCGTGTCCGTCGCGATCCCGATCACCGGTCTCCTGGCCATGAAACCACTCGCCGGTGCAGCCTGCTAAGGCTTCCGAACATCTCAACACCGTTAAACGGGGGCGAATCCAAAGCCGGGTAACATGACCGACGGTTCCGAATTTGACTATCCCGCGAACGAATCTACGGTGGTCTATGCCCTCGATCCCGACTGTACCGCCGACGACCTCGAGGAGGGGGCCTATTACGAGGCCACGGTGGACGGCGTCGTCGATTACGGCGTGTTCGTCGACCTGGCCGACGCGGTCTCCGGTCTCGTCCACGAATCGAACATGGTCACGACATATGACGTGGGCGATGACCTGGTGGTCGAGCTTACCGACATCAAGGACAACGGCGATCTGAGCTTCGTCCCGGCCGATATCGACGACTACGAGACCGAATCGGTCGACCACGAATATCGGGCCGCAGTCATCGACTCCCTCGACACCCAGGAGGGCGAAACCGTGGATCTCGAGGGGATCGTCGTCCAGATCAAACAGACGGCCGGCCCAACCCTGTTCCACGTCGCCGACGGGACCGGGATCGTCCCCTGTGCGGCCTTCGAGCGGGCCGGCGTTCGGGCTCATCCCGAGATCGCGGTGGGCGACGTCGTCCACGTCGTCGGCCGGGTCGACCGCTCGGACCACGGCCTGCAGGTCGAATCGGACTCGATCGTCGAACTCGACCCGGACGCCGACCTCCAGGCGCGCCTCGACGAGGCCTTCACGGCCAACGCCGAACCGGCCGAGATCGAACCGTTGATCGGCTGGCCGGCGCTGGCGAAGTTCATGCCCGGCCTCGAAGCGGTGGCATCTCACCTCCGGCGCGCGGTGCTCGAGGGCCGGCCCATCGTCATCCGGCACCACGCCGATACCGACGGGATCTGTGCGGCCATCCCCCTCGAGGAGGCCCTCGAACGGTTCATCGCCGAGGTGAACTGGGGGAACAACGCCGTCCAGCACCAGGTCAAACGCCTCCCGAGCCGAGCGCCGTTCTACGAGATGGACGACGTGGTCCGCGACCTCGGCCATGCCCTGTCCGGCCGGGAGCGCCACGGCCAGCAGCTGCCGCTGTTCGTCATGATCGACAATGGCAGCACGGAGGAGGACGTCCCCGCGTACAAGCACCTCGACACCTACGACATCCCCGTCGTGGTCGTCGACCATCACCACCCCGATCCCGAGGCGGTCGAACCGTACGTCGACGAGCACGTCAACCCGTACATGCTCGACGAGGATTACCGCGTGACGACCGGCATGCTCTGTGTCGAACTCGCGCGGATGATCCAGCCCGACCTGACGGCCGAACTCGAACACGTGCCGGCCGTCGCCGGCCTGGCCGATCGGTCGGCCGCCGAGGAGATGGCCGACTACCTCGACCTCGCCGCCACCAACGGGTACGACCAGGACGAGCTCCATGCCATCGGCGACGCCCTCGATTACGCCGCCTACTGGCTCAAATACGACGCCGGCCGGGGCGTGACCAATGACATCCTCGATGTGGCGGGCACGGACGATCGCCACCAGGCGGTCGTTGACCTGCTCTCCTCACGGGCCGAACGGGCCATCGAAACCCAGCTCGACGACGCCCTGCCCCACGTCGAGGTCGAGGAACTCCCGAACGGTGTCCGACTCAACCGCCTCGATGTCGAACAGTTCGCCCGGCGGTTCACCTATCCCGCACCGGGGACGACCACCGGCGCCGTCCACGACCACATGGTCCGCGAACACGACGAGCCGACCATCACGATCGGCGTGGGCCCCGACTTCGCCGTCCTCCGGTCGGACGGCGTCCGGCTCGACATCCCGGAGATGGTTACCGAGCTCAACGCCGAACTCGCGGGCGCCGGCGTCCAGGGCGGAGGGCACCTCGTCGTGGGGTCGATCCGGTTCGTCAAGGGCATGCGCGACCCCGTCCTCGGCGCGCTTAGCGACAAGAGGGCGGGGGCCGACATCGACGAGTCGCTCGGCGCGACGGCCCCGCGGGCCTACGGCGACCGGGCCTAACAGAGCGGCGCGACGGCCGCCATCGTTTCGTACTGTTGCTCGATCGGGAGCCGCGTCACGAACCCGACACGGACCGCGTCGACGCCCTCGATCTCGGCGAAGGTTCGGATACGCTCTCGGACCGCATCGGGCGTCCCCGCCGCCGCCAGCTGATCCAGGAGCTCGTCCGGGAGCTCCTCGGCCATGCGCTCACGCTCGCCCGCCTCCCAGGCGTCCCGGATGGCAGTCGCCACGTCCTCGTAGCCCTGTTCAATGATCGACTGTCGGTAGTACGGGCCGTAGGCCCCGATGAGGAACGCGACCGAGGCCCGGGCGAGCTCTCGGGCACGTTCGCCGTCCTCCATGGCCGCACACCGCAGGATCGGGGCGACACGGATGGTGTCCGGATCGCGGTCCCCGAGCTCGGCGCCCCGCTCGAGGTCGCCGAGGCGATCCCGGAGGCCGTCGGGGGTGAACAGTTGGGGGATCCATCCGTCGGCGAAGCGGCCGGTGAGCTCCACCGTCTTCGGCCCCAGGGCGGCGATGTCGATGGGGACGGGGTCGTCAGGGGCGCCGGTCGATAGCTGGAGGCCGCCGAGTTCGAAGAGCTCGCCATCGTAATCGACCCGGTCGCCCGAGAGGACCAGCCGCACGATCTCGATCGTTTCGCGCAACCGGCGGAGCGGCCGGTCGAAGGCCGCGCCGTGCCACGATTCGGCGAGGGCGGGCGAGCTCGTGCCGAGCCCGAGGCGGAACCGGCCGTCGCTCGCCTCGGCCAGTGCCGCCGCCGTCTGGCCGATGAGGGCCGGCGACCGGGAATACGGCGAGAACACGTCGTTCGAGAGGCCGATGTCGGCTGTCCGCTCGGCGAGGATCGTGAGCGCCGTGACGAGGTTCCAGTCGGTCGTCTCGCCCGAGGAGACCCGGTCGAAGCCCAGGTCCTCGGCGTGCTGGACCTGCTCGGCGACGGAATCCAGCGTGGGGTGATCCGGGATGTTGAGGAGGAGGTCGTACTCGGTCATGGCGAATGGCAGGTCGAAGGCCCACTTAACCTTGGCTCACCGACTGAGGAAGCACCAGTAGGTGTACCGCGTGAGCGTGGGCACCCGGGGTTCCCCGGTCCAGGGGAGCTAACCTTTACAGCCGACGGCGGGAACGGCCGCCATGGCCCGCGTCCCGCTCCGCGACAAGGCGGAGCTCCCGGAGGAGTACCGGTACCTGTTCGAGGAGAACGAACTTGGCGTGTTGAACCTCTTCCGCGCGCTCGGGAACAACCCCCCACTCCTCCAGTCGTACATGCGATGGGGCACGGCGCTGTGGCGGGAGACCGGGATCGACACGCGATGGGTCGAACTGGTCATCCTCGCCGTCGCGAGCGACCTCGGCTCCGCCTACGAATGGCACCAGCACGCCAAGGCGGGGCTCGAAGCCGGGCTCAGCGAGGCCGAGCTCGGCGCCGTCCGCCGGGGTGAATTCGATGCCCTCGATCCCACCGACCGCATTCTTGTCGAATATGCCGTCGCCTGCGTCAACGGGACGGTCGGCGAGGCGGCCCACCAAGCGCTGCAGGACCGGTTCGATGCGCGGACGGTGGTGGGGGTCACCCTCCTCGCGTGTCACTACTTGCTGACCGCGCGGGTGATCGACGCCCTCCAGCTGGAGCCCGAGGGCGAGTTCGTCGGGTGGACCCTCGACGACGGGTGACCGCTCGACGGTAGCTATATCCCCGCCTCACCGGATAGACCGCCCATGCGAGGGACGCTCGATCCCGATGTCGAAGCCGTTATCGAGGAGCTCCAGGACCTCGGCGTTCCCGAGTGGCACGCGCTGTCTGTCGAGAGCTGTCGGCGGATCGAGGACGAGGTCTTCAGCGAAGGCGCCGGCGAGCCCCCGGTCGCCCAGACCCGCGAACTATCGATCGACGGGCCGGCCGGCGACATCCGCCTCCGCCTCTACTGGCCGACCCTCGAGCGGGACCTCCCCGTCCTGGTATATTTCCATGGCGGCGGCTGGGTGGTGGGAACGCTCGACGGGGTCGATGACATCTGTCGCCGGCTGGCCGTTGACGGCGACTGTCTGGTCGTCTCGGTTGACTACCACCTGGCGCCGGAACATCGCTTCCCGACACAGGTCGAGGAGGCCCATCGCGTCGTGGGCTGGGTAGCCGAGCACGCGGCATCGTTCGGGGCGGATCCGGCGAGGCTGGCCGTCGGCGGGACGAGCGCCGGGGGGAACCTCGCGACCGTCGCCACCCTCTGCGCCCGTGAACGGGACGGACCGGCGGTGGCCTTCCAACTGCTCCTCTACCCCATAACGGACGCACGGTTCGACACGACGTCGTACGAGGAGAACGCCAGCGGGTACCTCCTTAGTCGGGCGTCGATGCAGTGGTTCTGGAACCACTACCTCCGGAGCGACCTTGACGGGTACAACCCCTTTGCCGCCCCGTTACGGGCCGAGGACCTCTCGGGCCTCCCCCCGGCGACAGTCGTCACGGCCGGGTTCGACCCGCTCCGGGATGAGGGAGTGGCCTACGCCGAGCGATTGGAGGCCGCCGGGGTCCCGGTCACCCACCGGCACTATCCGGGGATGTGCCACGGGTTCCTCAGTCTCACTGACGAGGTCGAAGCGGCCGAAACGGCAATGCAGGCGGTGACCGGCGACGTCAACACGGCCTTGCACTGAGTCAGGTAACGCCGCCGCCGCGCTCGTCGAACCGTTCGTAAGTGTCCTGCTCCAGGATGGTCCTGAGCGTGTCGATCGCCTCCCAGACGGCCTCGAACCCGATGAAGTAGGGTGACGGGCACAGCCGGACCACGTTCGGCGGCCGGAAGTCAACGACGACGCCCTCGGCCTTCAACGCCTCGGCGAGTCGGTAGGCCTCCTCGTGCTCGACCGCGACGTGGCCGCCGCGTCGCGCCGGATCACGGGGCGTGCCGATGGAACACGCCGGCAGCCGCTCGTCGACCAGGTCGATCAGATACGCAGTCAGGTCGACCGACTTGGATCGGATCGCCCCGATCCCCACGTCGTCGACCAGATCGAGGACGCCCGCCAGTGGGGCTGCACTGAGCACGGGGACGGTGCCGATCTGCCAGGCGCCGGCCGACTCGGCCGGGGTGTACGAGAGCCGCATCTCGAACTGCGTCTCCTTGTCGTGGCCCCACCAGCCGGCGAGGGCGGGCGTCTCGCCGTGGAACTCGCGGTTAACGTAGAGGCCACCGATCGAACCGGGACCGGCGTTGAGGTACTTGTAGGTGCACCACACGGCGAAGTCGACGGCGTCATCCGTGAGTTCGTGGGGGACCACGCCGACCGAGTGAGCGAGGTCGAACCCGGCGTAGGCGTCATGTTCGTGGGCCGTCCGGGTGATCCGCCCGACGTCCAACAGCTGGCCCGATCGGTAGAACACGGACGGCATGAATACGAGCCCGATGTCGTCGTGGCGGTCCAGTGCCGCTTCGATCGAGCCCTCGTCGATCGTCCGCCCGTCCGCCGACTCCACCACGAGCAGGTGGTCGTCGGGGTCTAGGTCCCGGATGCGGAGCTGTGAGCGGATGGCGTAATGGTCGGTGGGGAAATCGAGTTCGTTGACGAGCACCCGCTGTCCCCGACCCTCGCGGTCGGCCATGTCGAGAAACGTCCCGACGAGCGTGTGGATGTTGATGGTCGTCGAGTTGGTGATGACCACCTCGTCCTCGCGGGCACCGATATGGGGCGCGAGGCGGTCGCCCAACCGTTCCCCGAAGTAAAACCAGGGCGGATCCCCGTCGGTCCAGCCCCGGATGCCGAGGTCACGCCATTCCTCGACCACGTGGTCGAGGGCCGCTTTGGCATCCGTCGAGAGCGGGCCCAGGGAGTTGCCGTCGAGGTAAACCGCATCCGGGACGGCGAACCGGTCGGACAGGTCCAGCGATGCCTCGGCATCGCGTCGCCGGGCGTGGTCACGACTGGGGTTCATGTCCGGGCCATCGACCGCCCCCGGATTGGATGTTCCGGCGATGCCCGGCGCCCGGTCGACAGGCCTGTGGAACAATGTCGATATCCGTGAGCCGTCCCCCAATTGTGAGAGGTCAACGAAGGTCCACCTTTAGGTGACCCGCGGTGGAGGCTATCTCCTGATGACGGGGGAGGTCGCAACGCTCGATCTGGACCGGTTCGAGCTGAGCCCGACGAACGGCTTCCTCCCCGACGAGCCCCCATTGACGTCGCTCCCGGGGGACGTTCCTGACCCGCTGCAGTCGGTTGACGAATTGGCGGACGACATCCCCTCGCTCATCGAGGCCGATCGGCTCCGCCCGGAGGTTTCGGCCGTTCCCTCCGTTTCACCGGCCCACCTCGATCACCTCTCGAACCGCGAGCTCCGGCGGGTCTATACGGCCACTGGCTTCCTGGCCAACGCCTACGTCCACAAGATCGGGGCCGAATCGGCAAAAGCCATCCCCGATGGGATCGCCGTTCCGCTTTACGAATCGGCCGACCGGCTGGGTCGAACCCCCGTGCTCTCCTACGACAGTTACGTCCTGCATAACTGGACCCGGCTCGACGGCGCGACCGGGCTCCGACCCCACGAGCTCGACTCGGTTACGAACTTCGTCGATCTGCGCGACGAGCGGTGGTTCATCGCGATCCACGCCGCGATCGAGGCCGCCGCCGGCCCGGCGCTGGCGGCACTGGGCGAGGCACAGCGGGGCATCCTCGACCGTGATACCGACCGGGTCCACCGGGCGCTCCGGACGATCGAGGAGTCGCTGCACGAGATCATTCCGATCCTGACCCGCATGGGCGAGCACAACGATCCCGAGCGCTACGGCGAGGGCTTCCGACCCTACCTAGGTGCGCTCACGGGGGTGACGTTCGAGGGCGTCGACGCGTTGTCGGGTCCCCAGAGCTTCCGGGGGGCGTCGGGTGCCCAGTCGAGTATCTTTCCGGCGTTGGACGCCGCCTTCGGCATCGATCACGGCGACAACCCGTTGGTCGACCATCTCGAGTCCCTCCGGACGGACATGCCACCGGCCCACCGGGAGTTTATCAAGGCTGCCGCCGAGGGGCCGGCCATCAAGGCCTTTGCCGAACGGACAGGGGATGCGGCCGTCCGGGAGGCGTACAACGAGTGTATCGATCAGATGGTGCGGTTCCGGGAACGCCATTACGAGGTGGTCGAGCGCTACCTGGCGAGCAAGCTCGGCGAAACGACCGGGACCGGCGGTACCCCCTACGGCGAGTTCCTGTCGATGTTCACGGAGAACACCCGGGCCATCCGGCTCTCCGGCTGATCGTGACCGTCGGTGGGCTATCGATCGAACCGTGATGATCCCGAGGGATCGGGCTGGCGGCCTCCGGCGGGAGCAACGGCGAACGACCGACCCGCCCAGAGCCCGACGGCGACGACGGCGCCGACCGCGGCCGTGAGCACCCCGGCGGTGACCAGCCACCGGCCACCCCGCCAGTCGGCGAGGAACACCGTCCGGTAGTACGCCGCCGGCTCACGGCCCCGGAGGACGATCGCGACTTCGCGGTTCCGTCTGAGGGAGTTGTTGTTCCAGTTGATGGATCCGACGATGGCCACGTCACGGTCGATGACGATCCCCTTGGAGTGGAGCTTGTCGAACCGGCCGGCGGGGTTGGCCAACCTGACCGAGAGCGGGAGGCCGTCGCGGCGGGCCCGGCGCGTCAACGACTCGGCCAGCCGGCGGTTGTCCTCCCGGGCGTACCAGGCGCTGCTGAGGAGGATGCGCACCCGTACCCCCCGGCCGGCCGCACGGATCGCCGCCCTGAGCAGGGGATTGCCCGGGCGGCCGATAGCGACCTGCTGGATGTCGATCGACTCGGTCGCGTTGTCGAACCGGGCGACGAGCTCGGCTTCGGCGTTGTCGGGGGTGACCAATACGGTCGCGTTCCGCACCGCGACGGTGTCGGCCGGATGGACCTGGCGGAACGTCCCGTTAGCCACCGGTGCCTCGACGAACCGGGCCCGGACGCGATACTCCCGCCACGGAACCGCGTCACGCCAGCCGGTGTCCGCCGCGAACGTGTCGGCCAGGGCGTCCGCCGCCCGCCGGCTGTCGACGATGACGCCCCACCCCCGGCTCGATAGCCCGCCGACCCCGCTCGGTTTCCAGTTCTCGGTCAGCACCAGCGCGCGGTCGTCGATCACGGCGTATTTGGCGTGGTGGAATTCGTAGCGATCGTACGGCCCCCCGAGCATCGTTACCCGGATACCGCATGCCGCCAGGCGATCGAACACCTTTGCCTCCCGTCGGGTCAGGCCACCGACGGGACCCCCATCCGCCACGACCCGGACGGTGACCCCACGATCCCGAGCCGAACAGAGGATCGCCGCCACGGCCCGGGACGTAAACGTATAGGCACCCAGGAGGATGCGGTCCTCGGCGGTCGAAAGCGTGGACGTGATCACCCCGGGCGAATCCGGGAGGACGAAGACCCGCGCCCGTGCCGGGCCGACCCTGGCCGGCGGCAGCTGGGTCAGCCCCTCCCGCCGCCACCGCCACCCCGCCCCGTCCCGCACGAACCGATGGCCCTCCGGGGCGCGTCGGTACCGCACCCTCTCGACGACTTCGCCGCGGTGGCGGAGGACGACCGTTTCGCCCGCGTTGGCCAGAGCCAGCCGTCCGGGGAGCCGTACGACAGGATCCGTCACCCAGGGCTCGACGAGCGCCGGTTCCTCGCTAAGGACGATCCGACCCGAAACCGTTCGATCCGGGAGCCGAACGAGCGTCTCGCCGTCGCCGATCGACCAGTCGGCCAGTGCCGTGGGTTCGTCGAATTCGAGCACGACGTACTCCCCGCGGTCGTTCGGGGCGACCGGGTTCGGGCCGAGGGCGGCGATCTCGCCGACACTCCCGTTCAGGCCGGTCGAAAGCACGAGCAGCGTCAAAACCAGCCGGACCACGGCCTGCCTGGATTCGGATTAGTCCATAAGGGTTCGGGAGCTCCGGGCCTTCGGAGCCTTTTTGGCTCGCAGGCTCGCCGAGGATAGCATGGCCTCGATCGAGACCATCGTCGCGTTGGCCGGCTACGCGATCGGGGCGTTGGGCGGGGTCCTCGTCTTCATCGAGTTCTTTCAGACGCCCAGCTACATCCGGTATCAATCAGAATGGGACGACTGGAACGTCGACATCGCGCCCAGCGAAGTCGACGAGTACACCCGTGCCGGCCGGATCGGCGCCATCCTCATCGCGCTGGCGTTCGCCCTCGAATTCGTCGCGACGCTGCTCTAGGCCGTCGCAGCCCCGAGGCCGTCGGCGGCCTTCTCCGCCTCTGACTGCACCAGATAGACGCGGTCCTCGACGTACTCCGCAAGGACCTCGAGTGCCCGTTCCGTGCCGATCTGGTTGAGTGCCCAGGCAGCCGAGCCCCTGACCGTGTCGGAATCGTCAGTCTCGAGGACGTCGGCCAACGGATCGATCGCCCGGGTATCGCCGATCATGCCGAGCGCCCGAGCGGCCTGTGACCGGACGGAATCCGCCTCGGCAACGAGGCAGTCGGCGACGGCCTGGGTCGCCTCCTCGGACCCGATCTCGCCGAGCGCCTTGAGGGTGGTCCGGCGGAGTCCGTCGTCAGCGTCCTCGCCGGTGTAGTCGAGCAGGGTGTCGAGGGGTTCCTCGCTCCCGATCTTTCCCAGGATCTCGATGGCGTCCTGGTCGCGGCGACCGGCCCGCTGGAGCATGGGATCGACGGCCGCCTCCGGACCCATCCGCCGGAGCGCGTCGAGGCAGTGTTCCTCCATGAAGTCGCTGTCGAACTTCTCCAGGGCCAGGAGGATCATCTCGGCGTTGCCGC
This sequence comes from uncultured Halobacteriales archaeon, assembly GCA_964404815.1. Lineage (GTDB taxonomy): Archaea > Halobacteriota > Halobacteria > Halobacteriales > Hikarchaeaceae > CAYOLR01. Next base: position 15,980 of record CAYOLR010000026.1, read on the forward strand.
GGCGCTCCCAGACCTTGAGCGCGCTCCACTCCGGCGGGAAGTCCTTGTGGTGATCGAGGACGTCGTAGAACCCTTCGGCCTGGAGCTGTTCGCGCACGGAGAGGTCAGACCACGCCTGCGCCGCGTCGATGTCGTCGGCCAGCGCGTCCGCCGCCCCGACGAGGGCCGCGACGGTATCGGCGTCGTCGTCCGGATTCAGCCCGGTCGCCTCGATGGCGTCGGCGGCCTCGTCGATCGCTCCCTCGATCCCGTCTTGCTCAGCCGGCGGCTCGATGGCGGCATCGAGTTGTTCGTTCACGGCCTCGACGAATGTCGCCACCGCGTCGACCGTCTCGCCTTGGCCCTGTTCGGTCCACCGGGTATCGGCGATGGTCGACTGGGTCTCCCCGATCGAGTCGATCACGTCCGAGGCGTAGGGCCCACGGTGGTCGTCAACCGCGTCCCTGACGTCAGCGAGTCGTGATTCGACCGCCTCCCGGGGATCCTCGTCCTCCTCGTCCGCCGGCTCCGGGAGGTCAGCGTCCTCGAGGGCCGCCTCGATGTCGTGGAGGGCGGATTCGACGTCGTCGAGGTCGCCCTCGGTGTCGGCGGCGTCGACCGCCGCCTCGGCCGCCGTGAGCGCCTCGTCGAGAGCCTCCTGATCCACCGGGTCGGCCGCCAGCGCGTCGGCAATGGCGTCCAGGCTGTCGTCGAGGGTGGCCGGTTCCACCGCCTCGGCCTCGGCGTCCTCGGCCGCCTCGTCGTCCCCGTTGCTCATGTGCCGGAAATCGAGCGGAACGCCCTATGAGCGTTTCCCTTCGGTGGCCGTCGGTCGGTGATCGAGTCCACGATTGATGAAACCGCAGAGGGGTTACCGGGCTCCCTGGTTGTTCCAGGGGTTTCGATGCGGTCGCCGCGGCGGCGTCGTCCGGCAGTTGCCTCTCGGAGCAATTCACACTGTCGGGGAACCAGGCGCCCCGCGGAACGGGCTCGTGGCACCCCCTGACCCTCGCCATTGTCGACCCCTGAGAATACCCCCCTACGCTCAAGGGGGAGACTCCCGTAATCTTTAGCGGGAACTACATATGTCGCAAACAGCCCAACGGCTCGAGCCCCTCGACCGGAAGCCCCTGGCCGGTCGGACGTGCGTCGTCACGGGGTCCTCGCGGGGCATCGGCCGATCGATCGCGTTCGAACTCGCCAGATGCGGCGCCGACGTGGTGGTCAACTGCCGGGAGTCCGAGCGGAAAGCCCGGGAGGTCGTCGACGCCATCGAGGCCGATGGCGAACAGGCGCTCTCCGTCGTGGCGGATATCTCCGATCCGCAACAGGTCGACCGCATGGCCGAGCGGGTGCACTACGAGCTCGGAGCGATCGACGTCCTCGTCAACAACGCGGGGATCACGATCGATCGGAAGTTCGAGGACATGACCCACGAGGACTGGAACCGCGTGATCGACATCAACCTCGGCGGGACCTTTCACACGACGAAGGCCTTCTACGAGGATCTCAAACATTCCGACACGGGCCGGCTCATCAACATCTCGAGCGTCGTCGGCCAACAGGGCAACTACGGCCAAGCCAACTACGCGACGTCCAAGGGCGGCCTGTTCGCCTTCACGCGCACCTTAGCGCTCGAACTCGCGAAATACGGGACGACCGCGAACTGCGTGGCCCCCGGCTTCACCGAGACGGACATGCTGGAGAAGGTCCCCGACCGCGTGCGGGAGAAGATCCGCGACCGGATCCCGCTGGATCGCTTCGCCGACCCCGAGGACATCGTCGGGATGGTCCGCTTCCTGGCGAGCGACAACGCGGAGTACATGACCGGGCAGGTGCTCGGCGTCAACGGCGGTCTGGAGTGGTGACGGCCTGACCGGTCATTCGGCGCCGCCGGTCGCCAGCCGGATCGACGCGCGTCGCACGTACGTCCGCAACCGGTGTTCCGGGAGGCCGGCCTCGTCGGCGAGCGTCCGGGGATCCGAGATCGCGAGATCATCGACGGTCCGGATCCCGGTCGTCCTGAGCTGTTCGGCGTCGTCAGCATCGATATCGATGAGGGCATCGATGTCGTCGACGGTCGCCGCCGAGGCGTCCTCGGCACCGTCCGACTGGGCCGGGGCCGCGTCGTCCCCGGCCGTCTCCGCCGTTGCGTGTTCCGTTCGGTCTGGTTGATCCGCGGGCCGCCCTGCGACCCCGGCCACGGCCTCGTCCCAGGAGTCCGTGGCCGGTTCCCGCTCGCTGTGTCCGAGGTCGACGTCGATCCCCACCCATCCACATCGCTCACAGTTCACGGACTGGCTGTCGCCGAGGGCGAAGCGCTCCAGGGAGCCACCGCATCTGGGACAGCCCATATCGAAGCCACCGGCGGACAGCCTCTTTATTGTTTGTCCCGAGCGAGAGCCCGCATCGCTGGATCGAGCCGTTCGACCTGATCGGCGATCTCCCCGAACACGGCTTGCATGTCGGTCGCCTCGGCCTCGGGCCCGAAGATCGAACTCCCGTCCCTGAGCGAGCGTTGGATGGCCGCGCGGTTCCGGATCTCGTAGACCGGACATTGATCGCCGAAGTTGTCTTCGACCCAGCCAATGACGCGTTTCTGCTCGTTGTCCAGGGGGTAATGGACGTCAGAGAGCAATACGGCCCGGATCCGGATGCTCGTCCCGCTCGAGCGCTGGAGGTCGACGATGTGGCTGACGAGCGAACTGATGGAATAGACCGAGGGTTCCGAGGGTTCCATCGGGACGAAGATATCCGCACAGTCAACCAGGACCACGTCGGTGAAGGCGTTCTGGACCGGCGGGGTGTCGACGACCACCAAGTCGTAGCGGTCCGCCCCCACCGTCTCGAAGAACCGGGAGACCATTCCGTACCCCGGAGTGTCCTGTCTCGTCAGGGTTCGGGTGACCTCGTGCAGCCGTTTGCTCGACGGGATGACGTCGAATTCCGGGTGTTCGCCGATGAGCGCCGCCGGGTCGACGTCCGCGGGGTTGAGGAGGCCGTCGGCAACGGTTACCCGATCGTCGCGGTAGTGTTCCTGGAACCCGAGCGTCATCGAAAGGTAGCCCTGGGGATCGAAATCGGCGACGAGGATGTCGTGGCCCCGATCCGCCAGCGCCCCGGCGATGTTGATCGCGTTCGTCGTCTTCCCGACACCTCCCTTCTGGTTGGCCAACGCGATCGAAAACATCGATTTCCGAGAAGCACGGCTCCAATCCCTAATACCGTTTTTGTCTTTCCCCGGCGCGGTCACCGGTCCGCACTCGACTCTCGATCGGGATCGGCCGCCTCGGTGGTGGCGGGGAACGTGAGCGTGACGACGCTCCCCCGGGGCTGGTTATCGGCGAACGTGAGGCTGCCCTCGGACAGCGAGACGGTCCACTTCACGAGCCACAGGCCGAGGCCGCTGGAATGTGACAGGGCGGTTTCCGTCCGATGATCCAGAATATCCGTCTCGTCGTCGGGGATGCCCGGGCCGTTATCGGCCACGTCAACCCGCACCTGTTCGGCGTGCCGGGAGAGTTGGATCCGCACCCGTGGACGCTCCTGGTCGTTGTGCAGAATCGAGTTCTCGACGAGCTCGATCAGCGACATCTCGAAGAGTTTCTCGTCAATCACCTGCACGTCGATCGGACCGGCCGGGTCGCCGACAACGTCGTACTCGATATCGGCCGCGGGGAACCGTTCACCGACCTCGGTCACGAGCCGGTGAACGACATCGGACACCCCGTGAGGGTCGCCGGTGTTTCCTCCCGCAGCGAGTTCTCGACGTGTCGGGCCCGTTCCGCGAACCGGATGACGCGGTTGGTGCTCTTTTGGGCCTTTTCGATGTGCTCGGTGGCCTCGCCGTCGATTGCCTCATCGAGCATTCCGAGATGGCCCTCGACGACGTTGAGTTCGTTCCGGATGTTGTGTCGGAGGATCCGGTTGAGGACGCTGATCCGTTGTTCCCGGTCGACGATGTCCGTGATATCGTTCAGCGTGATGATCCGGTTCGTCGCCCGGCCGTAGGGGTCGGTGATCGTGCTGACCGTGACCTCGAATAGCCGGCTTCGCTCGTCATCCTCGATGATGATGCTGTCGTCCTCGGCCTCGCCCTCCGCCGGGAGCATGTCGTAGTCCGGGATGACGGTCGCGCCGAGGCTGCCCAGGGCGTCATCCGTCGGCGTTCCGAGCATTTCCGCGCCCTTCGGATTGATGTCGATGATGAAGTCGTTCCGGTCGACGATGATGGCGCCCTGTCCCATCCGTTCGTAGGCCACGTTTCGTGCCGAACTACTGGGGGTCGGACTGTACCCAAGGAGCTGGAACCGGGTGAGCGCGCCGAGGTAGGCGACGCCCGAGATCCCGAAGGCGATAGGTGTCGGGTCGAAGCCGGTCCGGGGAAGCATCCCCGACAGGAACAATGCGTTAGCGATCCACGGTGCCGCGATCCCGATGAGCAGGGCCGTGCTCTGTCCCCGGAAGAGGAGGTTGTTGTCGCGGATGAGATCGAGCAACGGGATCGCCCCGAGCAACCCGAGCAGGTAGGTGTAGCCCGCGATGACCCAGAACCACGGGCCGCTCGTCCGGTCGAGGTACGAGAGGCCGTTGCTGGTCACCACCTCCGAGCCCTGGTAGAGCAGAGAATTGAACTGGCCAGTAAGCGCGAGGAAGACCGTCATCACCGGGATGATCATCAAGGCCGCGAGGTAGCGTGGCTTCAGATATCGGTTGTGGCCAGTGTATTCGAGGGAGAACCACAGCCAGCCGACCGGGATCAGGACGATTCCGATCCACCGGACGTCGGCGAGCAAAAGCTTCGTACTGAAGGCGGTGGCCTGGAATTCGAGGAAGAGCGTTGCCGACCACCAGCTCTGGCCCGCGAGCATCACCACGAGCGGGAACGATCCCGGCTCGGGGTATTCCCGCCAGGCGAGTAGGCCGGCGGAGATCCCGATCCCGATCGCGATCATCAGGGTGAACGCGACCGTGAAGGGCATCAGCTGGCGGACCGAGATGCTGATCTCCGGGGTGCGCTGGAACAGGATCACCGTCAGCGCCCCGAACACGACGACATACTCGTATTCGGCGAAGCGGGTGAGGACGTCATGGTCGCGGTACTTCCCGAGTACCGAAATCACGCCGGTCGAGTAGACGAGCCCGGCGAAGAGGGCGACGGTCAGCAGTTCCGGGAGATAGCCCCGCGAGACGGCAAAGAGGAGGAGCGCTGCCGTTACCCCGTCGATCCCGTGGAGCACCCACCGGGTTCGCCGGACGCCGAACACGGTCGGCATGGTGGCGATCCCGTGTTCGCGGTCCGTGGCCCGATCCGGAACGTTCGAGATCTCCGTGTTCTTGAACACCCGCAGCAGGAAGTACACGAAGACGGTGAGAACGG
>CAYOLR010000027.1:0-21049 GCA_964404815.1 uncultured Halobacteriales archaeon
ATGAGATCGACTACGACCCCGACCTCCGGTGTATCCACGAGGAGGTGTTCGGTCCCCACGTTGCGCTCATGGAATACGACGGCGATATCGAGGACGCCATGGCCATCCACAACGACACGCCCTACGGCCTGACCGGGGCGATCATCTCCGAGGACTACCGTCAGATCAACCACTTCCGCGATCACGCCGACGTGGGCCTGGCCTACGCAAATCTCCCCTGTATCGGGGCGGAAGTCCAGCTTCCCTTCGGCGGCGTCAAGAAGTCCGGCAACGGCTATCCCAGCGCCCGGGAGGTCATCGAGGCGGTCACCGAGCGGACGGCCTGGACGATCAACAATTCGAAGGACATCCAGATGGCTCAGGGCCTCTCCGCAGAGATCAAAATCGATGAATGAACCTCCCCATCCGCACCGCGCTGGCTGGTGAATCAAATGGGGGGACGGATCGGGAACGATCGCGGGTGTGAAGGGGTGGGAGTGGGGCGAGGGATCCGGCCCGGGAGCGGGAGGCGCTCGGGAGTGTTGCTGGCATTCAGTGAAAAGCTGACGCCAGCAGGAGACTGGAAGGACAACAGCAATATATTACTGTTGGATTCGGTGAGATACTCGTCGATCGATCTGCCCCGGGGCTAATTGACCTCGGTATCGAGGTCGCGTTCGAGGGCGACCCGGAGGTTTTCGAGTTCGTCGCCGAACGACCGGTCGAAGAACCGCTCGACGCCCGGCAGGCGGCCCTCGACCACGAACCGGTTCTCCACGCGGGTCCCCCCGTCGATTTCGGTCAGGATGTGCTCCCCGGTAACCCGCATGACCTTCGACCGGCCCACGAATTTCACCCGTTCGTCCGCCACGCGCTCGACGTCACGGGTCCGAACGGCGACGGTGCGATCGAGGACCGGGATCGGCAGGCGGAGGTGCCAGATGAACTCGTCGTCGTCGCGCTCCCAAGACTCGACCACGGTGATCGCCTCGGCCCGGTTCGCCGGGTCCGCAATGAATTCCCAAACGGTCTCGGGCGGCGCTTCGACATCGAACGTCCGAGAAACCCGCACGGTCATCGATTGGGGCTTCGAGGCGGACGGCAAAAAATGTGCGTAGGTTTCAACTCGGGCTGACGCGCCAGGTCGTCGACCGCGCTCGGCTCCACTTCTCGATCTCGACATCCTCCGTCTCCTCGGCCAGTCTGGGGAGGCGGGCGCCGACCTGTTTGGCCGAGAGACCGATCTGGGAAGCGATGTGTTTGGCGCGGAAATACCGCTCACCGCGAGCGACTTGGTCCCTGAGATACGAGAGGATTTGACGGTCCTCGTCGGTAATGTCGCTCATTGGCTATACTGATGTCCCGTGGATACAAAACGGTTTCTCGACCGGCTAATCACGCCGCGTTACCAGTAGAGTTGCGCAGCCATCACGGCCAGCACGGCGGCGACGACCGCGAGCGCGAACCCCCAACCGGCGGTGGCGGTCTCGGGGTTCATGTACATCACGAGTGCCCCACCGGCCGCGAGCAGACCGGCCCCGACCGTGAACCCGACCCCGCGATCCCGGCCACTCCGAGTCGATTCGGCCATATCCGTGGATCCGTCACGGCGTACTTAGTTCATTCCATGTGGGCCATACCGTTACAAGCCACCGACCGGAACACCGGATATGACCGGTGCGGCCGGGATCGTCCACCGGGTCAGCAGGGCGACGGGGTGGGCGATCGGCGTAGGACTGATCGGGGTCGGGTTGCTCGGCATGGCCGGGGGGTCCGGGTTCCTGTGGCTCGTGACCGGGATCCTGGTTACCCCGCGGACGCGGAGGGAACTCTACGAGCTGTGTGAGATCTGGGTGGAATCGCGCGCCGAGGACTAGCTGATGGTGACGTGCTCGGACTGTTCGTTGAGCGCCAGGTTGGTCGCGATCTCGACGTTCCGCATGGCATAGCCGGCGGTCTGTTGGAGGCTCACGAGGATCTCCCGGACGCGGAGGAGGTCCTCGTTGGACATCTCTGGGAGGTCTTTCAGGATCTCCTGTTCGCGGTGGCCGATCGATCCGAACAGGTCACGGGCCTCGATGGTGAGATCGAAATCACGTTCGACAGCAGCCCTGACGCCGAGTTCGGTGATCTGGTCGACCTGATCGTTGAATTCACGGATCCGGCGCATGATCGACTGGTCCACCTCGAGGGGTTCGCCCTCGTTCTCGAGGACGATCTCCGCGATATGTTGGGCGTTGTCGGCGGTCAGCTCGAGGTTCTTCGCGACCGACCGGTACCCAATGAGGGGAAAGCCGTCCTCGAGGCCGACGGCGCGGGCGAGCGTGGGGTTCTGGTAGGCCGTAAAGATAAGCCGGAGCAGCAGGACGAAGATCTTGTTCGCCTGCCGTTCGCGGTTGAGCGCCCGTTCGGCGAGATCGGGATTGCCGTGGGCCAGTGCCTTGATGGCCTCGCCCCGCATCGTGCTCCCGGTCTTCTCGAAGCGTTCGAGGAGGTTGTCGAGGGAGAAGTCGGCCGGGTCGACGGAGCACCGGATGGCGATCCGTTCGGGCGTCTCCTCGATGACGCCGAGGCCCATCAGCTGGGTTTCGGCCCGGTAGACGGCGTTGATGATCTCGCTGTCGAGTGTGTCCTCGCTTTCGACGTAGATGATGCGTCGGCCAAGGACGTACTGGGCGATGATCGCCCGCTCGACCGCCTCGGCATCGAGGCCGGCAACGTGGATGGTCGCCTCGGACTCCCCCGATTGGACCGATTCGGGCATGACCGTCAACGACCCCTTCCCGCCGAGCCGAATCGACACCTCGTCCCCCTTTTCCACTCCGTATTCGTGTGCCCATTCGGCAGGGAGCGTCATCGCGAGCGTCGATGGTCCCAGCCGCTGGACCTTCCTCGTCTCCATATTATAGGGTATACCTATCGGCGACCTTAATCTTGTCTAGATGGCACTATATGGAAACCGCGATCTGTAAGGCAATAGGGTCGGGTTACTTTACCTGCATCATCCGCTGTTCGAACCGGCCGACACGAACACGATGCCACCCCCGCAGCCACTCATCGGTCGCATCGTCGCCGGTATCCACCCGGAGCACGCCGGTTTCGTCAAGTTTTCGCCGCGAGGCGACGAGCACGACCTCCGATCGCTCGAGGACGGCCGGCGAGATCTGTTGATTGCCCCGACCGAACACGAATCCCTGACCGCCGATCGGGGAGACGATCACGACGTTTCGATCCCCAAGGGCGTCGAGGATCGCCGATTCCGACCCGTCACGAACCAGCACCTCACCGTCCCGCCAGACGTCGACTCCGAGTGGCGAGCCATCGAACCCGAGCGCCCGTTTGATGGCCCCGACGGTCGAACCGGGCCCGAGGACGTAAGTGACCCCCGGTTCGACCTCGTCGGCGATCGCCTCGGCGAGGCCCTCGACGGATCCACCGGCGAGCTGTTTCGATGACTGGACGTCCTCGGCAACCGGGACGGTGACCACGGCGTGTAACCGGGTCCGAACCTCCCCCGCCCGATAGGCCTCCTCGTCGAGGTCGACGACCTCACGCTCCTCGGTGCCGTCGAACGTCGCCGCAATGCGCCCGGCAGCGCCCGGGTTTACCCCGAAGACGGAACTGTACACCTTGACACCGGCGGGCACCCCGAGCATCGGTGTGTCGGCGTCGAGCCGATCGAGCGTTTCCGCCACATCGACCGCCGTCCCGTCCCCGCCGACGAACAGGACGAGGTCGACCTCCCGCTCGACGAATCGCTCGACCGCACGTCTGGTGTCGCGGGCGGTCGTCCCGAAGACCGTCGGCTCGCCGTCCCAGTCGAGTCGAACGGGATCGAACCCGGCTTGTGCCGCCGCCTCGGCCCCGAGCGCACCGGGTGGTGTGAAGAGTTCGACATCGGCTGCCCACTCCTTGAGGCTCCGGAGGGCCTCGATGGCCCGTTCGTTCGCCCGGGGGTCGGCCCCCCGGTCGCGCGCCTCGTCGACCACCCCGTCCGTCCCTTTGAGGCCGACCCGGCCGCCCATGCCGGCAATGGGGTTAACGACGAGGCCGACGCGCAGGGTGACAGCACGGCGACGGTCCGAAAAAGCCCACCGGCGAAAGGCGTTGGGTCGACGGGCCCCACGTACGATCGATGACAAACGACCCCGATGCCGACGAGTCGCGGATCCGGTCGGGGATCGCCTCGGTCAGGGACGTCCTTCGTGGGATCTTCCACAGCCGGCATCTCGACCGCCCCCCGGAGGACTGAGTTATAACGATTAAGGTGGCCGGGCCTGAATCGGTCGCCAATGATCCTCTCGACCGCCGCCTTCCCCGCCAACGCCGGCGGGTGGGCCGTCACGCTCGTCAGCCTGCTCATTACGGCGGCCTGGATGGCGTATCTCTACCGTTAATCGAGCCGCTCGCGCAACCACGCGGCCGCCGCCCCGACGGCCTCGGGGTCGTCACCCTCGAGTTTGATCCGCACGCCATCGCCGGGGTAACTCCCGACAGCGATATCGAACCGGTCCCGGACCTCGCGCAACCGGTCGACCAGGGCGCTCTCCGGTTCATCGGTCTCCAGGACCTCGCGTGTCCGAGGCTGGCCGTCGAACTCGTCAGCGATCCGGTCGAACATCACCTTCATCTCGTCGGGGACGCCAGGCAGGACGTAGATCGGCACGCCGTCTTCGCCGCGGACGACGGCGCCGGGGGCCACCCCCTCATCGTTGGGGAGCATTCGGGCCCCCGCCGGGAGGTCGGCCGTCCCGTCGACGAGTTCTGAATAGGAGTACTTGCCGTGGTCTTCGAACCATTCGACAGCGTCGTTGTGTTCTTCGACGGGCACGCCCACGGCCGCGGCCACGCCGGTCATCGTGACGTCATCGTGGGTCGGCCCGAGGCCGCCGGTGACGATGACGGCGTCGTAGTCCGCCCGGCACCGGTTGACCTCGCTAGCTATGGCCCCGACCCGATCGGGGATCACGATCACGCGTTCGACGGTCGCCCCCCGCTCCACCAGCCGCTGGCCGATCCAGGCGGCGTTGGTGTTGACCGTATCTCCTGCGAGGAGTTCGTCGCCGACGGTGATCACCGCAACCCGCATGGTCGGTGGTTCGGCGAGCGTGGCTAAAAGCCCGCCGTCGCGTCAGGACGACCCGTCCCGATCGAGCGCGACCTCCTCTCGCCGTTTGCGGAGGTTCTTCAGCTGCAGCCAGAAGAAGGCCACACCCCCGACGAGGATGATGGTCGAGAGGGCCAGTAGCCCGCCGAAGAGGTACAAATCACGGACCAGGTAATACCGGACGACCACCCGATCCCCCTGGACGGATTCCCAGTACAGGTGGACCTGTTCGTCGACGACCGTCCGCTCGTAGCCCCGCGGGACGACCCGACCGAGCAATGGAATGCCTACCCGTGCGTTCTCCGGCAGGACCACTTCGTAGTCACCCTCAATGATCGCCGGCGTCCGAATCCGTTTGCCGTTTTTGGGAAGCGTTACGGCGAGTTGACCGTCGTCGGTCGGCAGGTCGATCACGGTCCCTGACCCCGTTTTTTCGAAGGTCATCGCCTCCGGCCCGACGATCCGACCGTTCGGAAACCGGAACTTGACGGCCGCCGGATCGACCGGCCGTTTGTTGTTGAGGCGGTGGAACCGGTAGATCTCTATCGTCGACTGGTTCTCGATGGTGTAGACGGCCTGGTATTGTGACGCCTGAAGCGTGTACGTCACGTCGGCGTTGGTATCCCACTCATAGGACCCGTTGGATGCCAGGCGGTCCTGGTTGACCTCACCCGGCCCGAACGCCGAACACCCGGCGCTCACGGCGAGTAACAGCACCGCCACGAGGCCGAGGAGTCGCCGGTTCATGGGATGACGCAGAGCATCTCGGACGGGAGGTATTCGCCGATGGACGACAGCAGCCCGGGGGGATCCGTGCCCTCGGCACACACGACGCTCTGCTCCAACAGGCCGAGTCGGTCGATGCCGACTATATCGTCGGCGTGGCCCGCACGGTTGACCGTTGCCCGGACCTCGCTCCGCGTGGCGGAGTTGACGTTGACACGGCCCGGTCCCCGGGTCCAGCCGAAGAGCCGGTCTCGTTCGGCGTCGGTCAAGCGCGGGGACTCGCCGTGACGGAACCGGAGTCCCAGGTGCTGCACGATGGCGAATCGCTGACGGAGCTGAGGCGGCGATCCAGGGCCGAGGTCGAGCGCCTCGGCCGGGAGCCGCACCTCCTGGCCGGCATCCAGGACGAACCCGTCGTCGTCCCACGCGGAGAGGGTGCCGATGTACTCCTCACCGGCCTCGAGGGCCGGCGTGATCTCGCCCCATTCCTCGCGGAGGGCGTTTCGTGCCGCCACGGCGTCCGGACCCTCGACCGTGACGGTTGGAAACTCGTCGTGTCGCAGCCCGACCGTCCAGTCGATCTCCAGCGAGCCGATGCGGTTGGCGACGAGGGAGTCGAGGGAATCGAGCGCCCGCTCGCGAGCCTCTCCATCGACGTAGACCTTCGTCGCCAAGACGACCATTATTCGGCGGGTGGCGTGACCGCTTCGACGTTGAGTTCGCGCTTGAGCGCCTCGACGCGCTCCTCCATGGCCTGGACGAGATGGGCGTTGTCCATCGCCTCGAGTTGGGACCCGCATTCCGGGCACTCGAAGCCGACGTCCATGGCCTCGCCGAACTCGAACCGGATCGAACAGACCTCACAGAGGTAGAACTCGTGGTTGCGTTCGTACTCCTCGCGCTCGTCAAGTGCTTCGAGTAAGCGGTACATCTCGTCCTCGAGGTTCTCCGGGATGTTCTCGTAATCGAACGTCCAGAGGTAGGTCAGCCAGCCGGAGTCCTCGTCCCGCACCCGCCGGTAACTCGCGAGATCGTTCTCGTAGAGGATGAAGAGGGTTCGGCGGACGTCGTTAAGTTCGAGATCGAGCCGTTCGGCGAGTTCCTCGTCCGTCACCTCTCCGTCCGGCGGGGCGGCGGCGACCGGCATGCCTCGGGGCCCCACGAGTTCGTGGAGGTACTTCTGAATCACCGGGTCCTCAAGGAGCCCTTCAAAAGCCATTACCTAAAATCGGTGCGCGGTGGTCTTTAAACCTTTCACTCGGCCGGCTCGACGCGTTTCCCCTCGGCCTGCGGGATGATCCGGTGCTCCGCCTCGACCCACTCCCGATCCAGTTCCCGCCCCTCGAACAGACGATCCAGGAAGACGCCGAGGGCGGCGACTTCGGAGTGGGGTTGGTTGGTGACGGCGACGTTCCAATCGGCACGCTCGTAGACGTCGAACCGGACCTTGCCCCCGCCCACGACCACCAGCAGCGAATCCTCAGTGTGGGCGTCCCGGACGGCGGCCTCGACGTCCTGTACCCGTTCCCCGTACATCGTCAGGTGGGCGATCCGCCCGTCCCAGTCACGGATCACGCCAGTCGGGGATGCGGCCGTCTCGGCCGTGAAGGGACCGCCGAACCGATCCGTGACCGAGTCGACCGTCTCCAGGGCGTCGCCGGCCAGTTCGGGGAGGATGACGCGGTCAGCACCGAACGCCCTCGCGGTCAGGCCGACATGGGTGGTCATCCGTTCGTCCCGGCCCGGCCGGTGGCCGAGCCGGAGGACCGCGACCTCTTCCGCCCCCTGCATACCCCATCGAACACCCCCCGACGGGTAACCGGTTTCGGAAGCCGGGCGCTTAATTTGCCGAGCGACGATCCTTCGGCCGTGACGTGTCCGGAAATCGAAACGGACCTATCCGGCCAGACGGTCCTCGTGACGGGGGCGACGAGCGGAATCGGCCGGGAAACGGGACTGGGACTGGCCCGTTTGGGCGCCGACGTGTTGGTTCACGGCCGGGACGTCCCCAGGGGGCGAAGGGCGGTCCGGGCCATCGAGGCGACGGGTGCCGAGGCCGAATTCCTCCCGGCGGACTTCGCCGACCTCGACGAGGTCCGCGATCTCGCTGGCGCAGTCAGGGATCGGGTTGATCGCCTGGACGTCCTCGTCAACAACGCGGGGGCGCACGTCAACCACGGCGAACTAAACGAGGACGGCATCGAACGCACGTTCGCCATCAATCACCTGGCCCCGTTTCTCCTCACCAAGGAACTCCGCGGTTCGATCCCCGACGCGGGCCGTGTCGTGACGGTGGCCTCACGGGTCCACCGCCGCGGCCGTCTCGGCCTGGATCGGATCCGCTCGGTCGACGGCTATGACGGGTTCGCCGCCTACGCCAGATCCAAGCTTGCAAACGTCCTTTTCACCCGCGAACTGGACCGGCGGGAACCCGCGATCGACTCGAATTGCCTCCATCCCGGATTCGTCCCCGGGAGCGCTCTGTGGCGTAACGCTTCGCTGCCCGTTCGAGCCTTCATGCGGGGCCTGGATTCCCTCCCGACCGTCCTGGTGCGGCCGTTCGCAACCACGCCCCGGGCTGCCGCGAAAACCCCGATTTACCTGGCGGCCAGTCCGGCGGTCGCGGGCGTTTCCGGCGAGTATTTCGTGGCGTGCGAGCGCCGGCGTCCCGCCGAGCGGGCCCGTGATGACGAGCTCGCTCGGCGGCTCTGGGAGGAAAGCCTGCGGATGATCGACTGATCGGAAACCACTTACTCGCGCCGTGGATTCCCCCGCCATGGACCTGTCGGGGAAACGCCTCCTGATCACGGGCGGTGCCGGGTTCATCGGCTCGCACCTCGCGGAGCGATTGGTCGGGGCGAACGACGTGGTGGTGGCCGATAACCTCTCGAACGGCGATGCCGCCTGGGTCCCCGAATCGGCGGAGTTGATCGAGGCGAACCTCGCCGAGCCATCAGCCGTCAACGACATCGTGACGGCCGATCTCGATGGCGTCTTTCACCTCGCGGCGGGCAAGGACGTGAATGACCCCGATCCCCGCCGGCAGTTCGAGGCGAACACGGCGATGACCTATAACCTCCTGGAGCGGATGGCCGAGGTCGGTATCGACAACTTCGCGTTTACCTCGTCGTCGACCGTCTACGGCGAGGCCGAGCGGCCGACTCCCGAGGACGCGGTCATGGAACCGATCAGCATCTACGGCGCCAGCAAGGTGGCCGAGGAATCCCTTTGTTCGGTCTATGCCCATTCACGTGACTTCACCGTCTGGTCGTTCCGGTTCGCGAACATCGTGGGCCCGCGGCTCCAACCTGGGGCCGTCATCGTCGACTTTATCCAGAAGCTCCAGGCGGATCCGACCCGGCTCGAGATCCTCGGTGATGGCCGCCAGGAGAAATCGTACCTCCATATCGACGACTGCATCGATGCGATGTGCACCGTCGTCGAGGAGACGGCCGACCCCTTGAACGTCTACAACCTCGGAACACGGTCGACGACATCGGTGCAAACGATCGCCGATATCGTCTCCGAGGCGATGGGCCTCGAGCCCGATTACGAGTTCACTGGGGGCGATCGGGGATGGGTTGGCGATGTTCCGAAGATGCGCCTCGCCATCCGGCGGCTGTCCGACCTGGGGTGGTCACCCGAGCTGGGTAGCACCGAGGCGGTCCGCCGGGCCACTGACGAACTCATCGCCGAATACTCGTAGCCCGGCACGCCTTTAACCGGCCATATCCTACCCGGTGCCGTGCAGATCGTCGGGTACGAGTCAGGGGTTCGCGGCCTCAAGTACGACACAGGCGACGGCGTCTCAGGGTCGGTCGCCCCGCCGAGGCTCGTGATCGCGGAGGACGGTGCCATCCGGCGGGAGTCCCTCGAACCCGGCGTCGAGCTCAAGTATACCCTCGGCCCCCGCCATTGTGCCGGCGAGATCGGCGGCGACACGCACGAGGCCTGTGAGACTCCGACGGCGCCGTACTGTTCCGACCACGACGACGACTGGCCCTGTGCGAGCTGTCGCGGCCAGTGCAACCTCCCGATCGACGCGTGTCAAGAGGAGCATGCGATCTATCTCGCCGCGTTCGCCCCGTCGACGTTCAAGGTCGGCGTGACCCGCCTCCCGCGGCTCCACACCCGGCTCCGTGAACAGGGGGCTGATCGGGGTGCCCACCTTCAGGCCGTCTCGAACGGCCGGCTCGCCAGACGGATCGAGGCCGAGCTCGCCAACGGCGTCCCCGACCGGGTACCGATCGATCGGAAGGTCCCCGGCCTCCACCGGGCCGTCGACACGGGGGTCTGGGAGGACTTACTCGCCGGATACGACCTGATCCGGACCTTCACGTTCGACTACGGGCTCGATCTTCGGGAGCAACCTGTCCGTGAGACGATCCTCACCGGGACCGTCGTCGGAACAAAGGGCCGGCTGCTCGTCCTGGAACGAGGTGGCGGCAGGTACGCCATCGACCTCCGCGACCTCGTCGGCCACGACCTCAGGGCCCGTCCATCGGACCGCGAACTCCAGGCCAACCTCGGCGCTTTCGGGTGAGATACCAATCTTTTTCCGTCGTCCGGCGAAGCGTCGTCCATGGCAGACGAAGACCCCGAATCCGGAGAATCCGAGGACGAGAAGTCCTTCCGCGATCGCGTCGAGGAGATCCGTGAGCAGCGAGAGGAGGGCGAGGGTGGCCGTGACCCCCGTGAGGAGATGATGGGTGGCGGCGGTCCCGGCGGCATGGGCGGCGGGGGCAACCCCTTTGCCCAGATGATGGGTGGCATGATGGGTGGCGGCCCCGGCGGGATGGGCGGCGGCATGGGCGGTGGCCCGGGTGGCGGGTCGAGCGTCGACCTCGAGCCCGTCGAACGGGAGATCGAACTCCTCCGCGAAGAGGTCAAAGAGGCCACCATCGAACTCCGACGTATCGCCGACGCCCTCGAGGACTGACCCCGATCTTTTCCGGCCGTTATGCGCTACGATAGATCTCCGTCAGTCGATCGATCGTCGCCTCGACGCTCATGTCCTCTCGACGGTTACGGCAGTTCCCGCCCAGGCGCTCCCGCTCGTCGAGCGCCCGCCTGATCGCATCACGAAAGCCCGAGATGTCACCCGACGTGTAGTGGAACCCGGTTTCGCCGTCGTCGATCGTGTCGGCCAGGGCACCCGCGTCGACGCCGACCACGGGGGTGCCACAGGCCATCGCCTCCAGTGCGACCAGGCCCTGCGTCTCGACCGGGCTCGGGAACGCGAAGACATCGAGCGCGGAATAGAACGCCGGGAGCTCGTCGCGGTCCAGGAACCCGATGAAACGGATGTTATCCGAGTCGGCCCGATCCTCCAACGAGGATCTGGCCGGACCATCGCCGCCGAGGACGACCGTGGCGTCGAGTTGCGTGGCGGCATCGATGAGTTCGTCGAGCCGCTTCTCGAAGCCGTGACGGCCGGTATACCCCACGAGAGGTCGGCCTTCGAGGTCGTGTTTCGCCAGAAATTCCGACGGATCGATCGGCCGGAACTGTTCGATATCGACGCCGTTCGGGAGGACTTCGACCGGTGCTTCAACTCCCACGGTCTCGACGAGCTGGCGGCGCGTGGATTCGCTGGGGACGAGCACCCGGTCGACTCGGCCGAAAAAGATCCGTTCCCACCCCTCACTCACGCGTCGGAGTGAGGCGGCAATGCCGGGCGACGGCGCGAGATAGTTCGTGTACTCCGCCGTCGGTGTGTGGTAAGAGGCGACACACGGCAGGTCGGCGCTCCTGGCCAATCTGAGGCCGGCGAATCCGAGGGTAAAGGGGGTGTGGACGTGCACCACGTCGACATCGCTAACGGCGTCAGGCACCGCCGGGAGTCCCAATCGGTACCCCTCGTAGAAGGGAAACGGGAAACTGGTGACCGGCACCTCACCATCCTTCGGGTGGTAATCGGCCGCTTTTGGATACACGACGTCCATCCGACCACCCCGGCGGGTCCAGTACCGGCGCCAGGTGGAGAGCGTATAGGAAACGCCGTTCACGGTGGGGAGATAAGTGTCCGTAAAGGCCGCGACGGCGGTCATTACGACCAGCTATCACGGCAGCGGCTTAATGCGTTGTGTCTGCGGGGTCGAGCCGTCGATAGATGGACTCAAGCCGGTCTCCGAGGTGCCCAAGGTCGTGATCGGCCGCGGTCCGCTTCGCCGCCTCGCCGAGCCGTTCGCGAAGGGCCGGTTCGGCCGCCAGCCGGTCGATGGCCTCGCTGAACTCCTCTAATGAATCACATTTCAGGCAGTCCTCCCCGTCGGTGAAGTACTCCTCGAAGACCGGGATGTCCCGGAGGACGACGGCTTTCCCACAGGCCATCGCTTCGAGCGCGGTGATACCCTGCGTCTCGTTTTTCGTCGGGAACAGATAGATATCGCCGGCGGCGTAGGCCCCCCGAATATCGTCGATCCACCCGGTGAACTGGACGTTGTCGGGCGGGTTGCCGACCCAGCGTCGGACGGCCTTGCTGGCGTGTGGGCCGGTGTCGTACGGCCCGAACCACACGAACTCGTGGTCGGTGGCCTGCGCGAGCCGGCAGAAAGTGGTCAGTCCCTTGCGTTCGAAGACGTTGCCGACCGCAAAGACCACGACCCCATCGAGGTCGTATTCGGTCCGATACGGCTGGCGGAGCCCGGTGAACCCCTCAAGGGCCTCCCGGTCCACCCCGTTCGTCACGACCTCCATCGGCGCCTCGACCGGATACGTCTCGAGCCGGTCGGCGGCGTATTGGCTGGGGCACAGCACGAGATCGGCCTGTGAATAGAACCACCGGAGGTATCGCTCTAGCGGACCGCCGATCACCCCCGTCCCCCGCCAGCTCCCTTCCGTGTTCTCCCGAAGGGTATGGGCGTGGAGAACCAGCGGCCGGCCCGTTCGATTCGAGTGGCGAGCGACCGCGATCGAGGCCGGGCCGAAAAGGTGGAGGTGGGCGATGTCGTACCGATCGAACAGCCGGCCTCGCCGGAGGCCGGCCGTGATCCGATCCACGCCGGCGTCCCCGATCCACGGGTCGGCAACTACCTCGATCGACGACCCCGCCAGCGCCTTCCGTTGCTGGGCAGCGGCGGTGTAGATGCCGCTGCGTTCGAGCCGGGTGGCGAACTCGAGGTAGTTGAGTACACGCACCGTGGCGGCGAAACGGGAACGACTCCGTTAAGCCTACCGACCCATCGCAATGCCGTAAGGCGGTCTTTGGAACGTTAATCCCTTTACCCGCCACCCCGAAGCGCACAGCCAGGGACCACAGCCGATGTCGGTCCCGGCTCTATGATCGCCGAGGAACGTATCGAACGTCTCGCCGAACTGGCCAAACAGGCCGCCGAGAACGACGAGGACCAACGGGCACGGACGTACGTCAGGCGGGCGAGGCGGATCGCCGAACGGAACCGGCTACGGCTGCCGCGGCGGTTCAAACGGTTCACGTGCGATGCCTGTGATCGATACCTGATCCCGGGCAAGAATGCCCGCTTCAGAACGCAAGCCGGCCACGTCGTCATCACCTGTGATTGTGGCGCACAGGCCAGATACCCCTACGACGGCCGAAACCGCCACTCTTGAAACGCCTGCCGCCGTACCGATCGGTCATGGACCACCAGGACAAGCGTGCGGCTGCACACGATCTCGATGTCTCGGTCTGGGTCGGAAAGGCCGGCCTCGATCCGGTCATCGACGAGTTGGAGGGGCAACTGGATGACCACTCGCTAGTCAAGGTGAAGTTCCTTCGCGCGGCCCGTGGAGGGACGTCCACGGACGAACTGGCGGCGACGCTCGCCGAGCGCGTCGAGGCCGAACTCGTGGAAACGCGGGGTAACACGGCCGTCTATTACCGATGATCGCGTTACAGTCGGTGGATACGGGCGTGATCGGTGGCTTCCTCGAGCAGGTCGGGATTCCCCCGTCGATCGCCGACCCCGCCGGGGACCTGATCGCCTTCGTGGTCGTCTTCCTCGTCATCTACGTGATCGGGAGGGTGGTTATGCTGCCGATCGTCGATCGGGTGCTCGACGCCCGAAATCTCGATCAACACGCGAAGGCACCGTTGCGAAAACTCACGTGGTTCGCCGTCATGTTCGTCGCGATCGCCGTCGCGTTCGGTGCGGCGGGCTTCGGGTCGTTTCTCCAATCCCTCGCCACGATCGCGGCTGCCGCGACGCTCGCCATCGGGTTCGCCATGCAAGATGTGCTGAAGAACCTCGTCGCCGGTGTTTTCATCTACACGGACCGGCCGTTCCGAATCGGTGACTGGATCGAGTGGGACGGCAACGCGGGCATCGTCGAGGATATCAGCCTCCGGGTGACCAGGGTCCGGACCTTCGACAACGAGCTGCTCACCGTCCCGAACAGCCACTTGACCGACGGTGTCATCAAGAACCCCGTCGCCAAGGACACGCTCCGACTCAAGTTCGTCTTCGGCATCGGGTACGACGACGACATCGGCGAGGCCTCGGAGATCATCGTCGAGGAGGCCGAGGCCCAGCCCGACATCCTGGATGATCCCGAACCGACGGTCCGGTTGATCGAACTCGGCGATTCGTCCATCGGGCTCCAGTCGCGATTCTGGATCGAGAACCCCGGTCGGGCCGACTTCACCCGGATTCGGGGCGAATACGTCCGGGCGGTCAAGGAACGGTTCGACGAGGTCGGGATCGATATTCCGTACCCACAACGGGAACTGTCTGGCGGGGTCGAGGTCGACGGCGAGCTGGTCCATCCGTAGCCTGCTGGGGCGAAAGACGGCGGTTTTTTGTAATCATCACCCACCAGAGGGGACACTGATGACCGTCGTAAACGAGACACTGACGACCCTCGCATCGGACGAGCCCGTCTTCGGCGCCTGGGCCCTCTCGATGAGCCCCCGCTCGGCGGAAGTGCTGGCCGGAACCGACCTCGATTGGGTCGGTATCGACATGGAACACTCGCCAGTCGACTCACAGTCGATGGAAGAGATGGTCCGATCGGTCCAGTTCGGCGGCGCCACCCCGGTAATCCGTGTCCCGTCGGTCGACGCGGCGCTGTCGGGCGCCTGCAAACATGCCCTGGACGCCGGCGCTCGGGGGGTCATGATCCCGGGCGTGCAGGACGCCGACCAAGCTCGGCGAGCGGTCGCCGCGGCGAAATTCCCGCCGGTCGGTGATCGCGGCGTCGCGAGTACTACCCGGGCGAACCGGTTCGGCACGGCCTTCGACGAGTACGTCGGGAGCGCCAACGATGAGACGTTGGTGATCGTTCAGCTGGAGTCGGAGATGGCCATCGGGAACGCCGAGAAAATCCTTGCGGTCGACGGGATCGACGTCGCGTTCGTCGGCGAAAACGATCTTTCCGCGGATATGGGGTACCCCGGGAAGACAGACCGACCTGCCGTGAAGGAGGCCGTCGCGTCCGTCAAAGAGCTGGCTTTAGCAAACGGGGTGTATCCCGGCATCGCGGGCCGAACGGCGGACGACGTGGTCGACCGAATCGATGCCGGTTATCGGTTCTTCCTGCTCGGGGCGGACCTCACCTTCACCCGGCTTGGCGTGGACCGGATGCTCCCCGAGCAAGGGTTTTAACCCGGCATCGCCGACCCGTGGATATGGCGACAGTCTTCTATGTCTACCTCGGCGATAAACAGGTCGAAGGACCGTTCGAAACTCGCGAGGAGGCCAGCAGACGGGCCGCCGACCTGGCGACGAACGAGGTCGGTCTGAACTACCGTGTCAAACGGGTCACGGAGAACTGAGGGGTCTTCCTCTGCAGTCGTGAGTAGGTTTCTTAGGGGACCCAGTCGTCCAGCCCCAGAGACGCATGCCTGCCCCCAACGCCGTGTTCGGGACGTCAAGCTTGTCCCCCGTTAATGACGTTATCGTCGGGACGTTCGGCTCCTGGACGATCGACTATCGAGTGGGCGAACTGGGTGTGGACGACGGCAGCACGATACTCGTCGCGTTCAGCCAGACCAGCGATATGGGCACCCCCCAGTTCGACGACCCGCAGGCCGACAACTACTGCACTGTCACGACGGACGGCCCCGCTACCGTCACCGGCGCCTATGATCCCGCGGGCTACGTGCGGCCGTTCAAACACGCTATCGAGATCGCCGTCGTGGACGGGTCCCTGGGGCCGGGCGACACGGTGACCTTGACGCTCGGCGACCGATCGGAGGGGAGTCGCGGGTTGCAGGCGCAGTCGTTCGTCGAGACCGACTTCCGGTTCCGCGTGCTGGTGGACGCCCACAACACGGGTGACTACGAGGAAGCTAAAGGGACGCTAACTTTCGACCTCGTGGCCGGCGAGGCGAGCCGGCTGGCCGCAGTCGGTCCCTCGGTGGTGGAGACGGGCGAGTCGGCGACGCTCTCGGTCAGGGCCGAGGATTACTGGGGAAACGTCGCGAGGGGCTATTCGGCGGTGGTCACGGCCGACCTCCCGGATGGCTCCTCGCGGACGGTCTCGATGGAGGAAGGAACAGTGGATGTCCCCCTCGAAATCGATACTCCCGGGATCCACCGAGTGACGGTCAGCGGGCCGGACGGGCGCCTCACCGCGACGTCGAACCCGATCGAGTGCCGTGAAGAGGTCGATTCTCGGATCTATTGGGGCGATGTGCACGGGCAGTCTGGCGAGACGGTCGGGACCGAGACCGTTCGGCAATACTTCGCCTTCGACCGCGACGCCGCGTTCGTCGACTTCGCCGCCCACGCCGGCAACGATTTCCAGATCACGGACGAGATCTGGGGGGCGATCACCGATGCGGTCAGATCCTTCCACGAGCCTGGCGAATTCGTAACATTTCACTGTTATGAATGGTCGGCTAACACCTCCGTTGGCGGCGATCACAACGTCTACTTTCGGGGTGACGACCCCGAACTCGTCCGGAGTTCGAACTGGCTGGTCGACCCGGACGACCGCTCGGCCGGAACACGCCCGATCGAGGCGCTATACGAGCGGTTTCGGGGGAGGGGTGATGTCCTCATCATCCCGCACCAGGGCGGCCGACCCGCCGCGCTCGACGCCCTCGATCCGGCCCTCACCCCGTTCGTCGAAATCGCGTCAGTGTGGGGCGTCTTCGAATCGTTCGGTCAGGAGGCGCTCGAGCTCGGCCATGTCGGCTTCGTCGGTGGCAGCGACGACCACTGCGGTCGGCCGGGGACGGCGCCGCCGGACAACCTCCTCAAACACAACGTCTCCGGCGGGTTGATGGCGGCGGAAGCCTCGGGGCTGACCCGGGAGGCGTTATGGGAGGGCTTCACCGACCGTTCCGTGTACGCGACGACCGGCGACCGGCTCCTCCTCGACGTGAGCGTCGGGGGCTATCCGATAGGGGCGTCGGGAACGGTCGACGCGCCGGTCGCGGTTTCCACCGAGATCCATGGGACGGCCCCGATTCAGGAAGTCGACCTATTCCGCGGGAGCCACCGCGTCGATCGCCGATCGCTAACCGACGACGATGACCTGATCGAGATCCGGTGGTCGGGGGCGAAGGGTCGGACCCGTGACAAACTCCTGGACTGGTCCGGGGGTGTCAGTCTCGACCGTGGCCGGATCGTCGAGGCGGAGGCGTTCGGGTTCGATCACCCAGAACAGGGGATTCAGTCCATGACCGATACAGCCCTCGACTGGGAGGCCTACACCTCGGGTAACTACGAGGGCGTCCGGCTGTCGGTCGACGCCCCCGCCGATGCCAAGTTGGCCGTCGGAACACGCCAGGCGACCGTCGAAGCCACGCTCGGTGAGCTCGGTCGACGGACCGTCGACGCCGGAAATCTCGACGCCAGCCTCGAACTCCAGCGGACGGGCGTCAGCACGATCCGGGATGCCACGGTCGAGTTTATCGACGACCCGGCCCCCGGGACGTATGCATACTACGTCAGGGTCCGTCAGGCCGACGGCGAGATGGCTTGGAGTTCGCCGGTCCAGCTGGACGTGAGGTAGATACGTCGGATGAGCCGTCGGCTCGGTACGTAAGAGCGCGGACGGGTCGGGATTGCCCGGCGTTCCGATACGGGTAGTCCCGGTCACCTCCTCCACCCCGCGACCCGTCGAGCGATGGGTGTTCGGTGCTGGGCTGCTCACTTCCGTGCCTGACCCGGTCGCACCGATTAACCACGATGGAACGTCCCTTCGGACGCACACCGTGGACCGCCATCCCCGGCGGACGAGGCTTCGCCGTCGGTTTCCGGGGCCCGCGTCGGGCTGACCGGACGCCCCCGAGGTTCGGCCCCCGCTGAAGACCGTAGAGCGGGCGTGGAGCGGGGCCTAACCGCCCGGCCTAGTCCGCAGGAAATCTACCCGGCTGTTTCATAAGGGCCTTTCGACTGAATCACCTGAGGACGGCCTTTCCATAGCCCGCCGCCGCGAGGAGCAGTAAGCTCGCCGCGGTCGCGAACGCCCACCGGTGGTCACGGAAGGTTTCGGATTGGGTGATCCCCCCGGCGAGGGCCGGTTCGATCGACAGCGCCCACCACCAGGCGATCAGGGTCGCGAACCCACCGACCACCACCGCGATTCCGGCCACCGTCGCCGGATCGGATCGACGGCGGAGCCCGGCGAGGAGGACCACCGCCTGCACGATCGCGAACAACGCGACCATGGGTGGGCCGACCGGCGCACCGGTGTAGTAGGCGCTCACGGCGGCAGGGCTCCCGAAGAGATAGGGGACGAAGCCAACGAGGAGGACCACCCCGGCGGCGACGATCCCGCCGATCGCCGCAGCCCGCTCCAACTCCATGGACCGAGTTCCCCTGGATGGGCCATAAATAAGGCGGAACGCACAAACCGCCGGTCACCCATTCTCCGCCCATGCTCGGAAACGCGGGGAAGAAGCTGCAGAAGATGGTCGATCTCGCCGAGGAGCTCTACGAGCGGATGAACGACCTCCGGGAGCAGCTTCAGAAATTACAGGAGACCGTCGAAGACACCAACGAGCGCGTCTCCGTGATCGAGGAGGACCTGGCGGCCAATCGGGCGCTCCTCGAAGCGCTCGCCGACGAGCAGGACCTCGACGTCGATTCCGTGGTGGACGAACTCGAGACCGAGTAGTCGTCTACTCCCTCGCCTCCGAGGCCGGACGGGAACGACCGAGGTCGGCTTCCAGGTCGTACTCGTACCACTGTTCGAGGCTCGCACAGTCGAGCGTCCCGTTGAGATAGGCCTCTCCGATGTCAGACAGAGAGAAGGTGTGGTCACCTTCGTAATCGACGAGACGGTACGAATCGAGGAGCCGACAGCGGGTGATCGCCACCGCCGGGGAGATCCCGACGTCGCGACCGAGCGTCCGGAGCCCCGAGTGGATCTCCTCCGGAGTGGCCGCCCCGTACTGGGAGAGAAATTCCAGTATTCGATCGTCGGCCTGGACCATCCAGTCAGCGTTGAGCCGGACTCCGTGTCGTGGCATAGCCGTCAGCGGGCCGGTCGGGTTCGCCGAGCGAGTCAGCGACCGGCCAACTGATTGAGGAGCCGGAGAGCGTGCCGATAAACGTTCCGAGTCGAGAAAATCACCCGACATGGACCGTTCCGGTCATCCCCGCCGCCTCATGTGGGATGCAGTAGTACTCGTATGTCCCAGCAACGGTAAAGGTATGGCTGAAGGTCTCACCGACGGCCAATAGTCCCTCGCTCATGTGTTCCCGGGCTGCCGATTCGGTATCGAACCCACCGGAGGCGAAATAGTCGGCCGAATCCGGGATTTGGTCGGCGTAGGCCGTCACAGTATGCCCGATATCGCTGGTATTCCGCCATCTAACTGTAGTTCCGACATCAATAGATAGCTCGACTGGATCAAATCCCAGTTCGTCAGTCATCCCTACTCGACGTGGTGCGGACTGGCTGTCTCCAAGGCAGCCCGCGAGGCCCACGCCGATCGTTGAGAGGCCGATCCCTCGAATGAACGTTCGTCGGCCGAATCGTCTCACCATCGGTGCGACTGGTTACAGTGCGACGAAGAGGTCGGTTATATACATAATTAGAAAGCCGATGAGGAGCGCTAGCAAATTAGTTGCGCTGGCAGCCCGACCACCCCCGCGTCTGACTATACCGACGATCTCCCAATCCACCTGGAGGATCGCCCCTACGCCGATCGCGAGGAAAACCGCGCCGATGGTCGGAGAGTAGGCTAGACTCCCGATCCACCCACCCAGGATGACCGGGGCGCCCGCCAGGACGCCAAGGGCGGCGAAGTGTTTGAAATGGGGACGCTCCCCTTGAGCGATGGGTGCGACGACGGCCGGCCCCTCGGTGACGTTATGAATCATGAAGCCCACCACGAGAAAGGCCCCGAGCGAGACGCGGCCAAGCGCGAACGAGCTGCCGATCGCTAACCCTTCCGCGAGGTTGTGCAAGCCGATGCCAAGCGCGACGAGATAGGCGACCCACAAACCCCTGCTGGCCCGAATATCGCCCGCCTCGGCCCGCCCCTCTCGCCAAGAACTGACGGACTGGACAAGCAACAACGCCCCGAGGATACCCAACACCACGAGGGCAGTTCCCTCGAACGCACCGGGGACGCGCTCGGCGAGTTCGAATGCCTCGAAACCTGCATCGACCGCCAGGAAGGCCAGGACGCCCGCGGCGAACAGCAGAACGGCGTGAAGCCACCGATCGCTCAGCGAGCGGATATATGGGAACCAAAGCATGCCGAGGGCGACCGGGATCACACCGACAAATATCCCAATCAGTGCCAACGTTCCCAGGAGATCGAGGCTTAGCCCTGGGGTCTGGCTCGGGGCGACGATTGTATGATGGAACGTGGTACCGTCCGCGATGACGATTGCGGCCTCGAGATCCCATCCCGGTTCCCAGTGGTACGGAAGGACGATCTGCGCGCTCCCCATCGGAGCGATCGTCCGGTCACCGCCGGCACCGCGAACCTCGAAGTTCCAGTACGCCTCGTTGACGAGGATTTGCGAGACGGTGACGGATTCGGGACCGTTATTGACCACGTGAAGGACGACCGTATCGTCGTTCGGCAGCGTGGCATGTGTCACGGTGAGATCCGGTAGGGGCGCCCCACTCTGCACCCCGGCAAACGGGGTGGAGAACAGGAATATCCCGAGGATTATAGCCAGGAGAACAACCGGTAGCACTGCTGCAATCCACCGAGGGAGGCCGAACGGTCGACCTGTCGGTCGTCCGGTTGCGGTTCCACCGTTCGCCTCCGGACTGGGATCGTCACTCATTCGTCCACCTCGAAGAAACTCATCCAGCCCAGTTCGGCGAACTCCGACTGGTGGGCGTGGAACATGTACAGCC
>CAYOLR010000028.1:0-11576 GCA_964404815.1 uncultured Halobacteriales archaeon
CCCTGTTATCCTCTTTTTAGCCGTGAATTAGTACGTATTTGATACCTTATGCGTACATAAACTTAAAAGGGGGTAAAATCATGGGAAAGCGGAAGATACCGGAAATCCTGACCGAGGAGGAACAGGAGGCGAGCGGGACGACGCCCGATATGGTCCGCCTGTCGGTCGGGCTCGAGTCCGTCGAGGACATCATCGCCGACCTCGAGCAGGCAATCGATAAGGCGACCAGCTGATCAGTCCTCGTCTTGGCCGCCGTCAGCGGCCTCGATGACGTCGATCGGGACCTCGCGGTTTCCTTCGCCGAAGCCCGCACTGAGGATCCGAGTGAGGGCGTCCTCGACCTTTTCATCGGTCTCGATGATATCGGCCGGTTCGACCTCCATTACGAAACCCGTCGTGATGTTCGGTGCTGTCGGGAGGAAGATCACTTCGCGCCCATCGGCGGTGCGCTTTCCTGTCTTGAAGGCGGTCATCCGCAGGCCGTCCCACATCTCGATTTTCACCGGGGTCTGGAGGTCCGTCCCGCCGGAGAGGGCGGTCTCGATCGCCATCTTCGAGGCGTTATAGATCACCCGAAGCCCCGGGACCCGGTTGATGACGTGATCCAGCCGTTCCTCGAGGATCCGCCCCAACGCCGTCCGCATCAGGTAACCGATCGAGAGGACGAGCGCGCCGAAGATGAGAAGCGTCAGGATCACCCGAACGAACTCGGCGAGGGCGACGTTGTTATCGAAGAGCGTCGGCCGGATGATCTTCTGGAGGAACGGCACGCTGGAGATGGCGTTGTAGAGCCATGCCACTACATAGAGCGTGACGAGGACGGGAAGGAGGACGACGAGGCCGCTGGCCGCGTCGCGCTTCCAGGACGCCATTTCGCGCTATCCTCCGGCGGGCAGGTTTATGAGTTCCCCGCAACCGCCCCGCCTATCGGCCGCTGCCGGGGGTATCACCGGACTTATGACCGGCCTGAGCGTACGGCCGACATGGCGACAACGCTGCTCCCCGAGGCCGCGTCCGATCGGCTCGTACGGATGTGCCAGGACATCGCGGGGGACCGCCTCCGGTCGGTCACCTATTTCACCCACGACGATTTCGACCAGTTGTTCCTCCGGGACGACCTTGAGCGGGGGGCCGACCTGGCCAGCTTCATCGGGTTCGAGTGGCGGGAGTCGTGGATCACGGAGGACGCGTATCAGGGCACCGAGCTGGGAAAACACGAGTATACCCTCCAGGCCTTCGAGAACGGCTACCTCCTTCGCGTGGAGACCGAGTCCGAAGGGGCGTTCGTCACCCTCGACCGGCCATCGGTCGATATCCTCGACGAACTCGCGACGACGATGACAGACGTGTTGGTCTCGTTCGAGGGCGAGTGAACCGGCACGCGTAAAACCTCGCCCCAGGGAGGTTTCCGCCATGGATCCCGTCGCGGTCATCGCTACGGCCGTGTGGTCGATGCTACCCGCGTACGTGCCGAATAACGCGGCCGTGATCGCCGGCGGGGGTGCCCCCATCGACGGCGGACGGACCTACGGCGGCAAGCGGCTGCTTGGTGACGGGAAGACCTGGCGGGGGACCGTGGCCGGCATCACCGCCGGGGCGATCCTGGGGGTGGCGCTCAACACCGCCGTCGACCCCGTCGGCAGTGTCCTGAGGTTCGCGCTGCCGACCTTTCCCGTCGCCGCAGTCATCGGGCTGCCGGCGGGGGCCATGCTCGGCGACATCGCCGGGTCCTTCCTCAAACGGCGGACGGGGCGGGACCGCGGTGCACCGGCCCCCGGCCTCGATCAATTCGATTTCGTCGTCGGTGCGCTGGGCCTCACCATCCTCGCCGCCCCCGGCTGGTTCCTCGCAACGTTCACCCTGCCCGTCATCGTGGTCGTCCTCGTGTTGACGCCCGCATTACACGTCGGCACGAATGTCATCGGTTACCTCCTCGGGCTGAAAAACGAGCCGTGGTAACTACAGGAAGCCGCCGGTCCGGACCACGAAGTAGATCACGAACGCGAGCGCGAGCCCCCACTGGCCTAGGCGAATGTCCGACCACTCGCCGGTCGCCCCCTTGACGATCGGGTAGGAAATGATGCCGGCAGCGATCCCGTAGGCGATCGAGAACGTGAACGGCATCACGAGGATGGTCATGCCCGCCGGGACGGCGTGGGTGATGTCGCCCCAGTCGACCTCGGTGACGTTCTGCATCATGATCAGCGCCACGACGACGAGGGCGATATGTGAAGCGTAAAGCGGGATGGCCGTGGCGATCGGCACGACGACCAGGCTCAGCAGGAACAGGAGGCCGACGACCATGGCGGTCATCCCGGTCCGGCCGCCCTCCTCGATGCCGGTCGCGCTCTCGATATAGGTCGTCACCGTCGAGGTCCCGAGCATACCGCCGATCGTGGTACCCACGGCGTCGGCCATCAGCGGCTTGTCCATCTCGGGGAGGTTGCCGTCCTCGTCGAGGAAGCCGGCGATCTGCGAGACGCCGGTCAACGTCCCCGCGGTATCGAAGAAGTCGACGAAGAAGAACGTGAAGACCACCAGCGCGAACGTGAACGCCTCGACGTTGGCGAAGCCGCTGATGAACGCGCCGACCAGCGGCGTGATGTCGTACTGGGCCCCCGGCATCGACTCAGGGGCCAGGACGCCAGGATCGACGACCCCCATCATCGTCGCGAGCCAGCCCGCGGCGGACGTGAGCAGGATCCCGATGATGATCGACCCCCGAACCCCTCGGGCGTGGAGGGCAAGTGTCACGAAGAGCCCGATCACCGACAGGATAGCCACGGGATCGCTCGCCACGCCACCCAGCGTCACGAGCGTGGGGCCACCCACGACAACGTTCATCTCCTGGAGGCCGATGAGCGCCAGGAACGCCCCGATCCCCGTCCCGACGGCGAACTTGACCGGTGTCGGGAACAGGTTGATGATGTATTCCCTGGCGCCGGCAAGCGTCAGGATGATGAAGATGATCCCCTCGACCACGACTGCGGCGAGCGCCGTCTGCCACGGGATGCCCATCGCCCCGATGACGGTGAACGCAAAGAAGGCGTTCAGGCCAAGCCCCGGCGCCAGCCCGAACGGTCGGTTCGCGTAGAACGCCATCACGAAGATGGCGACCGCCGCCGACAGGATGGTCACGACGGCGAGCATCTGCTGTACCTCACCCGGCGAATACCCCTGTATGGCCACGCCCGGCTTGCCGTTATCCCCCGGGAACATGGTCATCACCGCCGGGTTGACGACCACGATGTAGGACATGGTCAGAAAGGTGGTGAGTCCTGCCAGCACCTCCGTCCTGACGTCCGTGTCGTGGGCTTCCAACCCGAAGTAGTCGGCCAGCGTGTCAGTCAGTGCCATAAACTACGTTCGGGGGTACTCTTGGATCCGCAAATAAAGGTTGATACTCGGCGATCTGTCGGGTTTGCGTGGTCAGTTCTCTCGATCAGCCAGGAGCTCGGTCGCGGTGACCAGGGACTCGAATGTCACCCCGTTGGATTCGAGGAGGTCCCTGGCGCCCTCCTCCCGATCGACCACGACAAGCACCCGGTCGACCATCGCCCCGGCCGATCGCAGGGCTTCGACCGCATCGAGGGCGCTCCGACCGGTGGTGGCGATGTCCTCGAGGACGATCACGGGTTCGCCCGCGTCGAGCCGGCCCTCGATCCGGTTCCCGGTGCCGTACTCCTTCTTCGCCTTTCGGACGATCACATACGGATTGCCGCTTTCGACGCTCGTGACTGCGACGAGCGGAACCGCGCCCAGGGCGACCCCTGCGAGCTTGGTGTCGCCGACCCGGTCGGCGAAGGCCCGGGCGATGAGCCGGAGCGACTCGGGGTCGGTCTCGAATAGGTACTTGTCGACGTAGTAGTCGCTCGTCCCGCCGTGGGCCAGCTCGAACTCGCCGAAGCGCACCGCGTCGGCAGCCCGTAGCGCAGCGATCAGCGCCTGGTCGGCCATCAACCCGTGAGGTGAGCCCCCGTCCAATAAACGCCGCGGTCGATGGGAAGATACTCAATCGTCAAGCCCTCCAGACCCGACAGATGCGTCTGG
The DNA here is from genome assembly GCA_964404815.1 of uncultured Halobacteriales archaeon. Lineage (GTDB taxonomy): Archaea > Halobacteriota > Halobacteria > Halobacteriales > Hikarchaeaceae > CAYOLR01. Next base: position 4,051 of record CAYOLR010000028.1, read on the forward strand.
TCCTACCCGCGTCGAGACGGGGGCGGCTTCGTGCCGCCGTCGTCGTGGTGGTCCTCCTCCTCGTCACCCCGTCTATGGTCTCGGCGGCCACGTATGACGGTGAGGCCACCGAGATCAGGCGCGGGACCGTCACTCAACCTGCCGATGGCGTGACGGTCGTTTCCGTACAGGGGTTCAAACACGAAGATCGGGGGGCGATCAAGAAACCGGCCCGTCTGGTCGCGTTCGGGCCACGCGGGGAGCTGCGGTGGGTGTATAATGGAAGCAACATCGGCGCCAGTTGGTTCTATGACGTCGATCCGCTACCCAGTGGCAATCTCCTGGTGACGGCGGTCAACCCCGAGGGGACTATCGTAGTCTCCCTGGATCCCGATACCCGCGAGGAGGTCTGGATCGAACGACTGCCGTACCGCGACACCCACGACCTCGATTACCTCCCGGGCAACCGGCTCCTCGTGGCGAATATGCGTAACTACAACGCCACGACCGGCCTGAACGACGACCGGCTCCTCGTCTACAACATGACGACGGACACCGTCGAGTGGGAATGGCTGTTCCGTGACCATTACCCGAAAAACGGTGGCGGCCGGTACACCGACGACTGGACCCACGTCAACGACGTCGACCGGATCGCTCCCGGGAAATATCTCGCCTCGGTCAGGAACTTCGACCAGGTGATCGTCGTCGACAGCGAGTCCGACGAGATCACCCGACGGCTCGGCCGGGACGACCGACACGACGTCCTTTACGAACAGCACAACCCGCAGTACCTCGAAGGGACGGACGGCCGACCGACCGTGCTCGTGGCTGACAGCGAGACCAATCGGATCGTCGAATACGCCCTTCGTGCTGGCGGGTGGGAACGGACTTGGACGCTCACCGGCGGGATGTCGTGGCCACGTGACGCCGATCGGCTCCCGGACGGGAACACGCTCGTCGTCGATTCGCTCAACCATCGCGTCATGGAGGTCACGCCCGAGGGACGGATCGTCTGGGAGGTCTATACGCCGTGGGGGCCGTACGACGTCGAGCGCATTCCCCTCGGGGATGAGCCCGGCGGGCCGACCATCGCCCAGCAGGAGGCCAGCGGCAATTATACACTCTCGGGGAGTGCCGGGCTGGTCCCGGGTACCGGCGGTCGGACCTCCTTCGCCGGGGTTCTCACGACGACGTTTGCTGGCACGCCGGTCGCCGACCAGGTGCAGTGGGTGGCTACCCGGTGGGCCCACATCACGCCGTGGATCTATCCGGTTTGGATGACGGGCTGGGACTTCGCGGGGATCGTCCTCGCCGGTCTATTGGTGCTGGCCTGGGTGATCGCCGAGGCCATTATCGAACGACGGCGCCTCGTCGCCGGTCTCCGGCGATACGTACCCTGACCATTACCCTCTTTTAGCCTGAAGGCCAATCGGGGTCATGACGATCGAACTGTACGAACTCCCCGGCTGTCCCTATTGTGCGAAAGTCAAACGGAAGCTCGACGAGCTTGACCTCGACTACGTCTCCCATAAAGTCCCCAGCGCCCACCCCGAGCGGACGGAGGTCCAGGAGATCAGCGGTCAGACCGGCGTCCCCGTGCTCATCGACACCGATCACGGGATCGACGGGATGCCCGAAAGCGACGACATCGTCCGGTTCCTCGAGGAAACGTACGGCGAAGCGGTCACGGAAGCCTGAGCGACTGCTGCTTCTCGAGTGGTCAGTGAACACCGGATTGCCGGTGACGATTCCGACCGTCAGACGCGGCCTTTGATGAGGTCGTCGAGTTCCTCGGCGTCCTCGACATCCTCGGCCTCTTCACGCTCGATGATCGCGGTCCCCTCGACGGTTTCCCGCTTGGCTGAGTCGACGAAGTAAACCGACCGGGTTTTCGCGACCCGGCCGATCGAGGCCATGATCCGGGCACGTTTTTCGGCCGTCTTGTTGAACCTGGAGTGGCCGGTGATCATCACCCGGTCGTGATCCTGCCCGTCCTCGCTGACGGTCTTGAACGGGGCTCGTAGCGTCGGGTGGACGATGAACCCGACCCGGGTGAGCAGCTCGACCATCTCGTCTGCTTCCGGTTCCTCGGCCGAATCGGGGTCCTTGACGTCCGTCGATTCCTGAACGGTATCGGCCCCATCGAAGACGTCCAGGGGATTGGTCAGCTCGCCGCCGAACAGCTCCTCCAACTTCATCGCGATATCGATGCTCGCGTCCATGCCGTCTTCGTATTTCGACACGGTCCGACGAGAGACGCCGAGTTCGTTGGCGAGCCGACCAAGGCTCCATCCACGCGATTCGCGCCTGTCAGCGAGGATGTCGCCATCGATGTTGACGTATAGGCCCCCCGGCGCCGCGTAGATCAGCGGCTCGACACCCTCGACGAAGAGGTTATAGGCCGTATCCGGGCTTAGCACCGGGACACCGTGGCGGAGGTACATCACACCCGGCTCGAGCTCTTTGTCGCGGGTTCGGAGCCCGATCACGAGGGGTGTCGCTTCGAGATACTCCCCGAGTCGCCGCATTTCCAGTCCCGTGGGCCCGTCGAAGGCGTCGATGTTGCCGAGGATCTTCAGGAGGATGAGGTCGTTCCCCCGGCGAGCGGCCACATCGAAGCTCTTGGGGCGGATCGCACACCGGTCGCTCACCGTGAAGCCAGAGTCCTCCAACATGGCGGTCACGTTACCGACCAGGGCGGAACGGGACATTGTCTGTCAGGCAGAGTCTAGGCGCTTCAACCTTTAAATGTGTTATGCCCTCACAAGCGAGCATTCCGGCGATTCCGTTGGTCGAAAGGCGTTACTGCGCCGCCCTCAAACCCGTAATCGATGACGGTGATCGGGGTCGACGATACCGATTCCCGCGAACGGGGGATGTGTACGACGTATCTGGCCGCCCGCCTCGCCGGGCTCATCAGGGACCGGGCGAGCGTCGAGCGCGTTCTCCTCGTCCGGCTCAACCCGGCCGTTCCCCACAAGACTAGGGGAAACGCGGCCCTCGCCGTGCATACCGACCTCGATCCCGAGATTGCCTACCGGATGGCCAGCGACCAGATCGATGCGATCGCGGAAACCGCCGACCGGGACACCCAGCCGGGCCTCGTCGTCGCGCCGGGCGACCCCGGGACCGTTCCCGACGAGATCGCCGCGTTCGCCCGGAATGCCGTCGTTGACTTCCACGCCCTCGAGGACACCCTTGTCCACGTCGATGCGGCGGGCTTCCGCGAAGCGGGATGGGGGGGCGGTCGGGGTCGGATCGGCGCCCTCGCAGCGGTCGGTGCGTGGCGCGCCTTCGATGACTGGACCGTCGAGCACATCGCCTATCGTGAACCCGACCGATGGGGGACGCGACGGACGGTGGATTTCGACACCGTCTTCGCGGCGGCCGATCGCGCCTACCCGGCCGCCTGGGATACCGTCGATCACGGCGAGGGCGAGGCCGTGTGCGTCCCGCACACCCCCGGGCCGGTCCTGTACGGTATCCGTGGCGACGACATCGAGGCCGTCCGAACGGTGGCGGCCGACATCGAGAGCGAACCGGTATCGATGAATCAACTCTTCCTCACGAACCAGGGAACCGACGCCCACCTCCAGTCGGGGGAGATCGGCCATCTCGAGGAGGGCCGGTCCTACCGTGCCACCGGCCGGATCGCCGCCGTACCCGACACGCGGACCGGTGGTCACGTGTTCGTCCCGGTCGTGAACGGCTCGAACCGCGTGTCCTGTGCGGCCTTTGAGCCCACGAAACGCTTCCGGGATCGGGTCCGTGCCCTTCGGCGGGGCGATCGGGTCACGGTCTGCGGTGAAGTGACCGACGGGACGCTCAAGCTGGAGAAGTTTGCGGTCAGGTCGCTCGTCACGACCGAGCCGGTGAATCCGACCTGCCCGGGTTGCGGGCGGTCGATGGAGAGTGCGGGGGCTGACCAGGGGTACCGCTGTCGCAAGTGCGGAACGACGGCACCCGGAAAGGTCGACCGACCGATCGACCGCGACCTCGACGTCGGATGGTACGAGGTCCCGCCGTGTGCCCGGCGACATATCGCCAAACCCCTCGTCCGCGGTGGTTTCGACGCGCCGGTCCACCCCGAGCGATAACCCGGCCGGTTACTGGTACATCCCGGGGGCAGGCTGCTGTTGTTCCGGCTGGCCCTCCTGGGCCATCTGCTGGTACTGCTGGGCGATCTGTGCCATTTGTTGTTGGATTTCGTCCGCCTGCTCGCGGAGCTCGGTCGTGTCGATATCGAAATCAACGAGCGGCTCGAGAGCGGTCTCGATCAGGTCCTGGGCGGCGCCGGGGTCGGGGAGGAACGGGTGAGCCCGGACGATGAGCACGCCCACGGGCACGTCGGCGTGGTAGCACTCCTTGACGAGGGCGCCGGTAATCCCTCCGACGAGGCCGGGTTCCTCGGCGAGTTCGACCCCCGCCGATCGGATATCCTCCCGGACGGCCTCCGTCGTCGCGACGGCCGTCACGTTCCCGACGTCCTCCTCGGATTCCGCGGGCGCACCGGCCAGGAAGATCGCCCGGTCGAACTTCGGGGCGAGCTCGTTCAACACACAGGAAGCGAGAGTATTGAAGGCGGTCGGCGGAAGGGCGAGGTCGCTCTGGAGGGTCATGACGTCCGGATCGGCGCCGGCGTAGACCCTGACGAGGTCCCTGACAAGGCCGTCCTGAAAGGTGACGACCGGCGGGAAGTCGTCCGACCAGATGCTCCCGTAGTGCTCGAGGCCGAGCTGTTTCTGGATCTGATCGACGGCGATCGACGCGACCAGGCCGTGACCGGGCAGCCCCTCGATCAGGGTCGGCCGTGAGGGTTCGAGCTCGGAATACTGTTCGAACGTCGTCTTTCCGTCGCTGGTCGACATCGTGGGTACATTTACGCAGGCCGAGATGAAATAACGGACGGCTGCGGCCTACTCATGTTTTCAGGCCGCTCCCCGTAAGTGGGACCACGACGTCATCATCGGGCGAGAGCACGCCGCGTGTCCGGTATTCCTCGAGGGCGGCCGCGGCGACGGCGCTCGTGGGCTCGACGTAGAAGCCGGCCCGGTGGAGCCCATCGAGGGCCCGCTCGGTGGCGTCCCCGCCGATGGCGATCGCATCCCCGTCAGTCGCCCGAATGGCCGATAGCACGGCCTCCCACCGCACGGGGTCGGCGATCTGAATGCCGTCTGCGACGTTGTTCCGCCCTTCGTCCGTCGCATGCAACCGGTCGGCGATCGGGGCCGTTCCGGCGGCCTGTGCGCAGAGCAATCGTGGAAGCCGGTCGATCCATCCAGCCTCGCGAAGGGCGGCGAACCCGCGGTAGGCACCGAGAACCAGCGTGCCGTGGCCGAGCGGCGCGACGACCGCCTCGGGTGGCACCCAGTCGCGTTGGGCACAGACCTCGAGGGCGAACGTCATCGTCCCGTCGAAGAAGGCCGGGTTCCAGGCGTGGCTGGCGTAGTAGGCCCCGCCGGCCTCGATGCGGTCGATGCAGGCTCGCGTCACCGCGTCCCGGTCACCGTCGATCTGCACGATACTGGCGCCGGTCCGTTCGATGGCCCGCCGCTTCGACTCCTTGACCGATGCCGGCACGTAAATCTCGGCATCGACGCCCCCGCGTGCGGCGTAAAGCGCGATCGCGGCACCGGCGTTCCCCGACGAGTCCTCTATCACCTTGTCGACTTCCAGGTCGACAACCCGCGAGAGGAGCGTCGTCGCGCCCCGGTCCTTGAAACTCCCCGACGGGAAAACGTACTCCAGTTTGAACTGGGCGTTCCATCCGGGGGCATGGACCAGCGGGGTTAAGCCCTCCCCCAGGGTGACGGTCGGCTGCCCACGGAGGAATCCATCGAACGCCCAGAGGCCGGCCCGGGTATCGAGCGATTCGAAGGCCGGCGGGTCGCCCGCCGGGAGGGGTTGATCGTCGAAATCGAGCGGGCCGCCACAGCGGCAGCGCCAGGGCTCCTCCGGGCCTTCCGGATAGGTCCGGTCGCACGCCGAACAGACCAGCATCAGTACTCGTCGATGTCCGTCCCGATCGAGCAGACGTATTCCCCCGAGGCGACGTGGGGGTACCGACGCGACCGCCAGAATATCCCGCCGGATTCGGCGGCGACGGACGCCTTGACCTCGCCGAACACGTCGGTAACCTCGAAGATGACGTCGCCACGGGTAACGCGGTCACCCAATCCGACCGAAAAGGAGACGAGACCGCCGGCCGGGGCGTTATATCGTTCGAACCCGGTGGCGCGGGTCTGGGGTGACCGTTCCACGTCGTGATCGAGGAAGCCGTAATACCCGAGGACGTTCTCGATCCCGCGGACGCCGTACTCGATGCTCTCCTGGTCCCACCCGACGGCGCCCCCGAGTTCGGGATCGATCGTCGGGATCCCTTCGTCGGCGGCCACCCTGGCGAGTTGGCCGTCCGGTCCCTTCTGATCGAGCACGTACCCACACCCGAACGTCTTGGCGAGTTCGAGACAGTCGTCGTGGAGGCGGTGGTGGCGCCCACACCGGATCCGCGTCTCGTTGAGCATCCGGCTGGTCGATCCCTGATGGAGATCGAGGATGAGATCGGCCCGTTTGGCCACCTGGAACGTCGCGTTCGCGATCCGCTCGGACGATGTCCCGTCCTCGTCGCCGGGGTAGACGCGGTTGAGCTTCGTGTCGTCGATGGGGTTCCGGTGGACGGCCTGTTGGAACCCGAAGTAGTTCACGATCCCGACCGCGATGATCGTGCCCCGCAGGGCCTCCGGGTCGACCGAGGGGATGAACTGCTGGAGCACGCCCACGCCGTTGAGCTCGTCCCCGTCGCTGGCCGCCTGGAGGTATAGCGTTTCGCCCGGTTCCGCACCGTTGATGACGGCGACGGGTAGCCCGACGGCCGACCCGTCACGGGCCTCCCCCACCGCAAGCCCCCCCGTCGAACGCTCCCCGGGGTCGGCGCTTGCGGAACCGACGGTCGTCATGCCCGGAACCAAACGAGGCACTCTCTTAGGCCTATTGAATGCGGGCGGTGGCTCGGCGACCGACGGGGCTTTGGAACCACGGCCGCAACCCCCGGTGTGTCCGATCGAGGCCGTCCCGCGACCGCCGCGCTGATCAGGGCGCTCGACGTCTCCCGACACGCCAAGGTCGGGTTCTCTATCGGGGCGGTCGTGGCCATCGGTGTCTATCTCTATCGGGTCCTCGAGCTCCTCGGTCCGGTCCGCGACACCCGCGGGTCACCCTTCCTGTTCTTCCTGTTGGCGATCGTCCTGGCGGTCGCACTCGGCGTACTGATCACGACGGTACTCGTGGTCCGGGCGGCCATCCGTCTGGCCCGGGAATCCGCTTAGCCGCCGCAGAGCTGTTCGAGCCGTTCTGCACCGGTGCGGGTTCCTTTGGCGATTAGGACGTCGCCGGCCCTGACCGTCGTGCGGGCGTTGGGCTGGACGATCCATTCGTCGTGTTCGCCCGCCCGGCGGATCGCGATCACGCGTGTCCCGGTTTCCGTCTCGAGTTCGCGTTCGCCCAGTGTCACGTCGGCCATGTCGCTCCCCGGCGCCACCACCAGCCGG
>CAYOLR010000028.1:11586-14492 GCA_964404815.1 uncultured Halobacteriales archaeon
CAGCCGGACGATCACCTCGTCCGATTCCTCGACGGCCTCGGCGACGACCGGATGGGCCGCTAGCCCTCTGAGGACGCCCTCGCTGATCTCGAGCGCGGCATCGGAGATCACCTCCGTCGCGACCGCGAGATGGACCAGTCCCCTGAGGCTCACCGGGTCCTCGATGCGGCCGGCCGCTTGAAGCGTCCAGGCCTCGAACCGCGACTGGAGCGCGTCGACCTCGGCCTCGAGCTCGAACACTTCCTCGGCTACCCCCTCCGAGTCGAACAGGACGGCCCCATAGGCCAGATCGACCGCCAGTTCGCTCATGTTCTTCATGTGGACGATGGAGTCCACCGCCCGTTCGAGGTCCACGATGGCCGGTTCGCCGACGTCCGGGACCACATACGCATCTCCAGCGACGGCCTGGTAAACCTCGGCAATGCCCTCCTCGGGACCTCTGAGAAGGACGATGTCACCGGGTTGGATTCGGGTATCACGATCCGGGTTGTGGAGCCAATCGCCCGCTCGGCGGATCGCGATCACCCTGACACCTGTCTCCGTCTCCAGGTTGATCTCGCCCAGCGTGCGGTTGGCGAGGTGGGATCCGTCCGCGACGGTCGCCCGTGCGACGGTCTCGACCGCTTCCGGGAGGGCTCCACGGAGCTCGTCGGGGAGACCGATCTCATCGAGGACGACTTTGGCGATATCGCCCGCGGCGTCGGAGATCTTCTCGGCGGCGCCGACGACGCCGAGGACCGGAGCGAGGGCTTCGGCGTCCTCCGGGTTTCTGGCGGCGAGCAGGAGGCTCATCCTGGCACGGACTTGGAGGATGTCCATTTCCTCCTCGAGTTCGAGGACCTCCAAGGCGAGTTCCTCGCTCCCGTGAAGCACGGCGGAGTAGGCCAGGTCGATGAGGAGCTCCGCCGTGTCCTTCATCTCGGCGAGCACCGTTTTGACGCTCACCGGTTCGTACTCGACTTCGTCGGCAGCCATCGGTCGGGGTTGGATTGGACGGTGCAAAAGGGTTACCCGGCCGCCGGGTCAGTTCAGCCGGGAACACGGTTCTCGGTGAATCCACGGGATTCGCAGGCCTGCTCCGGGAACGATAATGCTTTTCCGAGATGCTTTCGAAGACTGGGCGATGACCGAGGAGATCCACAAAGGGCTCGAAGGGATTCTCGTTGCCGAGTCGTCGATGAGCTACATCGACGGCGATGCGGGAAAGCTCATTTATCGCGGTTATGACATCGAGGATCTCGCCCGGGACGCCAGTTACGAGGAGGTGGTGTATTTGCTCTGGCACGGGGAGCTCCCGGCGGCTGACACACTCGATACCTTCTCCGACCGGATGGCCGCCGAACGGGCCGTCGACGACGGGCTCCTAGAGGTGGCTCGTACCCTCGCGGCCGCCGACGAGGCGCCGATGGCCTCCCTCCGGACGCTGGTCTCGATGCTCTCGGCGTACGAACCGGAGGCCGATGCCGATCCCGAGGATCTCGAGGCGACGCTCCGGAAGGGTCGCCGGTTGACGGCGAAGATCCCGACCGTGCTCGCGGCCTACGATCGACTACGCCGGGGGGAGGAGCCCATCGCCCCACGGGAGGACCTCTCCCACGCCGGCAACTTCCTGTACATGCTCAACGGCGCCGAGCCCGACCAGGTCGCCATCGATACGTTCGACATGGCGCTCACCCTCCACGCCGACCACGGGTTCAACGCCTCCACGTTCACCTCGCTCGTCATCGCGAGCACCCTCGCCGACGCCTATAGTGCGGTTTGTGGCGGGATCAGTGCCCTCTCCGGGCCGCTCCACGGCGGCGCCAATCAGGACGTCATGGAGGTCCTCATGGAGGTCGACGAGAGCCACATGGATCCACGGAAATGGGTTGAGAACGCCATCGAAAACGACCGTCGGATCCCCGGATGGGGCCACCGGGTCTACAACGTCAAGGACCCCCGCGCGGTCCTCCTCCAGGAGAAGGCCCAGGAGTTGGGGGAAGCCTCCGGCGAAACCAAGTGGTACGACTACACCAGCACGATCGAGGACTACCTTACCGACGAGGTGGGGCTCGTGGATCGCGGCATCGCCCCGAACGTGGACTTCTACTCCGGATCGGTGTATTACCAACTCGGCATCCCGGTCGACATGTACACGCCCATCTTCGCGATGAGCCGCGTTGGCGGGTGGGTCGGCCACATCCTTGAGTACCAGGCCGACAACCGGCTGATCCGACCCCGGGCCCGGTACGTCGGGTCGACCGACGAGACGTTCGTCCCGCTCGACAGCCGGTGACGGACTGCCCGTGGCCGATTCCCCGACCACGACGGTTTTCGTGTACGGGACCCTGCGTGACGACGAACTGGTGGCGGGTTTGCTCGCCCGATATTCCTGGTGCGGAGATGCCGTCCTCGAGGGGCTCCATCGGGTCGAGGGGCACTACCCGACCCTCGCTCCCGGCGGCTCGGTGACGGGTCGGCTGTTGGAGACACCCGGGATCGAACCACTCGACCGGTACGAGGGGGTCGACCGCGGTTTGTACGTCCGCGTCGAGCTGCCGCTCGCTGACGGCTCGGCCTCGGTCTACGTGGGCGATCCCGACGCGATCGATGCGCCGGCCGACTGGCCGGGCACCGGCCCGTTCGCCGACCGCGTCGAGGGCTATCTCGAGGACCACGACGTCCGTGTTCGCCGGCAGTGATCGCCGGCAACCGACAGGATTAGCCCTCCGGCCGGGCAAGCCGGGCGCATGATCGACCTCGACGACGTCCTGGCAGCGGAGGACCGCGTTGCCGACGTCGCCCGGCACACAGACCTCGACTATTCCCATACCTTCTCGGAGATGACGGGTGCTCAGGTCCACCTCAAGCTCGAGAACCTCCAGCGGACCGGCGCCTTCAAGATCCGGGGGGCGTCCAACCGGATC
>CAYOLR010000028.1:14502-19886 GCA_964404815.1 uncultured Halobacteriales archaeon
GCGGGCAATCACGCCCAGGGGGTCGCGCTGGCGGCGACACGGAGTGGGGTCGACAGCAAGATCGTCATGCCCGAATACGCCCCCGTCTCGAAGGTGAAGGCGACCGAGCATTACGGGGCCGACGTCATTCTCCACGGGGTGGATTACAACGAGGCCGCCGAGAAGGCCCACGAGCTCGAGGCGACCGAGAACCGCACTTACGTTCACGCCTTCGACGACGACTACGTTATCGCGGGTCAGGGGACGATCGGCCTCGAAATCGTCGACGAGCTCCCCGAGGTGGACACGGTCGTGGTGCCGATCGGCGGCGGGGGGCTCATCTCCGGCATCGCGACCGCGGTCAAGGGCCACGATCCCGACATCCGGGTTGTCGGCGTCGAGGCGGCGGGGGCCGCCAAGGCCGTTCCGGCATTGGATGCGGGCTCGATCCAGGAGCTCGAGGGCGTCGACACGATCGCGGACGGGCTCGCCGCCAGGCGCCTCGGCGACAAGCCCTTCGAGATCATCCAGGAACGGGTCGACGAGGTGGTGACCGTCTCCGACTCGGAGGTCGCGGTCGCGGTCACCCACGCGCTCGAGCGAGCGAAGCTCCTGCTGGAAGGGGCGGGCGCCGTCCCCCTGGCGGCGCTGCTCGGTTCGGCGTTCGAGTTCGGCGATGACGAGACGATCGTCCCGGTGCTGTCAGGCGGAAACATCGACATGAACACCCTCACGACAGTGCTCATCCGGGGGCTGGTCGAGACCGGGCGCTACCTCAAGATCCGGACCGTCCTCCCCGATCGGCCGGGGGCGCTGCAGCACCTCTCGACGCTGATCGCCGAGAAACGCGCGAACATCTATGCCTTTCAGCACGACCGGACCTCTCGCGGGATCGGCATGAACGATGCCGAGGTCGAGATCGAGCTGGAGACCCGCGGCCAGGACCACATCGACGAACTCCTGGAGCACCTCCGGGCGAACGGCTACGAGGTCGACGTCCTCAGCGGCGGCCGTGCCCGCGTCGTGTAGCTTTAAGTCGACAGTGGGAGAGGTCCGAGCCATGAAACGGATCATCAGCACGCCCGAGGCCCCCGAAGCCGTCGGCGCGTACAGCCAGGCGACGACCGACGGCGATCTGGTGTTCACGGCCGGCCAGATCGCTCTCACCCCGGACGGGACGTTCCTGGACGACGAACCGATCGACGTCCAGACCCGGCAGTGTCTCGAGAACGTCAAGAACATCGTCGAGGAGGAGGGCCTCACGATGCAGGACGTCCTGAAAGTGAACGTCTATCTCGAGGATATCAGCCAGTTCGACGAGATGAACGAGGCCTACGCGGAGTACTTCCAGGACAACCCGCCGGCCCGGAGCGCCATCGGCGTGGATGCCCTCCCGAAGGGCGCGGCTGTCGAGATCGAAGCCATCGCCGCCAAACGGTAGGCCAGGATGGTCACCCGGGCGCACCTCGTCTGGGGCGTCGTCGGTGGCCTGTCGTTTCTCGTCCTCCTCCAGGCCTACGAGCTGATCAGCGGGTACCGTGCCCCGATCACGACGAAGGCCGGTCTCGCGGTCGTCGTCACCGGGGTCGCGACCCTCCTGACCGCCGCCCTCGAACGCCGGCTCCGGGGGAAAGGAAGCCCTTAATTCCCCGAGTGGGGTAGTATCGGCCGCGAGCCAGGATGGCCGAACGGTAAGGCGCACGCTTGGAGAGCGTGTTCCCTCACGGGATTCTGGGTTCAAATCCCAGTCCTGGCGCTGCTCGCGGCCTTCAGGACCGTTCAGGAGCGCTTAGTCCGCCTCGGCGATCGTTCGCCACACCTTCTCGGGCGTCAGTGGCATGTCGATCGCCTCGACGCCGAACGGCTCGAGCGCATCGATGACGGCGTTCACCACGGCCGGCGGGGCGGCGATGGTACCGGCCTCGCCCACGCCCTTGACGCCGAGCGGATTGTGGGGGCTCTCGGTTACCGTCGTATCCCACTCGATGTCCGGGAGGTGCTGGGCCTTCGGGACCGCGTAGTCCTGGAGCGACCCCGTCACCAGGTTCCCGTTGTCGTCGTAGACGGCCTCTTCGTAGACCGCCTGGCCGATCCCCTGAGCGATACCGCCGTGGATCTGCCCCTCGATCACCTTCGGGTTGATCTGGGTACCGACGTCGTCGACGGCGACGTACCGCTCGAAGGCGAGTTCGCCCGAGGCCGGATCGATCTCGACGATCGCGATATGGGTCCCGAAAGGGAACGTATAGCCCGGTGGGTCGAAGTAGGTAGTGGCCTCGAGCCCGGGTTCCATCCCGTCAGGGAGGCCGTCGACGCCCTCGTAGGCGGCCTCAGCGACCGCCTCGAGGCTCATCGATCGGGATGGGGCGCCGGTGACGAAGAATTCGCCGTCCTCGAATTCGACGTCCTCCGGGGCGGCCTCGAGCCCGAAGGCGGCGATCGCGCGGGCCTTGTCGACGACTTTCTCCGTGCTTTTCACCAGGGCGCTCCCGCCGACGGCCATCGCCCGGCTGCCGGCCGTGCCGTGCCCCTCGTCGACTTGGGCCGTGTCCCCCTCGATGACCTCGACGTCGTCGAAGTCGACGCCCAGTTCGTTGGCGACGATCTGCGAGTAGGCCGTGCGGTGGCCGGTCCCGATCTCCGCCGTGCCCGTCTTCACGATGACGTTACCCGACGGTTTCACGTGGACGACGCCGGTCTCCATCATGCCCGGGCCGGCCCCACAGGCCTCCACGTAACACGACAGTCCGAGCCCGAGGTACCGGTCCTCCTCGCGGGCGGCGGCCTGCCGCTCCCGGAAGGCGTCGTAGTCGACCATCTCGAGCGCCAGTGAAAGGGTCTTGTCGTACTCGCCCGAGTCGTACGTCCGGCCTAGCCCGGTCTCGTAGGGGAACTGGTCGGGTTGGATGAAGTTCTGCCGACGGAACTCCGCGGGATCCATCCCGAGCTCCCTGGCGACGGCGTCGACAAGCCGCTCGATGAAGTAGGTGGCCTCCGGCCGGCCCGCGCCCCGATAGGCCGACAGGGGGGCGGTATTGGTGAACGCCCCGGTCGTACTGACATACGCCCCCTCGACGGCGTACTGACCGTTGGCCATCACCCCCAGGTTCGTCGGGATGCCCGACCCGCCTGGCACGAGGAAGCCGCCCACCGGAACGGTTGTGTCGGCGCGGAACCCCCGAAGGGTCCCGTCGTCGTCGACCGCCGCCCTGGCCTCGATGAGGTGATGGCGGGCGTGGATCATCGATTGGAAGTCCTCGGTCCGCGGGGCGACCCACTTCACGGGACGGTCGAGCTGCATCGCCGCCCACCCAGCCAGGAGGTGGCCGGTGTACGGGAAGAGCTTGGCCCCGAACCCGCCGCCAACGTCGGGCGGCCGGACCCGGATCCGGTGGTCGGGGATACCGAGGGTGAACGAGAGGTCGGCCTGGACCTGGTGGGGGTTCTGGGTGGACATCTCCATGGCGAGTTCGTCGTCCGCCGCGCGGTAGCGGGCGACGGCTACCCGGGGTTCCATTGCCGTCGGACTGACACGGTTGATCTCGAGTTCCACGTCGACGACCGTATCGGCCGCCTCAAGGGCCGCCTCAGCGGCTGATTCGTCGCCGGTATCCCAGGTAAAGGCGACGTTCTGTGGGGCGATCCCGTGGATCGTCGGGGCGTCGCCCGAGATGGCTTCCATAGGATCCACGACGGCGTCCAGCCGATCGTACTCGACGTCAATGGCGTCGAGGGCGTCGTGAGCGATGTACCGGTCCTCGGCGACGACGGCGGCGACCGGCTGGCCCTGGTAGGTGACCTTCCCGTCGGCCAACAACGGCTGTTCCGGGGCTTCGGCACCGGTGTCGGAATCAGATTCGGCCGAGCCGGCGGGGTCGTCCACCCGGACGTACCCGGGGGTCTCGGAGGCCTCGACGTCCGCCCAGGTAATTGCTGTGAGCACGCCGTCCATCGCCTCCGCGGCCGAGACGTCGACCGATTCGATGGTGGCGTGGCCGTACTGGCTGCCGAGGAGGGCCAGGTGGGTTTCGCCCGGATAGGCGATATCGTCGGTGTACTCGGCGTCGCCAGTGATGAGGTGGGGATCCTCGCGTCGCTGTACCGCGGCACCGACGAGCTCGCTCGGTGGGACCTCGCCAGCGTCGAGCGTTTCCGGGGCCATTCAGCGGCCCCCTCCGTGGGCAGCGATATGGTTCAGGGAGCAGTGATTGCGATCCATAGAGTATGCGCCAGACAAAGCCAAAAGAGCACAAAAATGATTCGTTGGCGAGCCGGCTTCGACTGCCGTACGGGCGGCGACGTTATCGAGACCCGGTTGCGTTCGCCGGAGACATAACCCAAACCGGTTACATACCGGCAGTAACCGCATCGAGGGTAAAGAATTATCATTACTCCGTGAGTGACCATCGCCTGCGACCTGCAACTCCCAGGACGTGACACCATGGAATTCAGTGGGACATTTGAGCTCGAGGCGACGGATATCGAAGAGGTATGGCTCGCGCTGTCCGATCCGGTGCTTATCGAACAGGCCCTGCCGGGTTGTCAGTTCCTCGTCGAGGTGGACGACCCGGCCGTGGATTTCGACGACCTCCGGGAGACCACCGCGGATCGACAGGTCGAACCGTCCGGCGATCCGGAGGTCATTGCCGAACGCGCCTTCGAGGAGGGCGGCCACTACGCGGCGCTCATCCAGCTCAGCGTTGGGCCGGTCAACCCGACGTTCGAGACCGTGGTCACGATCGACCACCGGGAGTTCCCCGAGATGTCGGCGGACGGGGAGGGCTCCTCGAAGAACAGCTCGTTCGAATTCACTTCCTGGATGTTACTGTCCGAGGCCGACGAGGGCGTGGCCATCGAGTGGGAGACGGAAGCGGACGTCTTCGGCAAGGTGGCGCAGATGGGCCAGCGTGTCGTCAACCCGGTGGCGAACCGGGTGGTCAAACGGTTTTTCTCGTCCGTTCAGGACGCCCTCCACGAGACCCAGCTGTCGGAGATCGACACCGCCGAGGCCGATGACGACCGTGGGCTGGTCGGCCGGCTCCTCGGTCGCTCGACGGACGACTCCAGCAACTCATAACTACCATGACAGAACACGAGATCACACTCACGATCAACGAGACGGAGCACGAACTCACGGTCGAGCCGCGGACCCTCTTGGTCCACGCCTTGCGCGACCAACTCGGGTATACCGGGACGAACATCGGCTGTGAGAGCACCCTCTGTGGGGCCTGTACGGTCCACCTCGACGGCGACGCGGTCAAATCCTGCACGGTGTTGGCGGTCCAGGCCGACGGCTCGTCCATCGAGACGGTCGAGGGCCTCGCTGAAGGCGGGGAGTTCCACCCCATTCAGGAGGGCTTCCAGGAGGAACACGGCCTGCAGTGTGGCTACTGCACGCCGGGCAT
>CAYOLR010000029.1:0-19211 GCA_964404815.1 uncultured Halobacteriales archaeon
CTCGCGATCGGCGTCGGCACGATGATCGGCGCCGGGATCTTCGTGTTCCCCGGCCTCGCCGCCGGCCAGGCAGGTCCCGCCGCCGCAGGCTCGTTCGCGATTGGCGGGGTGATCGCGCTGCTTGTCGCGCTCCCGACTTCCGCACTCGCGACCGCCATGCCACGGAGCGGTGGTGGCTATTACTTCATCTCGCGGGCGCTCGGTTCGCTTGCCGGGGCGGTCGTCGGGCTCTCGCTATGGTTCGGGTTGGTGTTCGCAACCGCCTTCTACCTCGTCGGGTTCGGCTTCTATGCGGTCGACACCCTCGCCGAGCTCGGCATCATTATTGGCGAGGGCCTCGTCATCCCGATCGCCCTCGTCTTCGGCGCCGGCTTTACCCTCCTCAACGTTACGGGGACCGAGAACGCGGCGAAGCTACAGAACGGTGTCGTAGCACTCCTGCTATCGATCCTCGCAGTCGTGCTCGTGTTTGGAATCCTCGATGCGGTCGGATTGGTGGGTGACCCGAGCACGCCCGAACAGTTCGCCCCCTTCGGGGTGATGCCGATCATGACCACGGCCGCCCTCGTGTTTACCTCGTATCTCGGGTTCGCGCAGGTTGCCACCGTCGCCGGCGAGATGAAACGACCTGGCAGGAACCTCCCGCTTGCCATGGTCGGGTCGGTCCTGATCGTCGGCGTGCTCTACGTTCTCACCATCTTCGTCGCCACCAGCGCGTTCGGAAGCGGCCGCTTGGCGGGCATGGGTGAGACGGCGATGGTCGAGGTAGGTCGGCATTACCTCGGGCCAGCCGGCGCCCTGGCAATCGTCTTTGGTGGCTTGTTGGCGACGATGTCGAGCGCTAACGCGTCGATCCTTAGCACGTCTCGTGCCATCTACGCGGTCTCGCGTGATGCCTTGCTCCCTCGGTATGCGAGCCGAATCAACCTAAAATACGGGACGCCTCACGTCGCCCTCGGGATGGCGGGTGGACCGATCCTGGTGTTGGTGGCAACCGGTCGGGTCGAGGTCCTCGCCGAAGTCGCCTCCTTCCTGCACCTCATCCTCTATGGCCTCATCTGTGTCGCGCTCATGCTGCTCCGCCGGGACGAACCCGAGTGGTACGACCCGGCCTTCCGGACTCCGGGCTACCCGGTGGTGCCGATCCTCGGGGCCATTGCGAGTTTCGCGCTCATCGGGTTCATGCGACCAGCATCGCAGGTAATCGGGGCGGTCATCATGGTCGGCGCCGCCGGATGGTACCTCTATTATGCTCGGGATGTCAAGTTGCGAGGGATGCTGTCATGACCCGCGTGCTCGTCCCCTTGGCCGTCCTCGAGGGTGATTCGGTTCCACTCGGGTTGATGAATCTGCTCGGGACGATGGACGTTACGGTCCTGGGGTATCATGTTCTCCCGGAACAGACGCCGCCGGACCAGGCCCGGCTCCAGTACGAGGATCGGGCGAACGAAGCGCTTGAGGACGTCGCCGAAGAGTTCCGCCAAGCCGGCGGGGATGCCGATTACCGGCTCGTGTTCACTCACGATCGGCAACAATCGATCAATCGCGTGGCCGACGAAATCGATGCGCCAGCGTACGCCATCCTCGGGGCAACCGGTGAAGTCGATCGCCTGTTCGTCTCGATCGGCGGTCTCGTCGAAACCGACATCGTCCTCGACTTCGTCCAGGAGGTGATCGGGGATCGTGAAATCGGCGTCACGCTTTTCCTCGCCGCCGGCGAGGCGGGCGAGGAGGCCGCGAGAGATCGGCTTGATGACGCTGCCGAAACGCTCGAAACGGCCGGGATCAGTGTGAGGACGCACCTCGCAGCCAATGGTGACCCGACGGATACGTTGATCGAGGCGGTTTCGAACCACGATGCGATCGTCATGGGCGAGCAGGCCCCGACGCTCCGCTCGTTCCTGTTCGGCGAGGAAACGGAACGAATCGCCGCCGAGTCGGTCGGGCCCGTCCTCGTGGTGCGTCGGCCATCGACCGGGGAATAGCCGGCGAAAACGTGGAGCGACCGGTCAACCGTTAATTTCCCCCGGCTCCAACCACCGTTGGGATGCGAAACCGGGACCTCCTCGCGGCCATCGGATTCGTGGTCGTTACGGTGTTCGTCGCCGGTGTATCCCGCATCGACTACCGGAGCTTGACCTCGCGACGGGTCGTTTCGGCCGCCTCGACCCCGCCAGGCCCGATCGAGGTCGCCCTTCGATGGTTCGTGGTGGCCATCGGCGCCCTCGTTCTCGTCGGCGTGCTGGTGTTGCTGGCCCATCAGTACGTCCGCTGGAAGGAGTACCGGCCGGCCATCCACCTCGCGGTGGCGTTGCTCGTCTTCGTCGGCGCGTTGGCATGGTTGCTCGGCCCGATCGGAATCGGGAGTTCGGCGGAATCCTTGTCAACTGCCGATACACGGCTGATCCGGGTGGCTGGGTTCGGGCTGTTGTTCTTTCTCGTGCTCTTTGTGGCGCGTTTACTGGAAGACACCGGCGGCGATACCGAATGATCGGGATCATTTTCGACGCAGGACGAGGAACGCGACGACGCCGAGGAGGCTCACCACGCCGATCCCCGGGAAGGTGAGGGTCCACCCGAACCGTTCGGCCGAGAACCCGAGGACGAGGGGCCCGAGGGCGCCGCCGATGGAAGACGCCGAAAGCATCAGCCCGAAGAGGCTCCCGCTGAACTCCGTCTCGGAGTAGCTCGACGTCAGGGCGTTCTTCATGGGTGAGACCGAGTAGATGACGATCCCGATCACGAAGAACCACCCGAGCATCGCACCGGCATTGGCCGGTATCAACACGGTCCCGCCGATGACCAAGGCGGAGAGGCCGAAGATCAGCGCGCCCGCTGCGGTCCGGTCGAAGCGATCGGCCAGGTTCCCGGCCCCGATTGACGCGATACCGGCGCCGGTCAGCATGACGAAATAGATCCCCGAAGAGACCGACAGCGAGTCACCGAGGCGAGTGATGAGATAGGTCGGGGCGAAGGTCCGGACGGACCCGATCTCGAAGGAGACGAGGAAGTTGATCGCGAACAAGGCGATCACCCACCCGACGAGCGGGACGGCCACGGCCGACCGCAGGCGTTCACGGAGCGGTTCCCCCTCGACCGACTCGTTTCTGTCGTTCCCAATGGGCCGCACGGTGGACGGCGTTGAGAACAACATGAGAAACACCGCCGCGTATATCACGCCTATGGTGGCCCCAACCGTGAGGGCGAGCCGCCAATCGTACACGGCAGCAAGCCCGCCGATCAGAACGGGTGAAAGGGCCATGCCGGTGACGCCGCCCAAGCCATGGATACCCATGGCCCGCCCCTCGGTCGAACTGACCTCGAGGTCGCTGATGAGCGACATTCCGGAGGGATGGTAGGTACTCCCACCGATCCCCGCGAGAGCCTGACCTGCGAGTAACAGCGTGAAGTCGGTCGCGGTGCTCACCACGAACAACCCCCCGCTCAACAGGACCATTCCGCCCGCCAGTAGACGGGTCTGGCCGATCCGGTCGGCGAGGAATCCCGCGGGTAGTTGGAAAACCGAATACATCACGAAGAACGTGGTTATGAGGGCGCCGGCCTGCCCATAGGTGATGTCGAAATCCGCCACGATGAGCGGCAGGATGGGCGGTAGTGCGACGCTATAAAACTCGTTGACGCCGTGAGCGATCGTGATCAACCAGACCTGTTTCGGGTGCTCGACCGATAGGATCTCGGAGAGCCGTGCACCCGCCATTAGCTCACCCGGGGGCGGTCGCGACTACATGGGTTTCGATTCTCCGTAAGAAGTCGATCGGCGTGCTTCAGAAACCGAGCCAGCCCACCCTCAGAGAGATGGCCCGAAATCCGATTCGTCGACCGCCGACCGGCCCATCCGTTCGGCGATTACATCAACGATCATCTCGAACTCTTCCTCCGAGAGATCGGCCGAGATATCACCGAGCTCGGCACTCATTTCCGAGACCTCCTCCCTGAGCGATTCGAATTCCTCCGTCCGTGGCACAGCACCGCTTTGCTCCATCCGCTCGAGTGTTACCTGTTTGACGGATTTCGAGATGAACTCACGGAGGGGCTCGCCGTGTCTGGCGAGGAGGAGGAGCCGCTCGACCGTCGACCGGAGCTTGTCGTGGCTAACGGGTTTGACGAGGTAGTCATCAAACCCCATATCGAGAATGTCGACGTCGGGTTGAACCGCGGTCACCATTGCAACCCGACAATCGAGTCCCCGGGACCGGATCTCCTCGAGGACCTCCTGGCCGGAGGGGCCCGGCATCTTCCGATCCAGGAGGACCACGTCGATCGAATCGTCGATTCGATCGAGGGCTTCCTCGCCGTCATACGCCAACGAGACGTCGTACTCCGTCTCGAGTGCGGCCGCGAACGCATCGGCGAGGTTCCGCTGATCCTCGACGATCATGACGCGTTGCTGGTCGGTCATGGCGATACTCCCCCGATCGAATTCCCGACACCCCGCCGGTTACCCGACGGACGATGTGTGCCGCCCGCAGTCAGCTGGTCCATTTCGATTCCTCCTTCGCGTTGTTGAGGGCTTCATTTCTGAGGTTGGACACGTTTTGGACGATCCCGGATCGGGTGACGACGCCCACGATAGACAGGTCGGTCTGGACGGGAAGCACCTCGACCTGTGCCCGTCGCATGTGGCTGATCGCGAAGAGAACCGGGGTGTCCGGTTCGACCGTCACCGGAAACCCCGTAGCGAACCCCGATACGGGGATTTCGTCGATCGGCTTACCCGTTTTGACACAGGCTACCAATGCCCGTCGGGGGGTAATCAATCCGACCGGTTCCCCATCATCGGTAACGATGAGATATTCGTGGTCCGATTTCAGCATCCCGATGGCAGCGTCCTCCAATGAGGCCGACTCGGTGACGGTCGCAAAATCCTCGATCATAATTTCGCTCACTAGCATCGTCTGGCCTCAGCCTCGGGCCTGTTCGAGCCGAACACGGAGGGCGGGCTCGGGATGCCTGGGTCACACGTTCGCCGCGCAAGGTGGGCGTCGAGGTTCGCCGACCGAGCTAACCTCGTAGGTGGCTCTTGAATGGCGGTCCCTGCCCAGTTACGCCGGACAGAACTCGTCCGGGCCATCGTTGGCATGCACACTAGTTGCCGAGCGATGGAGGACAATAACGTTCCGCTCGTGGGTCTCACCAGTGATAACTTTCGAACCGACCCGACAACGCCGGTCGACGATTCGATCCCGGTTCAGTCCCCTTCCAGACGGGTCAACGAATCCACATCCGGGATGTCCCGGGCGGCATCCTTGATCTGATTCATCCGGTCGATGTGTTTCTCGGCCGCGTACGCCTCGAGTTCCGCGGGCTGGACGCCGATATCGGTCTGGTAGTCCTCGTCGGCCGCGATCCCGTTAACCATCGGGAGCAGCTCGTTGACCGTGTCATCCAGGAGGGCGGGATCGACCTCTCCGGCTTCGACGTAATCCTTCAGCTTCGCCATCCCGAAGCCGACGTGGCGACCCTCGTCACTTCGGATGAAATCGAACCCCTCGACCAGCCCCGGAAGATGCGGGACGTCCGGGTGGTCGTCGGCAGAATACGACTTCTGCATGCCGTAGTATCCCGTCTGGGCCAAGATCCCCTCGATGACGAGGTGGTAGTGACAGTAGGCTTTGGCCATCGCCTCGGGCGAGTCGTCGGTCAGCAGGCGGTGCATCGCCCGCTCGTTGCGGGTGAACAGATCGTTGTAAGCGTCGTTGAACCAGCGGTCGTCGGTGGGGGAGGACCGATCGTAGCCGAGGGCATCCTCGACCGGGTGGATCACCTCGCGCCAGTACCGGTCGAAGAAATCGGTGTGTTTCGCTTCCTCGTAGAGCTGCGTCGTGACGAACATCTGATCGTCGATGTCGGTGAGGGCGACCCCGAGAGGCGCCAAGTCCTCCGTGACGGCTTGCTCGCCGGCGCCGAACCGAGCGAGGCCCATCCGGAGCGAGTCCATCTGGGCCTGGCCGTAATCCACCTCGACGAGGGTTTGTCGATCGGCGTCGAGGTCGATGTCGAAGGGGTCCCAGTGGCGTTCGACCGCGTTGCGATAATAGCGGCCTGCACGGCTCTCGCGGTCGAGTTGGAGCTGTCTGCCCGAATCGATGTTCATGCCGGAATATGACACTACAATCATGATAAATCTAGGTACCCTACCGCCGTTTTCACCGGGGCTGGCCATTCCCGGTTCGTTGGCTGGAGGAAAATCCGTGGGTGGAGGCTGAACCGGGTTTGGAGCCGACCCGGTCAGGCGGCTGGCATCGCGATCCGAGGTTCCGGGCGTTCTCCGATCGCGGACGTGAGCCCGGCTTGCGGGCCCGGTCTAACGTGGCCGGTTCGGATAGGTAAACCTAGCCCGCCAGTTCTCCCCAGTGATACTCCGCACCAGATCCCACGCTAACCCGATCGGCATCAGGAAATGAGAGACGGGAAAAGTCGAAGAAATACCAGGTGGGGGAGTCCGTCCCACCATCCCTGGCACCTGATTGTGGCATCGCATTCCCGAGCCGGGACGGGCTCGGATCGTCGGCTGCTCTCGCAGCCGACTAGTTCGGAAATCTATTCAATCATTAATAAACATTTGGAATACGGTGACCCCAACGAAAAGGGCTATACCCGCCGGCGCTCCGGACTCGCTATGACCTGGCAAGACGATCTCATCACCGGTTTGGAGGCCGGGGGGATCGACCTCGTCGCCTACCTCCCCGATTCCATTCTGGGTCCGTTGATCGAACGGATCGACAACAGTGACGTCGAAACGGTCCGTGTCGCCCGCGAAGAGGCCGCCATCGGCCTCCTGGCCGGCGCCTGGCTGGGGGGACGTCGTGGGGCACTTATCTGCCAATCGAGCGGGCTCGCGAACTGTTTCAACGCGCTCGGCTCGCTCGCCGTCCCCGGGGGACTCCCGTTCGTCGGCCTCGTGACCAGGCGGGGTGATATCGGAGATCACAACCGGGCACAGGTGGCCGCCGGCTATGGGATGCCCCGGCTGTTGGATGAAATCGGCGTTCGCAACCGCTTGCTACAGTCGGGCCCCGACACGGCCGAGGTCGTGGACATGGCCGCCGAGACGGCGTTTTCGGTGCAGGACCCCTACGTGCTTCTCCTAGATCGGACGCTCACCGGGGGCAAGCCATGACGACCGACCAGGTGGAATGCACGGAAGTCGTCCTCGAGACCGCGCCCGATGCCGCGGTCGTCGCCAACCTCGGTATGGCGTCGTGGGTGCTCGCGAACGTCGAGGACCGCGACCGGAACTACTACCTGCGCGGTGCCATGGGCTGTACGACCCCTCTGGGCCTCGGCCTCGCGCTCGCGATCGACGATGAGGTCGTCGTCATGGACGGGGATGGATCGCTCCTCATGTCGCTGGGCTGCCTATCGACGGTCGGCGTGTGTGCACCGGCCAATCTCACCGTCGTGGTGTGGGCCAACCGGTCGTTCGCGACTACCGGCGGCCAGCCGACCGCCGGTGTTGACTTCGCCGCCGCGGCCGAATCGTGTGGAGTGGCGGGAACGAACGTCGATACGGCCGAGGCCTTCTCGGCCGCCTTCGAGGCCGCCCGACGTCGGGATGGCCCGTCGCTGATCGCGTGTGCGGTCGAGACCGTCGACGTCCCGACCCCGACGGCGTACGACTACGCCCACGAACACCTCGAACACCGGTTCCGGACCGCGCTCCAGGACTAGGCCACCTGCCATTCGGAATCGAGGGATCCGTCGTCAAACCGGTCGCTCCGGAGGGCGTCGATATCCATCAACGAGGCTGCCCCATCCACGACGATCTCGGCGACGAGCTGTCCGGTGGCGGGGGCGTGCTGAAATCCGTGGCCGGAAAACCCGACGGCCTGCACGAAGCCCGGGATCGATTCCTCGAGAATGGCCCGGTCGTCGGGTGTCACCGCGTACAGCCCCGCCCATCCCCGGCGAATGCGCGTCTCCCCATCGAAATACCCGGCCACCTCCGCCGCCTTCTCGAGGGCGGATGTTGCCCACTCGAGATCGTATGACTCCCGGAACGCATCCGGATCGGCTGGTGGATCCGCCGCGGCGAAGTGGCCCCCGACGAGGGCCGTACCGTCGCGCTCCGGCCGGAAGTATGCCCCCGAATCGAGATCGATCGTCAGCGGGATCGATTCCCGTACCCGCCTTGTCGGGTCCACGACCAAGACTTGCCGCCGGCGGGGGGACACCGGAATGGAGACCCCGGCCAACTCGGCCACCTGGGCGGCCCACGGCCCGGCCGCGTTGACGATGAAATCGGCCTCGAGTCGATCACCGGCCGCCGTGACGCCGTGAACCGCCCCGTCCCGTTTGTGAATCCCCGTCACAGCCGTTTTCGTGCGGATGTCGACGCCGGCCTCGACCGCTGCCTCGCTATATCCCTGGAGGGCGAGATGTGGATCGGCAAACCCGTCGGTCGGGGAGTAACTCGCCGCCGTGAATCGCTCCGAATGCAGTGCCGGGCAGTGCTCACGGGCCGCTTCCCGATCGACGATCCGGCTGGGGACGCCCATCTCGCGTTGGCGATCGACGGCGTCTCGCAGGGCCGATGCCGATTCATCTGTCCGAGCGAGGAAGAGATAGCCCGCGCGACGGTACCCGATATCGATCTCGAAGGTCTCCTCGAACTCCGTCCAGACCGACATACTCTCGAGCGAAAGCCGGATGTTCGTGGGGTGGGTGAACTGCGCGCGGATCCCCCCGATCGACCGCTCGGTGCTCCCGTTGCCGAGACGACCTCGTTCGCAGAGCGTGACGGCCGCCCCGCGCCGGGCCAGGTAATACGCACTGGCAAGCCCGACGATCCCACCGCCGACGACCACGACCTCCATACGGGACGCTCGGGGCGGCGGCGGAAAACCTCCCCGGCGGAACGCTCACGGTCGGCGGGAACGGTTGTCCGGTCATGGTTCGGATCCTCACTGATGCCGAGATCGCCTCCCTCCTGGACCTTGAGGACCTCCTTCCCGTGATCGAATCCGCCTTCGTCCAGCAGGGTCGCGGTGCCGTCGAGCGACCAGATCGACCCCACTTCCCGGTCGGCATCGGGCTTGACCCCGAGAACCCCGACGAGCCGCTCGGCACGGGGCTCACCATGCCGGCCTACATCCACGGCGCCGAGTATTACGCCACGAAGCTCGTCGGCGTCCATGAGGGGAACGAGGCCAAGGGGCTCCCGACGATCAACGCCCAGCTGGTCTTGACCGAGGCGGCGACCGGGCGCGCCGCGTCGGTTATGGCCGCGACCCGGATAACCAACGCACGCACGGGCTGCATCGGCGGGCTCGCCGCGCGGGAGCTGGCCCGCGAGCCGATAACCCTCGGCGTTATCGGGGCCGGGACCCAGGCGCGCTGGCAGACCCGGGCGATCGCCACGGCATGTGATGTCGAGGCCGTCCGGATCTACTCGCCGAGCGAGTCAAGGGAGGCCTGTGCCGACGAACTCGACGCCGAGCTCGGGGCGACCGTCTCGCCGGTTGCGAGTCCGCGGGCTGCCGTCGAGGGGGCGAACGTCATCGTGACGGCCACGACCGCGACGGAACCGGTGTTCCCCGGCGAGTCGCTCGATCCGGGCTGTCTGGTTATCGCGATCGGCGCCTATACCGGGGAGAAACGCGAGCTGGATACGGCAACCTTCGAGCGGGCGGCACGGGTATTCGCCGACGTCCCGGACGAAGTCGCCGGCATCGGCGATCTCCTGGCCACTGACCTGGCCGCCGAAGACCTGATCCCGTTCTCGAGGCTGTTTACTGATCCCATCGAACCCTCCGATCCGACGGACATCGTCATCGTCGAAAGCGTCGGAACGGCCGTGTTGGACGCCGCCACCGCAGAACACCTGTATTCGGCAGCCGAACGGTCCGGGGCGGGGACCGAGGTGGACCTCTGAGCTAGGACAGCCGCGCAGCCAACCCGGCGATGGCGTCGCCGACGGTGCCCTCGACGAGTCCGAGGGCCGCGTCGTTCACGGTGGCGAGGTGTTCGATGACCGCTGCAGGGTCGTCGACGACCTCGGGATGTTCGTCGACGATCGCGATGAACGCCCAGTGAGCCCGCTCACGCACCCTGGCCTCGGGATCGGCCAGGCGATCGCGGATTCCCTCGATGAGGCGGTCAGCGCCCGTGGGGTCGGCCACGACCGCCTTGCCCGCCGCCATGAGGCCGGCCGAGCGGACGATCGGATCTCCGTGATCCATGGCATCGAGGACGTGGTCGATCTCGTCATAGACGAGGCTCGGAGCCTCCTCGGCGAGTTCGGCCATGACAGCGAGTGCCGCGGCACGACAACCGGCGTGGTCGTCGCCGAGGGATCGGGTCACCTGTTCCACCACGGGTTCGACCGCCCCGGGGTCGTGACCGGCCGCCTGGGCGAGTGCGCGGAGACCGGCGAACGCGACGTCGTCCTTCGGCGAGACGGCCAGTTCGGCGAGATCGTCAATCCACTGGACGAGTGAGTCGGGGGTTTGGCGGCCGATCCTGTCCAGCGCCTCGATGGCGTCTTCACGGGCCTGATCGTCCTGTTCGATCACGAGGGTTAGCAGTTCGGGGAGGGCCTCGACCGCGTCGGGCGGGTGGGAATCGGCTCGGTCGCGGAGGTCGCGAGCACGCGTTTCCGGGGCGCCCCCGGGGTCGGTTTGATCGGTGAAGTTCATTGCGGCATCATCCCGATGTCGTAGGTTAGCGATTCTCATCCCATAAAATTACGTCAGACGGTCGTCCGACAAAAAAGAAAAACGGTACCAAACAAAGGTCTGAGCGTCGCTACTCGTAATGTACCAATATCAATCCAGATAACAGTGGGTTACACCGCCGCAGCGGTCTCCCGGATCAGGCCATCGATGATCTCCGGCAGGGTGGGGTGATACGCCCGGTCGGGCACCTCCCGGACGTCGAGTCCGTTGTCGACGATGACCTGCATCGTCTTGGCCATCGTGTCCGCATGGTAGTGCAGCCCTTGGACCCCGAGGACCGTGCCCTCCCCGGCGTCGACGACCATCTTCGCCAACCCCGCGGCGACGTCCTTGGTCTTGAAGACGCCGTCGTCGCTGGCGCTCCGGGTGGCCGTGACCACCTCGTGGCCGGCCGCGCGTGCGGACGCCTCGGAGTGCCCCACGCGGGCGTAAGGATAGACACCGAGCCCGGAGAACACGACGTGATGGTGAAGCGGCTCGTACGGGTCGAGCGGCTCCCCCGCCCGATGGCAGCGGATGTTCTCGACCGCGCGGTAGCCCTGTTCCTTCGCCACGTGCAGGATCGGCTCCCGGCCGTTGACGTCGCCGACGACGAAACAACGGTCATCATCACGGGCCTGCATGGTCGCCCCGACCCAGCCCGGTCCCGGCTCGAGGTCGGTCCGGTCGATCCGCAGCCCGTCGAGGTTCGGCCGCCGCCCGGTGAAGGCGAACAGCCGGTCGGCCTCGATCTCGTGGCGGGCGTCGTCCCGGTCGGTGACAAGCCTGACACCCCCGTCGCTGGTAGCCTCGATCCGCTCCTCGTACGTTTCCGTCAGGATCTCGATATCGAACTCCTCCCGGTATAGCTCGAGGAGGGTGTCGCCGAATTCCGGATCGGCCTCGTCGAGCGGTCGTTCGTCGTGTTCGATCACGGTGAGGTCCATCCCGCCGGCCTCAGAAAGGTAAGGGACGAGTTCCAGGCCGATGTACCCGAAGCCCATGACCACCCCCGAGGCAGGGAAGGACGTCGCATCCAGCACGTCGGCACTGGTCCAGGGATCGACAGCATCGATCCCGGGAAGGTCGGGGACGTTGGGAACGGAACCGGTCGCGATGACGACGTAATCGGCGTCGATCGTCCGATCGCCGACGGCGACCGTCCGGGGGCCGTCGAAACGGGCGGCACCGTGGATGAACTCGACCTCGTCGTTCTCGGCCAGGTCGTGGACCGCCGCCCGACGGTGGGCGGCGAAGTTCTGGACGTGGCGCTCCTTCGTCTCGTAGACGACCTCGAGGTCGACACCCGGCGCGGCCCCGCTCAGTCGGTGGTCGTGTCGGGCCTGATATCGGTGGGCCGCCGCGGAGAGGACCTCCTTCGAAGGCATACACCCACGGAGGATGCAGAGCCCGCCGCCGGGCTCGCCGTTATCGATGAGAGTCAGTTCGATCCCCTCGGCCCCGACCAGCCCTTCGGCGACGGCGATGCCGGCGCTTCCGTACGCGCCGATGATTACCACGTGGGTCATGGCCGCCCGTTCCCGCCCCGGTCAGTTAGCGATTACCAACCCGGAAGGTCATTCCCGGCGCCGGTGGGCATGGCCCGGGTAGTCCCGTTCGAACCGGTTGTCGATCTCGGCGGCGTCGATCTCGATGACCGTCGGCCGGCCGTGGGGACAGGCGTAGGGGTTCTCACAGCCGTCGAGTGCCTCTAGCAGCCGCTGGATCGACCCCTCGGTGAGCGAGGTGTGGCCGGTGATCGAGGGATAACAGGCCAGGTCGGCGAGGAGGGCATCCGCGTGCTCGTCGACGCTCGAATCCGACCGCTCGGCGACGAACTCCGAGAGGACGTCTCGAAGGAGTGACGGATCAAGCGTCTCGTCGAGGACGGCCGGGACGGCACTCACCTCGACGACGCGGTCGGCGATCTCGGCCGCCCGAAAGCCCATGCGTTCGAGGGCGGCCTGAAAGCTCGGGAAGAGCGCGGCCTCCCGGGCCGTCAGCTCCAGCACCACCGGCTCGGCCAGGGCCTGCGAATCCGAGCCGTCGAGTTCCGCGCGGAGCCGTTCGTAGTTCACCCGCTCGTCGGCCGCGTGTTGATCGATGAGCACCAACCCGTCATCCGCCGCCCCCACCACGTACGTGTCACGGAGCTGGCCGAGGACCCGGATGGCCGGGAGCTGCTCGAACGGCGTGGCCTCGTCGACCGGCTCGGCGTCCAGCGTCGTCTGAGTCCCCTGATCGTGAAACCGTCGCTCGGCCCACTCCCACGTATCGCTGGTCGATGCGGCGGGGTCGTCGGTACCGCCGGACGTCGCCAAGGTCTCCGGTTCGGCGTCCTCGATGAGATCCTCCGTGGCCGTCGGCGGGTCGGGCTCCGGGCGAACCGCAGCATCGTCCGGGGCGGACCGGCCGCGGGGGGCTCCGCTCCGCACGAGGCCATGGTCGAGGAGGGCCTCCTCGACGGCACGATAGACCCGTTCCCGCACCGCCCCTTCGTCATCGAAGCGGACCTCGAGCTTGCGCGGGTGGACGTTCACGTCCACGGCGTCGCCCGGGAGGTCGATGAACACCACGGCGAAGGGGTAGCGGTCGGCCGCCAGCTGCCGGCTGTAGGCGTCGACCACCGCGCCACGCAGGAGGCTCGATTTGACGTACCGGCCGTTGACATAGGTCGAGACGTACTCGCGGGTGCTCCGTGTGGTTTCGGGGTGGCTCACGTAGCCCGTCACGCCCTCGTGGTCGACCGGGATCATCGACGAGGCGACCTCCCGACCGTAGACGTCGAGCAGGGCGGCCTGAAGGTCGCCCCGCCCGTCCGTCGAGAACACCTCACGACCGTTGTGCGTTAACGAGAGGGCCACGTCGGGATTGGCCAGGGCGTACCGGGTGACGATCCGGTTGACGTGATCGAACTCGGTCGCGTCCGCCTTGAGGAACTTCTCCCGGGCCGGCATCGAGGCGAAGAGGTCCGTCACTTCGACGGTCGTCCCCGGCGCCCGGCCGGCGGGTTGGACCGCTTCGATCGCTCCCTCCGAAACCCGGAGTTCCGTCCCCCGCTCGTGATCCACGGCCCGGGTCGTGATGGTGAGCGTCGAGACCGCTCCGATGGCGTGGAGGGCCTCACCCCGGAAGCCGAGGGTGCCCAGGTCAGAGAGGTCGCCCAGCGATTCGATCTTGCTGGTCGTGTGTTTCTTGACCGCCAGGCGGACGGCTTCGGGCGACATGCCCCGGCCGTTATCGGACACCCGGATACCGGCCTTGCCCCCGTCGTCGACGCTGACGTCGATGCGGTCGGCCCCGGCATCGAGGCTGTTCTCGACCAGTTCCTTCACGACCGAGGCGGGCCGCTCGATGACCTCCCCGGCGGCGATCTGCCGGATCGTCTCGTCGTCGAGTGCGCGGATCGTCATGCGTGCGGGTGATCGGCGGGCGGTCGATGCCGATCCATGAAGCGGACTTCCCGAAAGGCGAAGTTAAAGCTATCCCCCCGGGCCCGAGGGACCGAATTTTTCTCCGTTCCCGCCGAACGCTACCCATGTCCCTCCACGCCCTGGACGACGTCGACGACGCGATCGACGCGACGCGCTCGTTGCTCACGCCGGTCGACTTCAAACGGTGGCTCAAGCTGGCGTTCGTCGCGTTCTTCATCGGAGGGCCCGCGGGAAACATCGCCTCCTATTCGTTCAACGGCTCCCAGGGCGAGGTCGACATCCCGATCCTCCCGGACTTTCCCGCCATGGCCGGGGACATTCCCCGGGTGGCGGGCCTGGTGATCGCGGTCGTGGCGATAGCGCTGTTCATCGGGCTGGCGTACGTCCTCATCGGTTCCGTCATGGAGTTCGTCTTCGTCGAGTCGATCCGGACACAACGGGTCCGCGTGCGGGAGACCTGGGGCGATCGCTGGGGGCAGGGCGTCAGGCTGTTCACGTTCCGCGCGGCGATGGGCTTGGTGTTCGCCGCGATGATCGGGGGCGTGGCGATGTCCCTTCTCGCGCCGGTTCTCATGGGCCCCGTCGGTCCCAGGCTCTCGATCGTGGTTATCGTCATCCTGATCCCGTTCGTGCTGGCCATCGGTTTCCTGGGCGCGTTGGTCTACACCTTCACGACCATGTTCGTCGTCCCGATAATGCTCGTCCGGGACTGTGGCGTGTTGGCAGGGTGGGCTAGGCTCTGGTCCTCCATCCGCTCGTCACCCTGGCAGTACGCCGCCTTCGCACTCGTCGGCTTCATCCTCAACATCGCCGCCGGGATCGTGGTCGGGATCGTGATCGCCATCCCCGCGTTCGTCCTCCTGCTGCCAGTGGCGCCGATGGGGTTCGCCGGGTTCGCCCTCCTGCAAGGGGCACCCGTCGCCGGGGTGGTGGTCCTGGTCTTCGCCGCCCTGATCTACATCATCGGCCTGCTTGCCGTCGCGGCGGTCGTCCAGGTCCCCGTCATCGGGTTCCTCCGATACTACGCCATGCTGGTCCTCGGCGACATCGAACCGGAGCTCGATCCACTGCCGGACATTCGGTCGGCGATCCGGGGCGGGGAAACCGACTAGTCGACGCGGTCCTGCCAGTCCTCGAGCCGGGTGAGGAGTTCGGCGGGGGTCATCCGCGAGAGGTCGACCGAGCGGAGCTCGTCCAACACGGCGCGTTCATCAGGATCGACCGGGTCATCGGGGGCCTGGCCGCCATCCACGGTCTGCATCCGTCCGCCTTCGAGGTCGAACACCACCTGCTGGGTCCCCTCGGCGCCGTCGCCGCGGGCCTCGATGGCCTTCTCCTCCCGTAACCGGTCGAGGACGGTCCGGGCCCGATCGACCACCGGTGCCGGGACGCCCGCCAGGTCGGCCACGTGGATCCCGTAGCTGCGATCGGTCGCCCCCTCCTTGACCGTCCGGAGGAAGGTCACCTCGCCCTCGTTTTCGTCGGCCGCCACGTGGACGTTCGCCACCCGATCGAGGTGGTCGGCCAACGCCGTCAGTTCGTGGTAATGGGTCGCGAACAGGGTGTACGCCCCGATCTCGTTGTGGAGGTATTCTGTCGCGGCCCAGGCGATGGAGATGCCGTCGTAGGTGGCCGTCCCCCGGCCCACCTCGTCGAGGATCACCAGTGAGTCATCGGACGCCGAGTGGAGGATGTTCGAGAGCTCCTGCATCTCCACCATGAACGTCGAGCGGCCCTGGGCGAGCTCGTCGAGGGCCCCGACTCTGGTGAAAACCCCATCGACCGGATCGATCCGTGCCCGATCGGCCGGGACGTAACTCCCGATCTGAGCGAGCAGGACGATCAGTGCGATCTGTCGCATATAGGTTGATTTCCCGCTCATGTTCGGCCCGGTGACGATCAGGAAGCGGCGGTCCGGGGAGAGCCTGACGTCGTTCGGGACGAACTCGGTGGTCTGTTCGACCACGGGATGGCGCCCTCGCTCGATCTCGATCCCGTCACCGCCGAGGGCCGGCCGGGACCAGCCGTTCGAGACGGCGTGAGTGGCCAAGCCGGCGAAAACATCGATCTCGGCCAGTGCCCGCCCGGCGTCCTGAATGGCCTCGGCCGCGGCGGCCACCCGTTCCCGGAGATCCGAGAACAGCTCGTATTCGAGGTCCGCGCGGCGTTCCTCCAGGCGCAGGATCTCACGCTCGCGCTGTTGGAGGGGGTCGGTCGTGAACCGTTTCGAATGCTTGAGCGTCTTGATCTCCCGGTACTCGTCCGGGACCTGATCGGCCTCGGACTTGCCAACCTGGATGTAGTACCCGTCGGTCCGGTTCCGGTCGACCTGCAGGTGCGTCACACCGAGGCGCTGTTTCTCGCGTTCGGCGAGGGAGTTCACCCATCCCATCGCCTCGTCGAACTGGTCGACGATGTCGGCCAACTCCTCGTCGTATTCGGGGCGGATGATCCCGCCCTCGGTGAGCGTCGTGGCGGGGTCGTCGGGGATGGCGGTCTCGAGTTCCTCGCCGAGCGCCGACAGCCGTTCGCGATCGATCCGTTCGAGGACCGACGGGAGCGGTGTCTCCCGCAATTCATTGGAGCCAGCGATGTGCTCGTCGAGCTCGGGGATCACCGCCAACGTCTCGCGGAGGCGAAGCAGATCACGGGCGTTGGCGCTCCCGTGAACGGCCTTGCTCGCTAGCCGTTCGAGATCGCTGGCCCCGTTGAGGGCCTCCCGGATGGCTTCGCGGGCGAGCGCCGCCTCGGTCAGCCCCTCGATACACGCCTGCCGTCGGCGGAGTTCGTCCGCATCTCGAATCGGGCGCCCGATCCACGCCCGGAGCCGACGGCCGCCGGCCGCTGACTGGGTCCGATCGATCGTATCGATCAGCGAGCGGCTGCCCCGCCCCATCGGCTCCGTGAGTTCGAGGTTTCGTTGGGTGGTCGCGTCAAGCGTTACGTGATCGTCCGCCCGGTACGGTGAGAGGCGGGTCATCGACGCTTCGACCCCCACACCCGTCTCCGTGACGTAGGACAGGAGCCCGCCGGCGGCCCGGACCGTCGGTACGGCCAGATCGAGGCTCTCGATCGTTCCCGCCCCGAACTGCTCGCGGACGGCGTGACGGGCGGCCCCCTCGGCGAAGGCGTTCGCCTCGTGTTCGGTGACGGTCGCTCCCGTCGCCTCCCGGATGGATTGGATGGCCGAATCGTCCTCCCTGAATGCGGGGCCGACCAGGAGCTCCACCGGGTTGTACCGGTAACACTCCGTCAAAACTGCTTCCAGGGACTCGACGGTCGTAACGTGGAACCGGCCGGTGGTGACGTCCGCGTGGGCTAACCCGAAGTCCCCGTTCGCGCGAACGATCGCCGTCAGATACCTGGCGTCGTCCGCCTCGGTCTCGAGGAGCGTCCCGGGCGAGACGACGCGCACCACCTCACGGTCGTGCCCGTCGGCCGTCTCGTACTGGTCGGCAACCGCGACACGATAGCCCCGCTCGACCAACGCCCGGAGGTAGGGGGTCACCTCGTCGACGGGCACGCCCGCCATCTTGTAGGCCGTCCCGCCGCTGGATTTCTCCGAGACCTTCAGATCTAGCTCCTCGCCGACGGTCTCGGCGTCCTCGCCGAAGAACTCGTAGAAGTCGCCCATCTGCATCGCAAGGAGATCGGCGTCGGTGCCACGCTTGAGTGCGAGGTATTCCCCGACGATCCCCTCCGGCTCCGGCATGGGCTATGCCTGACGCCCGGACGAATAAAGCCCTGCGTTCGACCGGGAACCTCCGGCAGAACACCGTCGCCAAACGGGCCTTTTTTCGGGTGGACGGGCAAGCCCTCGGCATGGCCCACGCTGCCGACTCGGAGACGCTCGCCGTTTACGCCGACTACGTCTGTCCCTTCTGTTACCTCGGGAAGGCCTCGTTGGAGCGATATTTGGCGGATGCCCCTGATCCGCCCGAGATCGAGTGGCGGCCCTTCGACCTCCGGGCCCACAAACGCGGTCCGGATGGGGCGATCGACAGCGAGGCCGACGACGGAAAGGACGACGAGTATTTCGCGCAGGTCCGGGAGAACGTCGAACGCCTGCGTGACCGCTACGACGTCGACATGCAGCTCGAACATGCCAGGGACGTCGACTCTTGGAACGCCCAGCTCGTCACACTCGCCCTGGAGGACCGGATCGAGGACGATGCGGTTGCCGCCTTCCACGAAGCGGTGTTCGAGGCCCTCTGGGTGGACGCCCGTGACATCGGCGACCCGGACGTCCTCGTCGACATCGCCGCGGACGTCGGGATCGAGGAGGCGGTCGTTCGGGACGCCCTCTCCGACGACTCGCTCGAGGCGACCCTCGAGGAGCGATTTCAGCGAGCCCACCAGGCCGGCATCACCGCCGTCCCGACGTTCGTCTATGGCGACCACGCCGCCCGCGGCGCCGTCCCACCCGAACAGCTTCGACGGTTGATCGACGGCGTCTGACCCGAGTGGGGACATTCTTTAGCCAGCCACCGCTAGGGGTTCCCATCGCCGGATGCACTCCCACACCCACTCGCCCTTCAAGGATCGGACGCGGCTGGCCGACGCGTTGGAGACCTTGCTCGGGCACCTAACCCCGCACGAGCGCACGGAATCGGTGCAGGTCGGCTCGGCCGACGGCCGGGTCGTCGCGGAATCGATCGCCGCCGACACCCCCGTTCCCCACTATCGGCGTGCCGCAATGGACGGGTTCGCCGTCAGGGCCGAGGATACCTTCGGCGCGAGCGACCGCTCACCCGCGATCCTCAGACGCGGAAACGACCGGGTGAACCCGGGCGAGGCCATCCACGTCCACACCGGCAGCGAACTCCCGGCGGGGGCCGATGCCGTCGTCATGATCGAACACGTCGACGAGGTCGGGGACGAGCTCGAGGTGTTCGACGCGGTGGCCGGCGGGGAAAACGTGGCCCCCATCGGCGAGGACGTCGAGGCGGGCCAATCGCTCTACGAACCCGGCCACCAGCTCAGACCGTCGGACCTGGGGTTGCTCCGATCGGTCGGTCGAAACGAGGTCAGGGTCCGCGAGCGGCCGACCGTCGGGGTGATCCCGACCGGCGAGGAACTTGTCGATTCGGATCCCGATCCC
>CAYOLR010000030.1:0-18916 GCA_964404815.1 uncultured Halobacteriales archaeon
AAGGTCTAATCGTTCTGTTCCAAAGAAGCGCCGCTAGAGATCATCTATCCCTCGATTCTGCCGAGTTAGTTAGACGAGAATT
The DNA here is from genome assembly GCA_964404815.1 of uncultured Halobacteriales archaeon. GTDB lineage: Archaea > Halobacteriota > Halobacteria > Halobacteriales > Hikarchaeaceae > CAYOLR01. The sequence continues at coordinate 83 of CAYOLR010000030.1, forward strand.
TCCGGAAAATCGGACCGAAACGTATGACTTGCCTCATCCTAAACTGAACAGCGCCGTCTACCCCGGCTCAAGATTTTTCATTCAATCCTGTATACAACATGCATGGAGGCGGTTATTCACCTCACAGATCCTGGGGCGGAACACTGGCGTCGAGCGAAGGCTCGTGCAGGCTCACTCAACGCATCGGAAACTGATGTCGAGCGGGTGACCCTCATCGCTGAGCTCGATGCGGCCACCTTGGTGATTGAAGGTTCGGAGTCGGCCGCAGAGATTGTCGAGTTGCTTAATGATGGTGTCCGAGTCACCACGAACAAGACCTGTCTCGACAATAGGGACATTCCGATTGATGCTGCAATCGATGGCGTCGAGATTCTCGAGAGTTCGACACGAGAATTAATACGGCTGCAAGATTCCGGGGCCGGGTTGGTCAAGATCCCGTAAACCAGTCGCTGCCATCACCACCACGTAGTCCTAACCCTTGGTGGCTTTCCGGACGTGATAGAGGTAATACGTCAAGTTGAAGAACGTCTCGCCGGCCTCATCGAGTGCCCTAAGATCCTGTTCCCAGGCCTCGATTTCCGACTGATCGAACCTTTCGTCCTCCTCCATTTGCCCCTTAAAGAGGGCGAGCATCGACCCGGCATATGCGTCGAGATCTGTTGCGAGATTCGAGGACTGAGGGAGGGGGGCTCGACTCTGATCTCTGTTTGAAGACCCACCTTCCGATTGAAGAACGTCTCCCCCGCCTCGTCGATCTCCATGAGGTCCTGCTCCCATTCATCGATCACGGTCTGATCTAACCGAGACCGGCGCCCACCGGAATCGGAGGCGCTTGCCAGCGACGAGCTCCGCTCGCGGAGAAAACCAGCCGCTTGACCGAGCGGGTCGCCGAACTCAAACCCGAGGTCACCATAGACGATCACGACGCGCTCCATGTGCGCCGGGAGGCCACCATCAAACTGCTGCACCAGGTGAGCAGGCCGACGAATGAGAACGGAACCACGAGGTGCTGAGGAACTCTGCGAACGGGACTCAGGGGGTCCGCAGCGATGCTCAGCGATACTGTCAACCGCAGACCATGGGGGCGAATGGCCCGGAAAGAAGGGCCGCGGTAAGAATACTGACGTCGAGAGACTCATGGTCGGCGAGGGAGCGATGGCGGCCATCGACGCAAAGAAATGGGCGGCCAGCCCGGCGCTGACACTCTGCCGGGTCGTTCCGACCCTGGAGCAGAAAATGTGCATCGATCCGACGGGCCACGAGCGACCTCAGCAAACATCCCGGATGCCGCCAGTGAAATGTTCAGGAGTGCGACCTCGTCCGTGACGGCAATCGGTGAGGCGACCGCGCTTGGGCTAGCACTGGCGGGCCGGCCCGCGAATCATTGCCGGTGGGTTGGCCCCCGCGAGCCCCACGCTCAACCGGGGCCCCGGCCCGGTGGCCCCCTGGTTTTCATAATCGGCGGCATTCCTCCAGCGGCCCGCACACGCCCTCTCGGCGTCCCTTCGAACGCCAAAGGGGGTTCATAATCGGTTCTCTCCACCGCCAATAGGGAGAAGCGACGGCATGGACGGCCGAGTATGAACATTGTGCCCGGTGGTGACGGGAGCCACCGGACGGAGCACCCGCGGGCGTCGCCCGAAACGGGTGATGGCGTCGGGGTAACGAGACTGCGACCGCTGTCAGCACTGCGGAAACCCATCGACCGAAATCGACAGACGGCAACCGATTATGAAGATTTTAGCCCCCGATGTCGGCGGGCGTTCGCCGGATCGGCGGCCGGCCTCGCTCCGAAACCCCTCGCCTCGGCGCTGCTATCGCCCGAATCGGGCCGAATCGCGATCCGCAGCATTGTCTTCATAATCAACAGGTTATCCCGTCACTCCCCCTATGTAGCGGGGATTTCGGCCGATTATGAACCAGTAACTAGACATGTTCAGGCCCCTAGAACCTTCATAATCGGTTCTCGTCTGCCGGTTGCGAGTATGACGACTTACGAGTTGGGCTCGCCCCGCTCGGCCGTCCCGCCCGCGAACGCTCGCTCGCCTCGTCGGCGCCAGCCGGGTGGGCCGTGCGGTGCCTGCGCGCTGCGCGCTCGGCACGGCCCTCGCTTCGCTCGGCGCCACGGCCCACTCCGCTGGCCGCTCGCCTCGCGGGTCGGCCGCGCGTGGCTGGTCGGTTCGAGGCGGGCGCGAGCGCCCGCTACGCGGGCGAAGGCGCTCGCGCCGAGTTCTGCTGTCGGTTCGTGAGAAGAAGCCGCGGTGGGCGTCTTCGGTGGTAACTGAGGAAGCTACCAATGAGTACTACGTACGAATTCGGACTTAAAGCTGCGGTCGGTGAACCGACGGATGAACAATCAGCACTCGAGGGCGAGGAGGCGTGGGAACCCCACCCCAGCGTCGACCAGGAGATCCAGGCCCGCATCGACTACGCGGACGACCGGGACTCCGAGGGGCGGTTGTTCGGCCAGACGCTCGAAGCCGAAGAGCGCATGAAGGCGCGGGAGTGGGAGATCGAACGAACCCGGACGAGGATGGATCGAAGCCAGACGGCGGACCGGGAGGCGCGGTGTCGGGTGGCCGTGGTTGCGACGTGCCGGGAGCGACAACGCGACTTCGCCGAACGGGCGGGGAGCGTCGACCGGTGGCGGCATCCCGACGAACCGGACGCCCGTGAGCAGCTGTCCCGCGAGGAACTGGCCCAGGTCAACCAGGGCGCCCGACGGATTCGGAAGCGACTGGGCGGGTGGACGACGGCGGCGGTGAGCAGACTCGTGGCCGAACGGGCGGTCGAGTCGAGCGACATCGATGGTGCCGCGCTCGAGACCTACGAGCGGCTGGCGGTCGACCCGGGCGGTGTGGTGCCCATTGGCCGGATCGGGGACGTGCGAAGCCGGGAGGTCAGCATCGCGGGCCGGGTGGTGACGCTGTGGGACCCCTCACACCCCAAGATCGCCCAGGTGGGCCTGCTCGAGGACGAGTCGGGGCGGACGAAGTTCACGGCCTGGCGAAAATCGAATCAACCCACGGTCGAGGAGGGCGATCAGGTCAGGGTCCGGGACGCCGTTAAAGGCTGGTACGAGGGCCGGTGCTCGATCGCATTCACCGGGCGGACGCGGGTCGAGGTGGTCCGGGTCGACTGAGGGCCACCGTCGGTCGCTGCTGGCACGGGCAGTCGGGCTACGGTCGGGACCCTGGTCCTAGTCGATGGTAGGTGGGCCGAGGGCTGATTTCCTGGTTTTTTTTGGCGCCCGCGACGGGCGTCGGCGCGCAGTCGGGTGTCGACGGAAACCAAATGTCCACGAGAAGCCAGCTCAGATTTCGGACGGCGAGCGACAATGACCACCCGAGTATTGCCCAGGTGTACCGCCATTCGGATGGGTATCCCGAGGCCGTGCTGCCGGCCATCGGCCGATTGCAGGCGCTGCTGCGGGCGACGCACACCGAACGCGGGCCGGCCTACACGGCCGCGGCGTTCATCCACCTCGAGAAGTGCCGCGGGATGGGCCTCTATCTAGACCGCGGGCCGGGGCGGGAGATCAACGCGAGCACGCCGACCGAGGTGCTCGATCCCCGAAACTGGCTCGACCTCGACCAGCCGCTGTTTCTCCTCGGTTACGGCGTCGAGAACCCGAGCGACGGCATCCACGGCGACGAGGAGTACCTCTACGTGGTGGACCTGCCCGCGGTCGATGTCGCGAACCCGGAGGCATCGCCCGACTGGACGGTCACGGTCAGCGAGCACTGCGGGTTCCCGCGGTGGGACGGCCCGACGGACCGGGCGTTCGAGGAGGCAACCTGGGCGTACACGGGGCCGCTCGCAGAGGCGATGGCCGGGCTCGGGATCGAACCGGCGTGAGTACGTGACCCGGGTGCCGGTGCGGGTCCCGACTGCCGGCCGGTCCGTGAACAACGCCCAGAACATACAAATATATACAATCCATATATCGAATACAATCGAATATGCCAGTGAATTTTGAGGCGTATCGCGAACACCAAGCGGCGTCGGGCGGCCTGCCGATCGATCCGGATTCGAACGCCCACCGAATCCTGTCGTTCCTGGCCGAACGACCCGACCTCGGGTTCAAACCCTCGGAGATCCGCGAACACGTCGACGTCCCGAAGGGGAGTCTCAATCCGACGCTGGCCCGCCTCGAAGAGCGCGAGCTGGTCGAGCACGAAGCGCCCTACTGGTCGGCGGCAGACGACGACCGACTGATGGCGATTACCGGGACCATGTACGCCATGCAGGCGTTCGAAGACCACTACGGCGAGGACGACTTCGGCGAGTGGCACGAGTCCGATGTCGATCCCCGTGAGGGACGATGAGCGGCCAGCCGTTTCAGCGAGGGGACGTCGTCTGGCACCCTGCTCCGTTCAAGGCCGCGCCGCATGAACGGCCGTTCTTGATTCTGAGCGATGCAACGCATCCGTTCCACGGCACCGAATACGCCGTCGTCGGGTTAACGAGAACGAATCGGCCACCGGCCGTCGGCCTCGATCGGTCGGCGTGGCACACCGGCACTCCCGGCACCGACAGCTTCGCGTCGCCCTGGTACGTGTTCACGATCAAACACACCGATATTATCCGTCCGAAGGGGGCGCTGACGACGGCGGCGACGGACCGGGTTGCGAGTGCCGTGGGGCGGATGCTGGGCGTCCCCTGACCGGTCAGCGAGCACTGCGGGTTTCCGCGGTGGGACGGCCCGACCGAGCGGGCGTTCGAGGAGGCAACCTGGGCGTACACGGGCCCGCTCGCCGAAGCGATGGCCGGGCTCGGGATCGCGCCGGCGTGAATACCCCCGATGCCGTCGACAACGGTCGTGTCACCCCCGACCGGGTTGGAGGGCCGGCCGCGGTCCGGATGACGGTGGCCATAACTACTTTAGCCTACAACGAATTACATAGGATTACAGAATGCCGATCCACCTAGACTCACATCCGCCCGACGTCGAGCTGACGCCGGGCACCACGAAGTCGGATATCGTCGAGTTCCTCTATCGCCATTCGGCGTACGGCTACCGGCCAATGGAAATCAGCGACGAACTCGACATTCCGGACGGTACGGCGACGACGACGCTCAGCCGGCTGTATGCCGACGGGGTGGTTGGAAAGACGGCCGAGGGCTACTATCACGCCCTCGATGACCGAGAGGACATCCGCCGATATGTGGCAAGCCTGAGGCAACTCCACCGATCGTTCGGCCACCACCGGGCCGAAGACGACCCCTCGTCCGACACCGTGCCATCGGTTTCCGAGGACACGCTCGCGGCGGAGCTCGAATCGGTGGAAGGCGAGCTCGATGGCTAGCTATTCGGCCGGGACGGTCGGCTGGGCGGCGGATCCAACGGGAGCTCACGATGACCGGCCGGTGATCGTCCTGTCGCACGAATTCCACCCGTTCAGCGCGACCGATTGCACTGTCGTGTGTGCGGGAACGAGGGCGGGGCGGTATGCCCATCCAGCCCCGGAACTCACCACCGAGCACGGTACCGGGATCGTGTTCAGTGAGCCGACCTACCTCATGCCGTGGGCGTTGTATACGATTCCGCCAAACGCCATTCGGCCGGGGCGGTCGATGGGCCGGCTGACGGAATCGGGCGAAATGCTCGTGAAAAAAGAGTTCATCAGACGCTTCGAACTGTGACGGGTCGCGACACACCCGGTCGTACGCGGTCGATCGTGGACACCCGGTGTATTACTTGACCTGCGTGAACTCGACTGCGTCGTCCGAGACGAGACCCGTGTTCGCGGGCGTCGACCCCCGTGGCAAGCCGCCGCTGCCGTAACACTTCACCGGGTTTCCCCGGTGGGACGGCCCGACCGACCGGGCGTTCGCGGCGGCGACTTGGGCCGACGAGGGGCCGCTCGCAGAGGCGATGGCCGGGCTCGGGATCGAACCGGCGTGAACGCCACGAGGAGTATAAACTTCATACTAACCAAAATACATAGTATTCTGTGGAAATAATGGAGCACAACGGATGCCGAGCATCACCGTGAACGTCGACGACGATCTCAAGGCCCGAATGGAAGACCATCCCGAGATCAACTGGTCGGAGGTCACCCGCCAGGCTATCGCGGAGAAGCTCGACCACCTCGACGTGTTGGACGAGCTGATCGAGGGGAGTTCCTTGACCGAAGAAGACGTGGACGACCTGGCCAGGCGGATCGACGAGCGGGCGCACGAACGCCTCGCCGAGGGTGATGACGGACCGTGAGCGGGTGCCCCTCGTCGTCGATGCCACCGTCGTCATCTCCGCGCTGATCGCCGACGCCGCGACGCGACGGTGTCTGGTCCTCCTCGATGAAGACTTCGTTACGCCGGAACTCATCCGGGATGAAATTGACCGCCATCGGGAGACGATCGGAGAGAAATCCGACCTGTCACCAGCCCGAATCGACCGGTTTCTGGACGTGCTGTTCACTCACTACGTCTCGATCGTCCCATTACCAAGGATCGTCGACGATATCGACGCGGCCGCCGAGGCCATTGGTGGTGTCGACCCGGACGACGTGCTCTACCTTGCCACTGCGCTCGCCGTTGACGGGGCGATCTGGTCCGACGACCGTGATTTCCATGAACAGGCCCTCGTCCCGGTAGTAACGACGCCGGACATGGTCGAACGGCTCGAGACCTAAACGACCACAGGGTGAGACGGGACGATCGTCAGAACCGGTTTTCTGGCGCCCCTGCCGGGTGCAGGCGCGTTAGGTGGCCTGCGTGAGATCGAATGAGAAACCCCGACCAGCGAACCGTGTTCGCGGGCGTCGACGCCCGCAGCGAGGCACAGCTTCCCGCGTGGTACGCATCGTATCACCAGGAACGAAATCCAGTGACGTTCGCCGAGGCGATCCGGCAGTTGCCGACGGCGACGGACGCGAACGTGGCGTTCTACAACCCGTTCGTCGACGACTGGGTCGAGACCGAGCGGTTCTCGGCCGTGGTCGAACCGGCTCGATTACGAGATTCGGACGAGGACCCGCTGTTCCACATCCCGACCGAGCGGTACACCATCATCAACCCCGTCGAGGCCTACGGGCCCCTTGAGGCGGTGTTACGCGAGGAGACACTCGATGGCGTCGTATTGGGTGATATCGTCTTCGGCGAGCTCCGACAGTACCGGCGCGGTGGCGAGGTGCACCTCGACCTCCTCTTCGACGGCTTCGCCGTCGACCTCCCGGATCGCCGCGAGCCGATCACGATGGGGCTGGCCTCGGGCTACGATTTCTTCGGCGGCCACGCGGTCTACGCCGAGGGGATCGCCCGCGACGGCGTGTGTGCCAACTCGATCCGGGCGCTGACCGATCGGGAAACCGTGCGTCACGTCGGGGAGACGGGGACGTTTAGCGAGTGGTGGCTGGCCAGACTCGAGGCCCTGGAACTGGTCGTCGACGAGCTCCACGTCGCCATCGAGGACGCCCAGGCCGTCGTGGTCGATTTTACCGCGGTCGAGTACGACCTCGATGGCTTCTATTCGCGGCTGGGCTTTCCGGACTATCTGGCGACCCACGCGGCGGGCGACGCGCTCGCGAACGCCGCCGATCCCCTGCGGGTGGACGGGTGGACGCTGCACTCCGGGGCGACCTACGCGCTCACGCATCACTTCACCGGGCGGGAGGGGAGTGCCTTCGACGGCTACGTCCGGCTCGCGAACGACCTGCTATTCAACACCGAAGCGATACTCGAGCGGGTCGAGCGCGAGCGCGAGCCCGACGACGGTGAGGGGACCACGTCAGCGGCCGCCCGAGTGGCCATCGAGCGCGCCGAACCGAGCCTCGCCGAGAAGGCCGGGCAGTTCCGCTCGCGGGCGGCTTCGTTGGAAAGTTGGGTCGCGTCCGAGTGAGCGGTTCGACAACGCCTTTATCGGTGATTCCGCCCCAAGTTGGACTGATGCCGACCATCGTGGTGGATGACGATGTCCGATCGGGGGACCCCAGGATCGAGGGGACCCGGATCACGGTCCTCGACGTGAAGCGTCGCGTGATCGATAACGACGAGGACCCCCACGTCGTCGCTGGTGAGTATACCATTTCGATGGCAGCGCTCTTCCAGGCGCTTGCCTATTATTATGACCACCGCGATGTGTTCGACCGTCGAGAGAACGAGGCGGCGGCACACCGGTCCGAGGGCGAGCGACGAACCCGGTCGGCGCTCGACGAGGCACTCGAAACGAGCGACCGCCCGGGCTAAGTGGATATGCGCTTGATGGTTGACGAGAACGTCCCGGAGCGGTATGTGCAGGCCCTCCGCGGGGATGGCCAGACGGTCATCTCGACGCGGACGGTGGATGAACTCGGTCCTGGGATACCGGATGAGGCGATAGTCGACGTCGCGCAAGCGGAATCGCTGCCCGTGCTCACGACCGACGCGACGGACGGTAGGAATCTGGCGGGTGCCGTCGTGGTACTCATCGCGCCCCAAGATATGAGCGGGGCTGCTCTTCGGACCGCGGTTCGACAGGGAGAATCGCTGGAATTGCTCGACACCGTTTCAGGACCAATCTGGCTCTCCTCGCTTTGAACTGCCGATGGGGCGCTGTTGAACTGGTGTGAGTCCGGGATTTCGATTCATACCTGGAACGTTTTCGGCGTTGGTTCCCATCTCCAGCCGGGCAGTTCCGGTCCCGGGAGGCCACGCTCGAGAATTGGCTCGCGCCGGAATGAGGGACGGGCGGTACCGTTATTAGGTATGGGTACTCATACACAACCATGAGCAAGAACATCTCGATCTCAGACGAGGTTTACCGGAAACTGAAACGGGAGAAGGGTGACCGGAGCTTCAGTGAACTCATCGAGGACCGCCTAACGACGGGTGGCCGGCTCGCCGATGTCACCGGCCAGCAGATCCTCGATCCCGAGGCCTATGCGGCCGTTCGCGAGGACATCGAAGCCCTGAGCGAGGAAACGCTAGAGCGGTTGGGCGATGAAACTCGTTGATACATCGGTCGCCGTCGACATCGACCGGGGCGGGTTGGACACGAAGGTTTCTCGGCTCGACGACGAAGGTCGCCACGCGCTCAGCGTCGTGTCACTCACTGAACTCCGCCTGGGCGTGAACAAGCAATACGGCCGCGCGACCGAGGCCCACGCCGAGGCCGTCGAAAAACTCGACCGGTTGCTCTCGCGGTTCGACCTCGTGCCCGTGGACCGGTCGGTCGCGGTCGGGGCGGCGGACATTATCGAGGAATTGCGGCGTGCCGGGCGCTCCCTCAACGATCTCCACGACGTATATATCGCGGCGACGGCCCGGGCCGAACAACTCCCCGTACTGACCGCGAACGTCGACCACTTCGACCGCATCGACTCGATCGAGGTCGTGGACTGGACCGAGTACTAGCTGCGCCTCGGAATCGAGGCCATCGAGCGCTCCGAGAAGGCCGGATAGTTCCGCTCGCGGGAGGCCACCCTCGAGAGGTGGCTCGCGCCGGAAGAGTCAGGGTAATCATCAACCGATCCCCCCGTACTTCGTTCCGTGATCGGTAGCCTTAGTACACCGACTCGAGGGCGACGGACTCGGCTTGGTACTCCCGATAAAGCTCCTCGGCCCACGATCGGACAGCGTCGTTCTCGCTCACCAGAAGGCCGGTGGCCTCGTCGCGGGTCGGCCCCAGCCAGACCATCACCGTGTCGTCGATGAGCTGCAGGTTGATCGGGACGGTGCCCTCGTATTCCCAGAGCCGGTCACCGACGCGGTTCCAGGTCGCTGTCCGCTCGTCGTCCGTTCGGACGATCTCGAGAAAGGAGTCCTCGAGGACCTGTTCGAAGTCGACGTTCTGGGCTTCGACCCGGTCCAGCAGCTGCCCCACCACGTCCGGGAGCGCCGTGCTGTTGAGCCCCCGGTACCGCTCGCCCATTCCCGCATAGAGCTCGGTGGCCCGTGAGAACGGCGCCATCGGGTCGGCGGCCGAGAACTCGACGACCTCCGCGTCCCGCAAGTGACGAAAATCGAGGTCGAACGCCGGTGGGGGGAGGTGGTTCACCAGTTCGCCGAGGTGATGGTAGCCCTCGACCGACGACAGAAACGAGCGGAAGTCGGTGACCAGCCCCTCCCCGAGCGGGGTGAGCCAGTAGCTCGTGCCCTCGGAGTCGACCCAGCCGCGGGTCGCGGCATCGTCGAGGATCCGGGCGACCGTCGAGCGGGAGGCGTCAACCGCCTCCTGGAGGTCCCGTCGGGCGGCCGGGCCGTCGAGGAGCGCGGTGAGCACCCGCACGCGGTTGTCGGAGGCAGCCAAAAAGGCCACATCGGCCAGCGGCCCGTCCATAGGTGCGGGCGGTGGGTTCCGTCCGAGTCGAATTAAACCTTCGCAGCCCGATCACCCCCTGAGACGCGTCCCGATGCGTGAGTAGCCTGGATCTTCATACCGAGTAACCCACGGAGTAAGATAACAGGGGTGGCCGTCCTCTGCGACGACATGTCGCGCCGCCCGGCCATCGGCCGGGAACGAGTGCGACGCGGGCCGGCGATCAGCCGGCCAATCACGAACCATGAGCCGACACGAACCGGCCCCGACCATCGAGCCCGACCTCGAGACGTATCGGTTTGACAAACAGGACTGGGACGGATATTCCGACCTCTACGACGCCTTCGAGTGGGACGTGCCGGAACCGTTCAACCTCGCCACGTATCTCTGCGACCGGTGGGCCGAGGCGACGCCCACGCGGCCCGCGATGCTCAGCGTCGATGGCGACGACGCGACGACGTACACCTTCGGCGAGCTCGCCGACTGGGCGAGTCGGCTCGCAGGCGTCCTCGCCGACCAGGGGGTCACCCGTGGGGATCGAATCGCCGTGAGCGGCGCTCAGCGCGTCGAAGGCCTGCTAACCCATCTCGCGGCGTGGCGACTGGGAGCCGTGACGGTGCCGCTGAGCCTGCTCTTCGGCCCGGATGGGCTCCAGTACCGGCTCACTGACAGTGGCGCGGACGCGTTCGTCGCCACGCCGACGAGCCTCGACGCCCTTCGGACCGTCCGTGAGGCGTGTCCCGACCTCTCCACGGTCCTCGTCGTCGAGGCTGGTGAGCTGGCCGGAGACGAACTGGCGTTCTGGGATGCCCTCGCCGACGCCGACGACGGTCCCGAAGGGATCGAAACCGCCGCCGACGACCCGGCGATCATCATGTACACGAGTGGGACCACCGGCCCGCCCAAGGGCGTCGTCCACGCCCACCGGAGCGTGCTCGGGGCGCTGCCGATGCACGTCACGAGTCTGCGGAACATGGCCCTCTCCGACGACGATGTCCTGTATACGCCGGGCGAGTGGTCCTGGATCGGCCCGCTGTACGGCTTCGTGCTGGCGGGCCTGTATTACGGGACGACCATCCTCGGCGATACGAACCCCCGGTTCGATCCGATGCGGGTGTGGTCCCTCGTGGACCGCTTCGACGTGACCAGCATTGCCGCGCCGACGACGGTCTACCGCGCACTGCTGCAGGTGCCCGGGGTCGGCGACCGCTACGACCTCTCGAACCTCCGCGTCGTCTTCGAAGGTGGCGAAGCCCTCGGTCAAAGCGTCGTCGAGTGGTTCGACGAGCACCTCGAGTCGGTCGCCGTCCACGAGGGCTACGGCCAGACCGAGGGCGGCGTGTTCGTCGGCGACTGTACCGCCCTCGGCGTCGACCACGAGCCCGGCTGCATGGGTCGGCCGATCCCTGGAAACGCGGTTCGGATCGTCGAGCCCGGGACCGCCGACCCCGTCGGCGCAGACGAGCTCGGCGAGATCGCCCTGGCTCACGACGATACCCCCGCGGGCTTTCTCGGCTACTGGAACCGGCCCGATGAAACGGCCGCGGCGATCGTCGACGGCTGGTTACTCACTGGTGACCTGGGCACCATGACCGCCGACGGGTATCTCTCGTTTCACAGCCGGACGGACGACGTGATCATCTCCGCCGGCTACCGGATCGGGCCGGCCGAGATCGAAGAGTCACTCGCCGGCCACGACGCGGTCGCCGATGCGGGTGTCATCGGCGTCCCCGACGACGACCGGGGCGAGGTGCCGAAGGCCTTCGTCGTCCTGGCCGACGGGCACGAGCCGTCGGCGGCTCTCCGCGAGGAACTCAAGGACCACGTGAAGGCTCGCCTGGCGAAGTACGAGTATCCCCGGGCCATCGAGTTCATCGACGAGCTGCCGACGACCACGACGGGCAAGGTGCGTCGTCGCGACCTCCGCGAACGCGAGGGCGTGCTCACAGACGGCTGAGAATCGACGCCCGCCGGTGAGTGTCGGCATGGGAACCGGCCCCGACGGCGGTCGACCCCTTCGTTTTTCTCGCCCCCGTCGGGTGCGGGGCCATTACTCGGGTCCCGCTGAGCAACCATGGCAGACCTACTCGTCGCTTACGAACGCGAGGACGGCCGGTATACCGTCCACGAGACCGCTGACGGGCTCGATCTCCGAGCGCTTGCGACCCGGCTGACCTACGAGACGCCGTTCGGGGGGCCTGACCGGCACAACCTCTGGTCGCGGATGGCCATCGAAGCGATTCGGTGGGACGACAGCGCCCACCTCGAACACCTGCTCGGCCAGACCGAACGGCCGCCCACGGCGGTGCGGGTCGAGCCGGTGGCCTGTGGGGTGGGCTTCGACGACTTCCGTACCGAGCGGCTCGACTACCGCCGGGTCGACGGCCTGGTGGTCGTCGCGACGGACTTCGCCGTGTGTGCCTACCGGGCGGCGTGGCTGGCCTTCGACGACGTCCACCACGGCGCCCTCGTGCCCACGGAGTGGCGGCGGAGTGAGACGACCCGGGAGCGGTGTTTCGACGTCGGTTTCCTGGCCGTCCGGACGGCGGTGGACGCGGTCCTGGAGGACCTCGACGCGGTCGGCGTGCGGACGGCGCTCGAGCGCGGAATGCTGGCGCTCGTCGACGATTCGGGGGCGGTGCTCGTCAGCGGGCGGCCGGTGGAGGGGCGTCCGTGAGTCGTGTCGTCTCGGTGGGTGGTCACCGGCTGGTTGCCGTCCGGGTGTGGCTGCCGGGGCCCGAGCCCGTGGGTTTTTGCCGGTCGGTCGCACCGGTCGAAGGGGCCGGTCACTGGCGCACCTTCTGGCGGTGTCGGCGGTGTGGGAGCGAGCGGGATCGGCCGAAGGAGTTCACCGTACCCTGTTCAGATTCGTCTGGACACGGCGAGCCGGTGGTGGCCGACGACTGACCGCCGGGTTTGTGTCGCCCCTGGCGGGTGCGGGGCGGGCCGTTCGGGCCGTCCCGACTCACGTTATGGCGACCACTGAATTCGTACCAATCTGTGAGGGATCGAGTACCGAACGAGCGACGGCGTGTCCCGAGTGTGCCGGCGACCTCCGGACGGCCGATGAGGAGACGTGGTGTATCGACTGCGGCCTGGTGGTCGACGAGTACCGACTCGATCATGGCTTCGAACCGAAGAGCTTCGAGGACGGACTGAACCGGGAACGGACCGGGGCGCCGCTCACGGTCGCCCGACACGACCGCGGGCTGTCGACGGAGATCGGCCGCGGCGTGGACGGGACCGGGCGGGCGTTGTCTGGCGCGCGACGGCGCGCCGTCGGGCGGCTCAGGAAGCGCCACCACCGCGCGAAATACCGGACGAAGGCCGAGCGGAACCTCGCCGATGGCTTCGGGCAGATCGGGCGCCTGTGTGCCGCACTGGAGCTGCCACGGAACGTCCGTGACCGGGCGTCGGTGGTTTTCCGCGCGGCGCAGGCCGACGGGCTCCTCATCGGGCGATCCATCGATGGACTGGCTGCAGCGAGCGTCTACGCGGCGTGTCGGGAACGGGCGGTCCTCCGGACGGCCGCGGAGGTGGCCGCCGCGAACGGAACGGACGAGGGGCGAGTGCGTCACGACTACGCGGTGCTCAACGCCGGGCTGGGACTCGCGGCGCGACCGTTTCCACCCGAGCTGTTCGTCTCGCGGTTCACGGCCGAATTGGAGCTGTCGTCGACGGTCCGGATGCGGGCGGTCGACCTCGTTCGGGCTGCGGTTACCGCGGGGCGGGTCGTCGGGAACCCTCCGTCATCGGTGGCTGCCGCGGCGGTGTACCTCGCGGCGAAAGCGGCCGGGTTGGAACTCACCCAGACGGAAGTCGCAACGGCGTGTGGGACGACCGATACGACGATCCGGAATACGTTCCAAGCCTTGCGGGCTGGACGGTAAATTTCAAGGCGACGGATGCCTGAATACATTTTTCGGTCGGATTCAGAGCCACTCGATTTATGTCGCCCCCTCCGGGTGCGGGGCGCATGACCGTCCCGCTGACAACCCATGGACGACCTACTCGTCGCCTACGAACGCGAGGACGGCACGTACACCGTCCACGAAACGACCGTCGACGACGGTGACCTGCCGAGTCTCGCCGGGGCCCTCACCTCCGAGACGCCCTTCGGCGGGCCCGACCGACACAACCTCTGGGCGAAGATGGCCATCGAGGCCTTGCGCTGGGACGACAGCAAGCACCTCCGGCACCTGCTCGGCCAGACCGAACGGCCACCCACGCCGGTTCGCGTGGAACCGGTGGCCTGCGGTGTCGACTTCGAGGAGCTCCGGAACGAGCGGCTCGATTACCGCCGTGTGCGGGGGCTGCTCGTCGTCGCCACCGATTTCGCCGTGACCGCCTACCGGACGGCTTGGTTGAGCTTCGCCGACCCCCACCACGGCGCGCTCGTCCAAACCGAGTGGCACCACGGGCAGACCACTCGCGAGCGGTGCTTCGACGGCGGCTTCCTGGCGGTCCGAGCCGCGGTCTCGGCGGCCGGCAACGGCGCGTCGGGCAATCGTGCCGCCCCCGCCTTGGAGCGCGGGCTCCGGGCGCTGGTCGACGATTCGGGCGCGGTGCTGGTGACGGACATGCCGGCTGAGCGGTCGCCCTGACCTCACGGTTCGAGGGGTCCGGTGGCGACGACCCGCCCGATGGCCGGCCCGTGGCGCCATGATCGAGAGCAGGGGGCGGAGTAGCGGGCGGTGCGGCCGACGGTTCTGTCACCTATTGGGGTCGCGCCCGGCGTGGGCGGGACGGGGCGATCGGATTCGTTCCGACCGACATCATGGCAACCAACCAAGCCATTTCCGATGGCGTCCCCCCACCGTGACGTTCGACGATGAGTCGCGGGGACGATACTCGGTCGACTCTAGCCCCCGAAAAACCGAAGATTCGGCGGGGTAGGCCTCCCGATCTCCGGGCCGCCGGATCGGCGTCCCCCCGGCAGCCCTGGTCTGGCTCGAGTGGAACCGTTCAGAGAGATCATCGTACGCGGAATCGCTCGCAACGATGGGCGATCGGACCGAAGTGCCCAGGTGGCGGGCGTCGAACGGGGTGAAGCCGTTGCCGTCGACGTGGCTCGCAGCGGCGAGTACGGAATCCGTATCGCCGTCACCTCCAAAAGGCCAGTCGCGTTCGCGACGATGCGTTCGACGTTCCACTCTTCCCGATAGGCCATCATCAGTTCAATCAGCGTATCCAATAGCCCCCGCGGATGCATCGCGGCTACGGACCGGTGAGTTCCTGGAGCGACGATTCAGGGCGTGGAGTAGACAAAAAATTACGCCACCCCTTCGCTGGCAAAGCGAGTGCAGGACGTGACGAGACCCCGGTCAGCGCCGTTCGCCAGGGGGCGCGTACTGGTCGACGGGGTCGCCTTTCCCTTTGACGATCTCGGGCTCGGTGTCGCTGAGTTCGGCTTCGGCGATGTCCTTGAGAATGGCGTAAAAGCGCCACTCGTCGCCGTAGTCGAACAGGTAGCAGAGACGGTCGCCTTCGTCCAGTTCCAACTGCCGAACCATCTGGCCGGCTGTCGTCTCACCAGCGTCGTACTCTTCGACGCCCCGACGCATTCCGCTGGGCGACCGCTCGATTTCACCGCGTCGCTTGTACACCACCTCGCTGTCCCAGTAGTCTTGGTCGGTTCCGAAAAACCAGAGGTGGTCTTGATCGAGACCCACCGCGCGGTTCAGCACGGTCTGAAACTCGTCGAGGGTCCGGTCCGCGCCGACCACGATGTCCCGCCACAGTTCGGTCGGGGCGGACTCGAATTTGACGCGAAAGCGGTAGGTGGTCATCCGTGTTTGGCTGTTCGACCCGGAGATATGTGATGGTATTCCCTCAACCGATTGCGCCAGGAGTACCAGGCCGCGACGTCCTGTACGGGGTCCTCGCAGGCATCGACAGGCTCCGGCTGGCGAAATGGGACGCCGGGTTCACTAGCCTTCGACTCCACCGTCACGAATTGCTGCCTGATCGACGGTTCTGTCCGGGGCACCGCGACCACGCGCACCGTTTGACCCTCACTCAGCTGGCGACACCTCGCTCCTCGATACTCCGCGATGTGAAGGGAATGGCCATGGTCGCTTCCACCCCATCGCCTGTTCTTCCTGAGTGTAGGTATCGACGGTACTCGCCGTCTCAATGCGTTCATCCCGTCCCGACTTCCGGTCCATCGCTGTCAAGACTCGCAACTGCGACGAACCACGCATTGGAGTTGAGACTTCGGGAGCCACTCGTCAGCGAGCTCCGGGACGTCCTCGCGGTTGTCGAACGCGTGTCGATGCTCCGCAAGCCGGTCTTCCAGCCACTCGTTCCTGTCCGGATCGCCTTCGTTTTGCTCCAGTTCGTGAATTCGATGGGCGAGCTTCATCAGTGGTCGTGCCGCCGCCGAGTCTCCCAGCAGGATGGCCTTCTCCGTCTCGCGCTCGATATGTCCCACTACCTCGGTTGGTGGTGCGCCGTCCGTGTAGCCCGCTTTCTCCTCGGCCAGCCAGGCGGGAATCCGGACGAGTACCTCGTCGTCACCGAGTTGACCCAGGAGTTGCCATAACAGCCGCGTTTCACCCGTGCCCCACACCTGAACGAACTCCTCGTAGGTCGCGACCTCCGGCACAGTGAGGTCCGGCATCAGAGGCTACTACGCTCATCCTCGGTAAATGCACTCGGTTGAGTCGTGACGTGCAGCCGGAGCCTGTCCGTCAAGAGTTTGCTTCGCCACGAAAATATCCCCAAGGAGCGCGCCAAAGACGACAACGAACCTTCTGCTCCTGGTACAGGGGTCGCCCTATCGATGAACCTGCCACTGGTGAAACCCAGAAATAGAGACCGGTTTATTGACCGTTCTATCCCCGTTCATCTGGGACCTCGATCCGCAAATCGCCAATCACCCACGTTTCAGGAATTGGGTTGTGACACGCGTGGCCAGCGACCGATAACCCGCGTAAACCACCCGTGAATCGGCTAACCGATGATTGATATCTCGATTTTCCACAGGTATGGTGCTCAAGTAACCGGCTGGAACATCGCGGTGACGAGGAAAACAACCAAGACCGCCATCAGAACGACTCCGACCCCCGCTAGAATTTCGATGACCGAGTCAACCGGGATTATCTCGGGATGCTCGGTTTGTGCCATAGGAGACCGTTCGTCGTTCTCCTTATCAATAATCACGCATTCAAATCACATCCGGATGTCCGGAATTTACGAATGCGGAGCATACCCGCCACTGAAAACTCACCACCTGTCATATCCGGAGGGCTCGAAATCCCTCCAATCGGTAACGAGCAGTCACGGTAGTCGGTTTCGGCCCAGCCAAATTCTACCCCTCACAAGCGTGGAAATCCCGGTAACGTAGTGAACTCAACAGACGCGTTGACGACCTTAGAACGGGTGAACAATACCAGCCACTGTCAGAATCGTGAGTAACGAGACACCGACAATTGCGAGGGTGATCAGAATGGCGGTGGATGGGCGTAACCCCGGAATCTCCGCCGTTTCATCCACGCCGGCCATGTCCTTTCATTTTTGATTATCACGTATAATATCTTTCGAGCGTTCTCAGCTGCTGCAACTACCCTTCCGGGAACCCGGCGATACGTCAATTCCATTGGGCAGGAGAAATCAACCTTTCCTCGAACCAACAGGGAATCGTTCACAATCCCATTCGATCTGTCTCTTTTCCGTCAGCCCATTGACTAGCCGCTGCCGTACTGGTCGGGCCGTCGCTTCAATAGTCGAGACGAATCGATTCTCCCTTAGGCTCGAGTTTGTTGTTCCAATATCAAGTTCTCGAGCAGCTAATACAGCATCCCGAACCTGCGATCGAGTCACTGAGGAGTGGTTCGGTCTGCTGCCAGTGGCCCATTCGTTGATGAGTCGATTTTACAACGGCCCAAATAGTGCTACTAAATGCCATGCCAGACGCTCATGTAACGGATTTCTGGGATCAGTATTCAGAGGCCTGGGACGATCGAGAGCCGGAGGCGGTGATGGGGGCGTTCGCTCCGGCCGGGGAGATACACGACCCGGGCCGCGATGAGCCGATGACCGGGGAAGAAATCGGCGAGTGGGTGGCGTCGATGCTCGCGGGATTCCCGGACGTGCACTTCGAGGAGCACCGACGGGTGACCAACGATGCGGGGGACACGATAATCGTCGAGTGGACGATGCACGGCACGCACACCGGTCCTTTCGAAGGCCTCCCACCAACCGATCGGCAGGTCGAACTGGACGGTGTCGATATCGTTACCGCTTCCGAGGAGGGAATCGAGTCGATGCGAATCTACTTCGATCAGTCATCCATTGCTGATCAACTCGGCTTGTCGTTTCCCGCGGTTCTCGGGCAACTCCCGAAACTCGTGTGGCGAAAAATCCGAATGATGTTATAAGCGACCGCTCGATTCCTATATAGCGTAAATCACGCAGCGTTCGTGAACCCAATCTTAGCTGATGGATTTGATGCGATGGACCAGCCCTTGGGCCGCTAAGTACCGAAATGACAGCCTGCGATTTTTGACAGGCTTCGAGTCGATCATCTGACGCGTGCTGAATAGAGTGCGCCTATCGTGTAAGGCGGTTTACGCTGACCGTCGCGGTTATCT
>CAYOLR010000031.1:0-18847 GCA_964404815.1 uncultured Halobacteriales archaeon
CGGTATCCCACAGAGCTTCGGGGCGCCGTTCATGGCCCTCGTTCTCGTGAGCTTCCTGCTAACGAGTACCGACACGGCCGTCCGTCTCGGCCGCTACATGCTCGAGGAGATCGTTGGAACGCCGCAGACGAGTCTCGAAGAGACCGCCGTTAACCCCTATGTGGCTGCCGGTATCCAGGGCGTCGGCGGGTACGTCCTCGTCGCCTCCGGCACCTGGGCCGACCTCTGGCCGCTGTTCGGCGGCGCCAACCAGCTGCTCGCGGCTCTCGCGTTGTTGACCGCGACGGTCTGGATCGCCAACTGGGACGACTCGAAGCAGCTCATCAGCACGGGGGTCCCGATGGCAATAATGGCAACTATCACGGTCACTGCGCTGCTCTACCTCGCCCTGTATCAGAACCTCTATCAGAAGTTCGTCCAGGGTCAGTGGGGTGACGCCGGTGCGACCCTCGGTTCGCAGCTCTCGGTCGCCGTCCAGATCATCGTTGGCCTCGTCCTGGTCTACCTGGCAATAGCGCTCGTCAGGATGGGTTATCGGAACATCAAGGATGCACGCGCCGGCCACGGTCCGGCCGCGGCGGACGGCGGACGACCGAGCGACGACTGACCCCCGACGCGACGGTTTAAATTTTTTAGTGCCGAACGCCGCCGAGCACCTGCTTCACCCGGTCCGGATCGGCAGCCTCGGCGGGAACGATCGCGACGAAGGTCACGAAGTCGCCGCCGTGCCGGGTGGTCGCGACGAACAGCCGGACGTCGACCGTCGAACCTCCACGGCTCGCTGTCGCGGCGTATTCGACGAGGAAGGTCCGGTTGTCCAACAGCGTGACCGAGCGGTTTGATCGAACCTCGTTCACCTGCAAGTCCGAGTACGTCGTGGACAACCGCTCGGCATAGCCGGCGGGCCCCAGATCGGCCGCCGGGTTTCTCGCGATGTTCGCGGATTCCTCGAGGAGGCGGACCGTCGGAACCGTTACGACCCCCACCACGGCCGGGCCACCGTTCGTGTCCCGGTGGTAGACTCGGACCGGCGACCT
This sequence comes from uncultured Halobacteriales archaeon, assembly GCA_964404815.1. GTDB lineage: Archaea > Halobacteriota > Halobacteria > Halobacteriales > Hikarchaeaceae > CAYOLR01. The sequence goes on from CAYOLR010000031.1 coordinate 1,038, forward strand.
CGCCCTGACGTCCTTGGATGCCTCGAGTTCGACGTCACCGGAGATACTATGGGACACCGTCGTGTTGATCCAGCCGGTCGATTCGCCGGCCGGTTGGTAGCCGGTTTCGGCCAGAACGTCGTCGCCGATGGTCGCGGGCGTCGCCGAGAGTTCGACTGGTCCCCCGCTTCCACCCCCGCCGCAACCGGCCACCAACACGACAACCAGCACCACTGCCGGAAAACGGCGCATGTGAACGCTATGGGGGGATAGGCCTAAGAAGCACCGACGGCAGTGTGAAGCAGGCGCACGTTCGTGCGAGCTTAAATCTGGAGCCGCCGGGCGATAAGGCCGAGCAGCCCCGGTTCCGGTTCGGGTTCGAGCGGTTCCCAGGTCCGAAATGCCCGGCTTACGGCGGCCTGTTCGCTGGCGACTTCATCTTCGGCCTCCGGGGCCACGACCAGGAGGTTAACTTCGTAATGGCCGTGGAATCCGTACTTGAGGAGCGTCCGGTCACGGAACCCGTCCACGAAGTCTCGGACGTCGTCGGGAATCGAGGGGGCGACGATCGCGAACGTAAACTCGGTACTGTAGTGCTCTTGGTTCGCGTCGATCCATTCGTCCGCCAGGTCGTGGCCCAGCTCGACGAACCGTTCCAGGTCGGCCACCGATACCGAGGAATCCCGGCGGACGAAGATATGCTCCGTCGAGGAATGGTTTGCGTAATTGACGGAGGGGTGGAAGAAGTGTTTCTGGGACTCCAGCACCATCCGGCCGTAGAGCGTGAACGTCCACCCATGAACCGAATAATCCTTTTCGAGATCGAAGTTGTGGAGGAGGCGATCACTGACTCGATCGATATATTCGTCGTCCCAGTCGGGGACGTCAGCGAGCTCGCTCATGACCCACACCGCGTCGTTGATCGGCTACTCGCTTGACCATGCATACCCGTGTCTTGGGGTTCGCCGTGGTAAATAGGCATTGTCGGTTGGCAAAGCTATAACTGACAGAGGGCCCTACTAATAGGTCAACATGGGCGTCAAAGACAAGGCCGAAGCCTGTGGCCGGTGTGCCATGTCCTCCGTCGTGGACGTGACCTCAGAGGATCCCAAAGGGTCGAACCCCTTCGATGGTGACCGGATCGAAATCCCAGAGGACAAGTTGAAAACCGTCTCGCGACACGTCGTCGCGCTCGGCAGCGTGAAGAACCGGCTCAACGAGTGGGCCACCTCGCTTACGTACGGACGGTAACGACGTTACTTCGATTCGTCACTGTCGCGTAGCCCGTGGTAAACCGAAACCCCGAACCCGCCCCCCGCCGTGTTCCCCGGTACCGGTCGCGACCACGCGGCTGATGAGGACCAACATGGCCGGACGTCGGATGATCAAGCTCGGGCTGGGGGTAATCACTCTGCTGGCCGTGGGGAGCCGTCCCGCCCTCGCCCATGCCGGCGCGTTGAGCGGTTCCCTCTCGTCCGTCGCCGTTCCGTCGTGGCTCCTCGTCCTCACCGGTGGAGGCGTTGTCGGCGCGTCGTTCCTGTTCGCGACCATGATGACCGACCACGGGGCGATCCGAGCGATCAACTCGGTCGGTGGCGCCGTGGTTCGAGGTGGATGGCCCCGCCATGTCGTCACCGGTGTCCGACCTCTCGGCGTCATCGCGCTCGCCGTCATCATCCTCAGCGGCTTCTTCGGTCCCTCGACACCGACGGCGAACTTCGCGGTGGTCGTGGTCTGGGCGGGCTGGTGGGCCGGGTATACGATGTCGGTCTACCTCGTCGGCAACACCTGGCGGGCCCTCAACCCCTGGCGAACGATCGCATCGTTATTGCCAGCTGCTGACCGGCGAATCCCGGATCGGTGGGGCGCTTGGCCGGCAGTCGCCGGGTTGATCGGACTGGTCTGGATCGAGGTAGTCAGCCCGGCCGCCGAGGAGCCCCGTCTGCTTTCGACGTTGATCGTGGCGTATTCGATCGCGACGATAGCCGGCCGCCTCGTCTATCTCGACTGGTTCGAACGGGTTGACCCGATCGCCCGTATCTTCCGCTGTTACGGGTTGATGGCGCCGATCCAGCGGACCGATGAGGGGCTGACCTTGCGGCTCCCCGCGACCCCGTTGACCGACGGCTCGGTCGCCGTCGATCCGTCGTTCGTGGTGGCTGTCCTCTGGGTCACGACGTACGACGGCATGGTCTCGACCCCGGCATGGGCCACGCTCGCAGGCTGGTTCGTGAATGCAGGTATCCCGGCCCTCCTGGTTTATCTCGTGGCGATCCTTGCCGGGTACGGGCTGTTCCTCGCGGCCTATCGGGTCGCGTCGAGGTACGCCCGACGGACGGCCGACACGTATGTGACTGCAGGGGTCATCGCCGAGTGGCTCGCCCCCTCGCTCCTGCCGATCGCGGCGGGGTATCACCTTGCCCATTTCCTCGGGTATTTCCTCACGCTCCTTCCGACCCTCGGCGCCGTGATCACGCACCCGTTTTCCACCGCACCCGCACTCCAAGTCCTCGTGATCCCGGGGTGGTTCAGCGGCCTGCAGCTCGCTTTCGTGGTGATCGGTCACCTGTTCGCGGTCTGGGTCGCCCACGCCCGGTCCTTCGAATTGTTTCCCGGCCGGCTGCAGCCGGTGCGAAGCCAATACCCGTTCATCGTCATCATGATCCTTTACACGATCACGAGCCTGTGGATCGTCTCACGGCCGTTCGGGAGCCCACCGTACGTATGAGCACTTATCCCATCCCCGAAACGGACGTGCCCGCCGGCGAAACCCCTGCCGGGACGTGTCCGTACTGTGATCGGCCGTTCCGGACGAGCCGGCTCCGTGATCTACACGTCATCGAGATCCACGATGACGACGCGACCGAGGCGGAGCGCGCCGCCGGCGAGGCGGCGGACGAGGAGGAGGTCGACGAACTCTTCTTCTATCACATGAAGGTGATCGTGGCGATCGGGCTGCTATATTCGGCGCTCGTGTTGGTCTATATGGTCGTCCTCGGAGGTTGATTTACTACCGTGCCGGCCCAGCTCGGACCCATGAGCGACCAGCCCGATCCCTTCCTGATGACGCCAGGGCCGACCGCGATCCCGGCGGATGTTCGGGTGGCGATGAGCAGACCCCCGCAGAACCCCGACGTCGATCCCGCGTTCACCGCCTTCTACCGCCGCCTCTTGGAGAAACTCCAGGCCGTCTACCGAACCGACAAGGACGTCCTCGTCCTGGGCGGCGAGGGAATGCTCGGTCTCGAGGCGAGCGTGGCGTCGCTCATCGAGCCCGGGGACCGGGTCCTTTGCCTGGCCAACGGCGTGTTCGGGGCGGGCTTCTCGGAGCTGGTCGAGCTCCATGGGGGCGATGCCGATCTCATCGAGGGGCCAGCGGACGAACCACTGCCCCCCGAGGTAGTGAAATCCGCCGTCGAAACCGGCGAGTACGTCGCGGCGACGATGGTCCACTGTGAAACACCGACGGGGCTGCTCAACGAGCTCGACGAAATCCTCGCCATTCTCGATGAAGCGAGTGTGCTGACGATCGTCGATGCGGTGTCATCGCTCGGCGGCGTGAGGGTGCCGACGGACCGCATCGACCTCTGCATCGGGGCTTCCCAGAAATGTCTCAGCTCGCCCCCCGGGCTCACGACCCTCGCCGTCAGTGATGCGGCCTGGAACCGGATCGGATCGATCGACCAGCGGTCGTTCTATACGAGCCTCGAACCATGGCGAGAGCTCGATCTCTCGGGTGAGGAGGCGGTCTTGCTCCCCTATACTCCGATGGTCTCGAACCTGTACGCACTGGACAAATCGCTGGATAGACTCCTCGAAGAGGGGCTCGAAGCCGTCATCGAGCGGCACGAACGGGTGGCCGCGGCGTGCCGGGATCGGGGTCGTGAACTCGGCCTCGAGCCCTTTCCGTCCGATGAACGCTGGAGCAGCCCGACCGTCACCGCCTTCGAAGTCGACGGGTCTGCGAAACGACTGCAGCGGTCGGTGGCGGACGAGGGGATAGTCCTCGCGACCGGCCTCGGCGAGCACGACGACGACGTCCTCCGGGTCGGGCATATGGGATATAACGCCACGATGGATGCTGTGGGGAGGACTATGGACGCGATTACGAAGGTGAGCAAGAACCAGACCTAACGAGGTTCGACATCCAGGCGAATATCATAGAATCTCGGTGGGTATACGGGAGGACAGCATGGTACGTGGGTATCGGTGGGAGTTCGACCGGGTTCACCACCTCGATCATCGAAAACAATGGTTCAGTCCTCGAGAGCAAGGGGACCAGTGACGACTGGGTGTTCCCGGTCAGGGTCGATGACTCTGATCAGCTCTCCGACCGGTATCAAAGCCGTGTCGACGGGATGAATGTCGATTTGAGCAGCATTCACGGTCCGCTGAATACGGCGAGTCCCGGTAAATGGGATCTCACCGAGGAGCAACGTCGAACCGCCAAGATCGCCCTCGAAAACGGCTATGCCGAAATTCCGCGTAGTATTACGCTGGTGGAACTTGGCAACCGAACTCGGCCGTTTCCCATCGGCTCACACGCGGTCCGGCCACCTTGATCGCTATAGCCCTGAGGAGCGAAAATCGGAAACGACCGACCGATGCGATGGCCATCGAATCCAACGATCCGTCGGGGCAGATCTGCCTTCTCAATTGCGGTTCGGATGAAGTTCCGATACGCTGCGGTACCCGGCGCGACATCCCGTCGGCTGTGTCTTACCGGGCGTCGATGGGTACGGGTCGCATATTCCAGACGGTCTGGTTTACCGGCGTCCCGATATCCCCGACCCTGTGGGATCGGTGGTCAGTCCTCGCTCCAGTCGAACATGGAGCCTAGGACGGCGGTAAGCCCCCGCCGAATCCGTTGGGAGGTCGCCGTATCAGAAACCCCGAGGCGGTTTGCGACCTCGAGGAGGTTCGCCTCCCTGGGCACCGAAAAATACCCCATCTCGTACGAGGTCTTTAGCGTCTCCCGTTGGATGTCGGTCAGATCCGCTCCCGGGTCGAACTCCGGGAAATGGCTCGAATCGTGGAGGCGTTCCAGGGTCATCGGACAGCCGGCATTTCTCGACGCCTGATAGAACGCTGAGAGTCGCTCGGCGTCGGGAAATCGGACCGTGAACCTGAACGTGTCGGCATGACCAGACCCGTCGATGATAGCGCCATCGGCCTCGTGCAAGGGCTCCGATAGCGGAAACGAGGCTTGCTCCCATTCGACTTTGAGGAGCGCTTCGTCATCCAGGTTTTCCAACACCGCAATCGAGTCGACCGCTTCGTCAGATTTGAGGGTGGATCGAATGGCTTCCAGATCATGGCCGTCAACCCAGATGAAGGGGATGTGCGATTCGCCGACGGGAACGACCGATTCGAAGCGAAACGTCACCTCTGGGAGGCCAGCGAGGGACGTTCCGAGCGGTAGGTGGTCGGAAGGGACTGTGATCTCCGCGAAGACCGTCATCTAAGCTACCTGGTAGTAACCCCATACCACATTTAAATTTACTTCGATATTCATTGTGATATCAAAGGTTTAAATACCGTTTAACCTATCAAATCGTAGAGAATTTTGTGGTGTCGTATCGGACACGATCGCGGAGGCGACGGGCGTGGTCCCGGGTCAGGAACTGACCCGTTCGTAGGCGTCGTGCCACGGCCGTTCGCGCTCGAACGCGGCGCTCGCCGCGAGTACCGTGTCATCGGAGTACCGGGGGCCCACGAGCTGGAGGCCGACCGGGTAGCCCTCCTCGGTGAAGCCAGCGGGAAGCGACGCCGCCGGATGGCCGCTCCAGTTGAACGGCCACGTCAGTGCGAGCGGCCAGTCAGTCCCCCTGTCAGTCCGGAGATCCAGGCCGGTCACGGCGAGTGTTGGCGTCACGAGGAGGTCGTAATCGGCGAACACGGCCTCGATGGCATCGTATACCTCGGTTCGGGGGATCCCGGACGCGGCGACATCGGCCAACGTCTTCCCGTCCGCGATTTCGAAGAGGTCGACCAGGCTCTCGGACAGCTGATCGGTATGCTCGCGGAGATCGATCCCGAACGCGGCCTTGACCACCTCGGCGACGCCGGCTATACTCGTCGCGAACGTGGTCTCGATCGCTCCTGAGAGCTCGTCCAAGGACAGCCCGTGATCGACCGTAACGGGTTCGACAGTGGCACCGGCCGTCTCGAACGCACCCTTCGCTTCTTCGACGACCGTTCCCACGGCGGGGTCGACGGGAAACACCTCGAGGTCGGGACTGTACCCGATCTGAAGGTCGTCTATCGGTCTGTCGACGGCGTCGAGGTAGTCGAGATCGACGGGCACGCTCGACGGATCCCCAGGATGGGGGCCCGAGAGCACCTCCATCAAGAGGGCAGCGTCCTCGACGTATCGAGTGAGCGGTCCCTGCACTGAATGATGTGTCTTGAGGCCGAACGCGTTCGGCCGGGAATCGATCGGGATCAACCCGAACGACGGTTTCAAGCCGTAAATCCCGCAGGCTGCGGCCGGGATCCGGATCGACCCGCCCGAATCGCTCCCCGTGGCGACGGCCGCCATGCCGGCGGCAACCGCCGCGGCGCTTCCACCGGACGAGCCCCCAGCATTCATCGAGGGAGCCAGCGGTGATGCCGTCGGTCCGATGAGCTCGTTGTCCGTCGCCCCCTTGTGGCCGAACTCCGGAACGTTCGTCTTGCCCAAGGGAACCGCGCCGGCCGCCTCCAAGCGTTGGACACCGACCGTTGTCCTTGGAGCCGGAACCTCCGCAAAGAGTTGCGTGCCGAAGGTGTGCCGCACGCCCTCCTTCATGTCCCTGAGATCCTTGAGGGCGACGGGGAGGCCGGCGAGCGGCCGGTCATCGTGATCGGGTGAGTCCGGGAGTTCACGGGCGGTCGCTCGGGCTTCGTCGTCCAGCACGGTGATGAACGCGTTTATCTCGTCGTCGAGCGCGTTGATCCGGTCCAGATAGGTCCCCGTGATTTCCTCGGGGGAAAGCGCTCCGGACCGGAGTTTTCGCAGGGTTTCGGTGGCCGGGTCGAGGGGATCAAAGCCGGGTTGGGCCATACCCTGTATTGATCGGTGACGCCCATAACCGTTCCCGAGGGGGGACGAGGCGGGCCATTACCCACCCGATAGTCGTTCAAGGTTCACCTGGTGATCGCACCGTCGGTAACCGTCTCCCTGGCAGCGTCGACACGGCTCGCGGCAGCGATCATTTTCCGCCGTTCACGATGGGTCGTAAGAGCTGCCCGCCTGAGGGCGAAGCGGCCACCGCAAGAGTGTAACCCAGCCACGCCCACCAGTCTATCATGTCATTCGCGGATTTGACGGTCGACGACTTCCTGGAGGCCGTCGCCGATGGGACATCGACGCCGGGGGGCGGGGCCGTGGCCGCTATCGGGGGAGCCGCCGGCGCTGCCCTTTGTGAAATGGTCTGTCGGCTCTCCATCGAACACCAGTCTGATGACGAGACCTCGACCCGGCTCGTTGACCTTCGGTCGGCGTTTTCGGAGCACCGCTCCGCCCTTCTAAGCTTGGCCGATAAGGACGCGGCGGCGGTGGACGCGCTGACGGGTGGTAGCGGGGAATGGGGCCGGGAAACCCCTCCCGGGCGGCTGGTCGTCGAGGTTCCCCTCGAAACGGCGACGGAGAGTTTAGTCGTCCTCGAACGGTCGGTAGCCGTTGCGGATCTCGGCTTCGAACCGGCCATCGGGGATGTAGGAACCGGCGGCTTGTTCGCCCATGCCTGTTGCAAGGCCTCGCTCCAGAACGTCAGGATCAACCTCGAATCGGACGACGGACTATTCGATCGAGACGAAATTAACGCTGACGTGAAACGGATAGATCAGGCGGCGGACGAAACGTTGACATCGGTTCTCGGGACAGCGATCGAACGAAGCTGAGTGACGGAACCGAGGACGCCCTTCGCTCGGAGCCAGTTGCGTTTTTCGTCACGGTGGGATAGAAGCCAGCGCGTTCATCCTGTCGACTTTCGATTATTGATAGTAAACAAGTATTGTTTCTCTGTTTTAACTATTTGTTATATTTATCTTTATTTCGTTTCTACTATTTTATTTTTATTTTATTGATTATTACACTGGGATTATTTCTATACAACATGGGCAACAACAGAATGTTCGTCACTAGACTGGTTGCAAGAATTTCCGGTTACGCCACGGCCGGTGTTACCAGGAAACGGCCGTCATCAAGCCCCCGCAGTCCGGACAGGCGTTGAAATGTTGCTTGGAAATCACCTTCTGGGTGCAATCGACACAGACGAACTGGTCCCCGCTCGGATAACTGGCGCCAACCATAGTGGGACCGTCATCCGTACCGTGGTAACCGTTATCCTTCAACACATCTGCGATCATTAAGATAATTAATCCCGATTAAAGAACGGCGAGAACGGATAAAAATCAGTAAACGTTACTCCGATTTCTACCCATTTGTGATATTATAACCGAATTTGAGTATTATTCGTAATAAGTCGTATTTTGCCTCCCACAATGGTGACCGGCGGGTGCGGCGGCCTTTACGGGCCCTGCTGCTCGAGGATCGACTGGGCCCACGGTGACAGGGACTCGAAGCCGTTTCCCCTCTCGATCGATCTCTCGATATATTCTCGAATGGATCGGTAGTCCGGCAGTCGCCGTTCCGGATCGAAGTCGGCGGTCAACCGCTGGTTCTCCGGATCGTACCCGTAGCGGACGATCCCGTGGCTCGATGGGGTATAGTATTCCGCCGCCCGGCCTTCCTGAACGGTGCCGATGAGTTTGGCGCCGTCATAGTACCCTCCGTGTAGTTCGTCCGGATAATGCTCGATAGTGATGTTCATCGGTGGATCTGAGGGCACCGTGCACGGTAACAACCAGTCAGTCGCGTTGGTCGAAATCCGATAGGGTGACCTCGGAGTCACAGACCACGCACCCGTCGGTGAGCAGAAACGCCTGTATCCCGGGATCGACCATGATCTCCTGGCCACAATCCGGGCAGCTGAAGACCCGTTCTTCCTGTATGGGCATCGGTGCCGGCCTGCCAGACGTATTGTCAAGTATCCGCGAAAGGTTTACTTCCTTCATATACTGGGAGTTCTTGTGGCCCCCGTATCGTGGGGCTGAAAACCGGCTCAGTAGTCGCGAAACCACAGCTCCGGACCGAAACGGTTTCGTGCTAGTGATTGTTAATCATCCCATGGTCTATAGCGACATCGAGACCGCGGATAGAGAGACGCTTCGCCAAGTCCAATCCGAGCGGCTCAGGACGACGGTCCGGCGTGCTTATGACAACGTGCCCTTCTACGAGCGGACGCTCGATCAGGCCGGGATCTCTCCGTCGGATATCGACGGAATCGAGGATATCGAGAAGCTGCCACTGACGACGAAGGAGGACTTCCGGGACGAGTATCCCGACGGGCTGTTCGCCGTCGACTGGGACGATGTCCGACGGATCCACGCCTCATCCGGCACCACCGGCAAACCGAAAGTCGTCTCCTATACCGAAGACGACCTCGAGGTCTGGGCCGAAGCCATGGCCCGGTCGCTCTACGCTGGCGGCGTCCGACCGGGGGACGTCGTCCAGAACGCGTACGGCTATGGCCTCTTCACCGGCGGCCTCGGGTTCCACGACGGCATCGAGGAACTCGGTGCCGCCGTCATCCCCACCGGGGGCGGGGGGACCGCCCAGCAGATCCAGCTCATGCAGGACCTCGAAAGCGACGTGCTGGCGTGTACCCCTTCGTATTGTCTCTATCTCGCTGAACGGGCCCACAAACAGGGGATCGACATCCGGGATCTGCCGCTGTCGACCGTGGTAATCGGGGCCGAACCGTTCACCGACCCGATGCGCCACGAGATCGAGGAAGAACTCGGCGTCACCGCCGTCGACGTCTACGGGCTCTCCGAGATCATCGGCCCGGGCGTCTCGATCGAGTGTGCCCAGGTCCAAGAGGGCCTCCACCTCTGGGAGGACCTGTTCTACCCCGAGATAGTCGATCCCGAGACCGGCGACGTCCTTCCGCCGGGCGAGGAGGGCGAACTCGTTTTGACGACGTTAACGAAGGAGGCGCTCCCCGTGCTCCGCTATCGCACGGGCGACATGACCTCGCTCAACTACGATCGCTGTGATTGTGGGCGGACGGCCGTGCGGATGGGCAACGTTACCGGGCGGAGCGACGACCTCCTCATCATCCGCGGCGTCAACGTCTACCCCAGCCAGATCGAGGAGGTCATGGTCGATTTCGCCGAGGTCGCCCCACACTATCGGATCGACCTCTACCGACAGGACAACCTCGACCGCATGGAGATCACCGTCGAACGCCACGAAAACTTCTCGGGATCCCACGACGATCTCGAGGAACAGATCGACGAACGCCTGCAGGACGTCCTCGGCGTCACCGTCGACGAACTTGAGGTGGTGGGCCCCGGCGTGATCGACCGCACCGAAGTCGGCAAGGTCAAGCGAGTCTACGATCACCGCGACGAGTAATGCATCGGCCCGGTCCCTGGAGGTGAATTTCGTTACGTTCGACAGTGGACTAATTGGTTTCGTCGATCCGGGAGGCTACCGAGTTATTCACCGATAATTGGATAGAACAGTTTCCGTTGGGCTGCCCGGAGGTGTTCAGAGAACGTCGAGGTACTGACGCCGAGGGCCTCGGCGACCTCACCGGCGTTGGCCCCCTTGCCGTGCTCGAAGAAGTCCATCTCCAGGGCGACCTCGAGGACCTCCCGCTGACGGTCGGTGAGCTCGCTGCGATCCAGTAGGACGTAGTCTCTTTCGTCGTTCTCTCCGTCCGAGCGGAGGAGCCGTTTCACGGTCACGTTTTCCCATCGGTCGGTGAGATCCGTCAACACTCCCTGAAGCTGCTCCATGTCGGCGGCATGGAACACGACGACGATCGTCCCGCGTCTCGCCTGAACGTCGATAACCGGGCAGTCATGGGCCTCGATACAGTTACAGAGGCATTGTGTCTCTGGGTCACGAGTAAATCGATAGGCCTCGCCGCTCCGATACGAGAACACCTGCTGGAAGTCCGAGTCCTCCAGATCGGGGGCTTCGGCCGTCCCCTCGGTATCCAGAATGAACTCCTCTGTGACACCGGCTTCGCCGTGGCCATCGGCCTTCGAGATACAGGTGGTTGTGGAATCGGTCGCCGCCGACACCTCGGCGATGGGACAGCCTGTCGGGGATTGAACATGAACTTCTGCGCGGACCCCCCATGTCATTGTTAATAATCACATATATCTGGAGACACAAGGAGTTATCCCCGAATATGTGGGGGTTGTATAAGTACCCGGACCAACCAGGGCAATCGACGAATACCCATATTAAGATTGATCAGTCATTCTTAATCCGGGTTTTCTCTATATATGTCGCCCTATTCAGATTTTAATCGTGTTTTGTAACTTCAGTTCCATAGAATTAATTACCTCCGGTCCGTGGAGATAGACATGCGTTTTGCAGACCGATCAGCGGTCGTAACCGGCGCCGGTCGTGGTATCGGACGGTCTATCGCGTTGGCACTGGCGGACGAGGGGGCCAACGTCGCCATCGCCGATATCGACGAGGAGGGGGCACAAGCGGTCGCCGACGAGATCGAGGACCGGGGTCAAACCGGCGTCGCGATCGAGACGGACGTCACCGATTACGACTCCACCATGGCCATGGGTGAACGGGCGGTCGAGGCGATGGGGTCGGTCGATATCCTCGTCAACAACGCCGGGTACTGGTCGGTTAAACCGTTTACCGACATCGAGCCGGACGAATGGGAGCGCGACATCGGGATCTGCTTCGAGGGGAGCCTCAACTGTACGAAGGCTCTCATCGATAACATGATCGAGGAGGAGTACGGGCGGATCCTGAACATCGTCTCCGACGCCGGACGGATCGGCGAACCCCACTTAGCGGTGTATTCCGGGGCGAAATCGGGCGTCATCGGGTTCGGGAAGGCGTTGGCGAAGGAGGTTGCCCGCTACAACATTACGGTCAACAACCTGGCCCTCGGCGTGACCGATACGCCGGGCGCCTCGGACTTCATCGAATCGTTCGGCCGGGAGGACCTGGAACGCCAGTACCCCATGGGTCGGTTGGGGCGGCCCGAGGACGCCGTGGTGGGCGCGCTGTTTTTCCTCCAAGACGACGCCGAATTCATCACTGGACAAACCCTCAGCGCTAGCGGCGGATACACGACGGCCTGACCCCCCGATTCGACACCGCGATCGTATAACTCGACTATCCCCCGAACGTCTCAATCGTCTCGATCACCAGTTCCGAGATGTCCCGCACCGCCAACGTCTCCTCGATGTCATTAGTCTTCCGGGCCTCCTCGAAGTTGGACGCGCAGAACGGACACGCCACGGCGAGAACGTCGACCTCCTCGGCCATCGCCAGTTCGATCACCGGCTGGCTCGGGCGCTCGTCGACATAGGGATCTTCATACCACATCCGGCCCCCACCGCCGCCACAACACAACGCCTGTGATTCGATGTCGACGAACTCGTAGCCCGGTAACCACTCCAGGAGTTCCCGAGGTTCGGCGGTCACGTCGTTGTGGGTCCCCAGATAACAGGAGTCGTGATAGGTGACCCGCCGGACCTCGTCTGGATCGGTGTCGAACTCCTCGGGATCCAGCCGATCCACGAGGAACTGGGTGTAGTGGACCGGGTCCAGCTCCACCCCGTACTCGAGGTATTCGTTTTTGAAGGAATGGTAGCTGTGGGGATCGGCCGTGACGAGCGTCCTGTACTCGACGGCCGCCAGTGCGTCGGCGTTCCGATCGACCTGCTCCTCGAACAGCCCCTCCTCGCCGAGCGCGCGTTGGTGGTTCCCGGCGCAGCTCTCGTCGTTCCCAAGGATACCCCAATCGAGGTCCATCGTGTCGAATGTTCGGGCGAGGGATTCGGCGATCACCTGGTTCCGTTCGTCGTAGCTGGCTTCACACCCGACGAACAGGAGAACGTCCACCGCGTCACCAGGTTCCACGATCGGGACGTCGACGTCGACATCTCGCGTCCAGGCCGCCCGGCGTTTCTCCGGCTGGCCACCGGGATTCCCATAGAGAAACGTGTTCTCGAGGACCTCCTGAATGCTCGAGGGCACGACTCCGTCACGGGATTCGATGATCTCACGTTTCCCTTCTATGAGCCCCTCATACATGGTCGTGAGTTCGTCAGTACATGGACGGAAACAGTTCCCGCAGGCGGCACACGAAAAGAGGATGTCCGAGACCCGTTGGGAGTGTTCGATCGGGGTCTCATCGTCGGTAGTCAGTTCCCGCGAGATGATCGCCCGGCCCTTGGCCGAGAACGGTTCGACATCGCCGTACACCGTCTGGTTGATCGGGCAGTAGCCCTTGCAAATGTGGTGGGATTCGCAACGGTCTTGGATGAAGTCGTCAGTGGATTCCGTATGGTCGACGCGGAGGTCCGGCTGGGCGATCGAGCGGGCCTGGTTGTCGATATCGGCCGGGAGGTGCCACACGTCCGTCTCGTCGATCAGGGCGACGTTGTCACGGTCTTCGAGGTCGGGTTGCTCCAGGCTGTCACGGTAAATCGGCGTATACCCGGCCGCCTCGAGGATCCGTCGGGCCGACTCGGTGACGTCGACGGATCGTACGCGGACGACGATCTCGGGGAGGCCATCCTCGTCGCTTTCCGGCTCGCGGTAGGCGTCGAACCACTTCTCGATCGAGTAGATGAACCGGTCCTCCTGCTCGGTCATAACCCGAACGTCCTCCCCGAGTTCTTCTTCGAGCCGCGTCGCCACCTCGGAAACCTCGGTTGCGGGGGTTGACTTGCTCATGGTTGGTTACCTCCGATAGTAGACGTTCGGCTGGGTCCCGCGCTCGGGGTGGAGGGGGACGACGTCCTCGTTTGCCACGATCCGCGACACCTCGCTCTCGGGATCGTCGAGATCGCCGAAGTGTTTGGCGTCGCCGATGCAGGAGTTCACGCAGTGGGGCGTCGCCTCGGGATCGACACCCGGTTCGTAGCCGTTCTCGGTGGCCGTTTTAACCCGATCGTAGCAGAAATCGCATTTCGTGACCGTGCCCAACCGGTTCTCCTCCTTCATCCGACGTTCGAACGGGTCGTTCTCGTCGAACTCCATGTCCTTATCGAGGTACGTCCGGGAACCATAGGGACAGGAAACGACACACGACTTACACCCCGTGCAGACCTCCGGATCGATCGTCACAACCCCCTCCTCGGTCTTCCATGTCGCGTCGGCCGGGCAGGAACTCACACATTTCGGCTGATCGCACTGGTTACAATGAGCAGGGAGGAAGGTCCGGTTGACGCTCGGGAACTCACCGGTTTCGTAATCGACGACCCGGGTCCGGAAGACGTCGTCGGCGACCTTGTTGTTCACCTTGCAGGAGATCGTGCACGTCTGGCACCCGATGCACGTTTCCACGTCGATGACCATTCCCCATTGGACCATGCTATCAACTCACGATGGCGTCTCGTTGGACGTAGAGTGTCGATGTTCGCGCATAACGATTCGGCTGCCTATGATCGGGTTTTATACGATGTAGAGTTCCCTCAGAGCTTGACGCCGAGGTAGCGGTCCCTGATTGCCTCGTCGGCCCGAAGTTCGGGAGTGGTTCCGCTCCAGGCGATCTGGCCACGGTCCATGATGTAGACCCGGTCGGCAACCTTCATCGCCATCTCGACGTTTTGCTCGACTAGGAAGATCGTTAGGCCCTCCTCGTTGAGTTCCGCGATGAGGTCCTCGACCCGTTCGATGATGAGCGGCGCCAGTCCCTCCGTTGGCTCGTCAAGCATCATGAGATCCGCCCCGGAGACGAGGGCCCGGCCGATGGCCAGCATCTGTTGTTCGCCGCCGCTGAGGTTGGATCCCAGGCTGTCGCGGTTTTGACCGAGATTCTCGAACATCTCGAAAACCGTCTCGATATCGAATCGAAAACTGCCATCCGAACCCCCCAACGCGCTGAGCCGGAGGTTCTCCTCGACGGTGAGTTCCCGGAAGATCCGTCGGTTTTCGGGGACGATGGCGACGCCCTTAGCGACGGTCCGGTCCGGCGGGAGGTCGGTGACGTCCTCGCCAGCGAGATTGATACGCCCGCCGATTACGGTGACGTTGCCGAGAATACTCTGCAGCGTTGTCGTCTTACCGGCGCCGTTTCGGCCCACTACCGCGACGACCTCACCCTCACCAACGGCCATCGATATACCCTGGAGGGCCACCGTTTGGCCGTAGGCCGCCTCGACGTTCCGCAACTCGAGGAGGGGATCGTCGACCTGGGATGAACTATCAGTGAGGGCGGATGTTTCGTTGGTCATGCGTGCCCCCCGAGGTAGGCCTGCTGGACCGCGTCGTTTTCGGAGATCTCCTGTGGCGTCCCGTCAGCGATGACTCGCCCTTGATGGAGGACGGTGATCGTGTCGGAGTATTCCATGACAAGGTCGATATCGTGTTCCACGAGAACAAGCGTCTTCTCCGCGAGAACGTCGTCGATGAGTTCCATCGCGGTTCCCGTTTCGTCGCCGCTCATGCCCGCGGTCGGTTCATCGAGGAGGACGATATCGGGATCCGTTGCGAGGACGAGGCCCATTTCGAGCCGCCGCTGATCCCCGTAGGCGAGCGTCCCGGCGTGTTCGTCCGCCCGGTCCACCAGGCCGATGCGTTCGAGGATGCGATGGGTGTGCTCGTTGACCTCGGAGAAACCCGACGTGGACCTGAAGAACACCGAGCCGGACCCGATGTCCCCGTAGCGAACCGACTGGGCTGCCAACCTGACGTTCTCCCGAACGGTCAGTCCAGGGAAGACGTTCGTGATCTGGAACGATCGTGCGATCCCTTGATGAATTCGTTCGTGCGGCGAAAGGCCGGTCAGCTCCCGGCCGTTCAGCGTGACGGTCCCTCGGGTGGGTTGCATCGATCCCGTGATCAGGTTGAACAACGTCGTCTTGCCCGCCCCGTTCGGTCCGATCACGCTCCTGAACTCACCCTCGCGGACGCGTAGATCGACGGCGTCGACCGCTACCAAATCCCCGAAGTGCTTGGTCAGATCGGTCGTTTCCAGAATCAACGCTTCCGGTGACGGGTCCCGGTCTTCGGTCGTGGTTGTCGGCATTCAGTCGTCACCTCCGGAGTGCTTCGCCGAGAACTCGGCCTCAGGTTCGCCGCCAGTCCCCCGCCGGGTTTGAACGACCTCCATGAGGGTCTGGGGGAGCGAGATCAGTCCGCGGGGTACGAAGATCACGAAAAGCACGAAGATGACGCCCAGGATCATCCGCCATTGGTCGACGTACGACGAGAGGAAATCCTTGAACCCGATGAAGACGCCGGCCCCAAGCATCGGGCCGTATAGGGTCCCCATCCCCCCTAGCATCGTCATGACGATGACTTCGCCCGACCGCAGCCAATGGAGGAACGCGGGGGCCACGTACCCGTTGTGGATGGCGAACAGGGCACCGGCAAGCCCGCCGAGGCCACCGCTGATGACGAAGGCCCGCCGCTTGTGCGTCGTGACGTGATAGCCGATGAACTCCGACCGCTCCTCGTTTTCACGGATCGACTTCAGGACGGCCCCGAAGGGCGCCCGCATGAGCTGTCGTGCAACGAGATACGCCATCACGATGATGGCCAACAGGAAGTAGTAGAACAGGAGATCACCCGTGAACAGGAGAGGATCGATCCCGATCGCGATTTCGTCGAACGTCACACCCATCCCTGCGATACCGTAGATGGCGGTAGCGCCGAAGAGACCGTCGCTGCCGCCCACCCACTCAAGCTTGAACACCAAGTTGTAGATGAATTGGGCGAAGGCGAGAGTGATCATCGCGAAATACACGCCGGAGACCCTGATTGAGAGGTAGCCAACGATCCACGCGATGACCGCGCAGGCGACGATCGCCAACCCGATCGCGACGAACGCGGAACTGCTGACTTCCTGGAGAGTGAGGACCGCCGCATAGGCTCCGAGGCCGTAGAACATCGCGTGGCCAAGCGAAACCAGTCCGGTGTAACCCATGACGAAATCCAGGCTTAACGCGAACAACGCCCAAATGAGGATCTCGATCATGAGCGTAACGACGTACGTCGTATACAGGTCGAGGACGGCCCCCACGGGAAGGAGCGCGAGCAGACCGACGACACCCATCCCCAAATATCGCCGCGTCCCGGTCGAGAGAACGCCACCGGTGCCGGTCAGAAACTCCCCTTCGTCCTCTCCACCTGCCGCCGACGAACCGAACAGACCTTGGGGTTTGAATAACAGAATCGCGATCATCAGTATGTAGACGATGAGTCCTTCGAGTTGGGGGAAGAACGATCGACCCATGTTCTGGATGATACCCACCAGAAGTCCGGCGATTACGGCGCCACGAAAGCTCCCAAGTCCGCCGATAACGACGATCACGAACGCGGGGATGATGACCGAGGCTCCCATGGTGGGGTTCACGTTCTGGTAGGCACCCAGGATCACGCCGGCGAACCCCGCGAGGGCGGCGCCGAACCCGAATACGAGCGTGTAATACCGATCGATGTCGATCCCCAAGTCACGGACCATCCGGCGATCCTCGGCCCCCGCCCTGACGATGAGGCCGAAGCGCGTCCGATCGAGGAGGAGCCAGGCGCCGAGGGCGAGCGCACCACCGATAATGATCATGAAGTAGTTGTACTTGGAGTAGCTGTAGCCAAGAACCTCGATCGTGCCCGCCAGTGACGCCGGGGCGGGGAAGTACCTCGCCTGTCGCCCCCAGATGAGTTCGATAGCGTCGGTGAGAATCAGCACGAGCCCGAACGTCAGGAGGATGTGATACAGCGGGTTGCGGTCGTAGATGTAGTGGAGGGTTGGAAGCAGGTACTCCACGGCGGTACTGACGGC
>CAYOLR010000032.1:0-18436 GCA_964404815.1 uncultured Halobacteriales archaeon
GGAGCATGCGCGCGGACAAGCGCGAACTCGTCGAACGTGTATTCACGCCCATGGACTGGTACCTCCAGGGCAAGTACGACCACGCCGAGTTCCGCTATATCGCCCACGACGCCGAGGCCTGGGAGGTCCAGCGCGAGGACTTCTTCGGCATCCGCTCCGGCGGCGGGACGCGGATCTCCGCCGCCTACGACCTCGCCGAAGAGATCCTCGAGGAGTACCCCTGGAGCGAGTGGAACCGGTACGTGTTCGCCGCCGGCGATTCCGAGAACAGCACCAACGACACGGAGGACCGGGTCATCCCGTTGATGGAGTCGCTCGACGCCAACCTCCACGCCTACGTCGAGACCCGGCCGAACGGCGGCGGGATCAACGCCACCCACGCCGACGAGGTCGAACAGCGCTTCAGCGGCACCGAGGACGTCGTCGTGACCCGGATCACCGAGGCCGCCGAGGTCATCGACGCCATCGACGAGATCCTCCGCACGGAGGCTGAGGCGGAGGTGCCGGCATGAGCGTCTACGACCGCCACGGCCTCCACCGGCAGGCCGACCGGCTCGAGGCGCCCGCGGCGGCGGCCCGCGAGCTCGCGGAGAAGCTCGGCCTGGCACCCGTGCCGGTCACCTACTGGCTCGTGGATTACGACGAGATGAACCAGCTGGTCGCCTACGATGGCTTTCCGACCCGGTACCCCCACTGGCGGTGGGGGATGAAGTACGAACGCCAGCGCCGGCTCGACAGCGTGGGGCAGCGCCGGGCGTTCGAGCTGGTGATCCACGACGACCCCGCCCACGCCTTCCTCCAGGAATCGAACGAGCCGGTCGACCAGAAGGCGGTCATCACCCACGTCGAGGCCCACGCGGACTTCTTCGCTAACAACCGATGGTTCGGGCTGTTCGGCGACGAGCCGGACGCCGCCGCCCGCATGGAGGCTCATGGCCGCCGGATCGCGGAGTATATGGCCGACCCCGAGATCGGCCGCGAGGCGGTCGAACGGTGGATCGATAGCGTGTTACCGCTCACCGAGACGATCGACCAGTACCGTCCCTACGATCCTGACCCGGCCGATCCGGCGGCGCCCGCGGCCGACGAATCGTCGCCGATCGCCGACCTCGACCTCTCGGCGGACGTCGAAGGGGCGATCTTCGACGACGAGTGGCTCGAGGACCGCGCCGACGAGGACCCGGACGAGGGGCCCGGCCGGGACCTGCTGGCGTTTCTCCGCCGGCACGGCCGGCAGTACGACGAGGACGAACGCAAGGCCGTCGAGATGGCCGACTGGCAGAAGGACGTCCTCGACATCCTCCGGGCCGAGGCACACTACTTCGCCGCCCAGCGGATGACGAAGGTCATGAACGAGGGGTGGGCAAGCCACTGGATGACGATCATGATGGGTGCCGAGGCGTTCGCTGACGACGCGGAGTTCATCGATTACGCCGAACACATGACGATGATCCTCGGGTCGCCCGGTCTCAACCCCTACGCGCTCGGGAAACAGCTCTGGGAGCACATCGAAAACCGGGCCAACCGCCGTGAGGTCCTCGAACGGCTCCTCCGTGTCGAGGGGGTCACCCCGGAGACGTTCTTCGATCGGGTCGACATCGAGCGGGTTCTGGCCCTCCTCGACCCCGAGCCGCCGCTGGACTCGATCACCGAGGCGACGCTCCCCGACCTGGCCGCCCTCGACCCGGCGAAGGTCGACGAAGTGGCCCTCGATCGGGCGCTCTCCGGCGACCTCGACATCGACGGCCAGTCTTGGCGGGTGCTCAGTTACGAGGGCCTCGCCGAACGCCACTTCTCGCTGACGAAGCCACAGCACCGGGGTGTGCTCCGGCGGGTCGACCGCTCGCAGCTCGCGGAGATCGACCGTTATCTCTTCGAAGCCGACCGCTATCCGGACGTCGAGGCGGCCATCGACGCGGTCGAGTACACCGCCGGGTGGGACAAGCTGTTCGCGGTCAGGGAGAGCCACAACGACGTCACGTTCATCGACGAGTTCCTCACGCCGGCGTTCATCCGCGAGAACGACTACTTCACCTACGAGTACAGCCACGCAACCGGCGATAACCGCGTGGCGAGCCGCGAGCCCGAAGACGTCAAGCGCAAACTGCTGTTGCAATTCACCAACTTCGGCAAGCCCACGATAACGGTCGCCGACGGCAACTACAACAACCGGAACGAACTGCTGCTCGCCCACGAGTACAACGGCATCCAGCTCGACCTCGACGAGGCCGCCGACACGCTCGAGCGCGTGTTCGACCTCTGGGGACGCCCGGTCAACCTTAAGACGATCGTCAAGGTCGTCGACGACCGCGACCGCGAGGTGGCCCGCCGCCGCGGCCGCGAACCCGAGCCCGAAGAGGAGGGGCGGCTCCTGCGCTACGACGGCGAGGAGTTCACGATGGAGGAACTCGACTGGGGGGCGGTCGAGGACATCGCGGCGACCGACGTGGATTACGGGACGAAGCCCGACGACTGGCTCTCGTGACGGTTTCCCTACTCGTGGGCCGCCAGGAGGGCCTGGCGGGTGCCGCCCTTGAGGACGTGGCTGATCGGCGGGAGGTCCAGCCGGTCGGCGACCTCGCGGGCGACCGTTTCGAACTCGTCGAAGTCGATGCCGGCATCGATCCCCATCAGCGAGAGCAGCTGGATCATGTCCTCGGTCGGGGTGTTGCCGATGTTCTCCAGCGACTCCTCGAAGATGACGCCGCCGCCCAGCCCGCAGATCGCGCCGTCGAACCGGGCGACGTCGAGCTGCATCGCGACGACCATGTTGGCGAGGCTCAGGCCGTTCGTGTCGTGGAGGTGGAGGCCGAAGTCGACGGCTGGCCAGCGGGCGACGGCCTGGCCCACCAGGTCGATCACCTGGCCGGGATGGGCCATGCCGTTCGAGGTGGCGAAGGTGATCGAGTCCACGCCGGCCTCGAGGCAGGACTCGGCGATCGAGAGCGTCCGCTCGGGCGGCGTTTCGCCCTCGAACGGCGAGAAGAACGACATGCCGATGCCGGTCTCGACCGGGATGTCGTGCTCGTCGGCGAGGTCGACGATGGTGCGGATCTCCGCCAGGTTCTCCTCGATCGTCATGTTCTGGTTCCGGCGGTTGTACTCCGGGCTGGCCGTGATGAGGGCGTTGGCCTTGTCGACGCCGGCGTCGATGGCGCGCTCCATCCCGTACTCGTTGGGGACCAGCGCCCGGTAGGTGACGTCGTCACGGCGCTCGATCCCCTCGAAGACGGCTTCGGCGTCCCGGAGGTTCGGCACCATGTCGGGGTGGGTGAACGAGGAGACCTCGATCTCGGCCACGCCCGTCGCCGAGAGGCGGTCGATGATCGCGACCTTCTCCTCGGTCGGGACGAACCGGTCGAACCGCTGGAGCCCGTCCCGGGGGAGCATCTCGACCACGTCGACGGTTTCCGGGAAGGCGATGGTGCCCATCAGATCACCCCCACCGCCGCGAGGTCGTCGATCCGTTCCTCGTCGTAGCCGAGCTCACCGAGGACCTCCGCGGTGTGTTCGCCCTGTCGCGGCCCGAGGTGGTCGATCGCGCCGGGCGTCTCCGTGAGCCGGGGGGCCACGTTCTGAACGACGGTCTCGCCGAGTTGGTCGTCGTCTACGCGGACCATCGAGCCCCGCTCGCGGTAGTGCTCGTCGGCGAAGATATCGGCGATATCGTAGACCGTCGAATAGGCCACGTCGTGTTCGTCCCATGCGGCTTCGACTTCCTCGCGGGTGCGGTCGCCGACCCAATCACGGACGATGCCGTTGACCTCGGCGGCGTGGTCGACCCGTTGCTCGTTGTCGAGGAACCGCTCGTCCTCGATGAGCTCCTCGCGGTCCATCGCCCGGCAGAGCCGGCGCCAGATGTTCTGCGTGCTCGCGGTCATGGTCAGCCATTCGCCGTCGGCCGTCTCGTAGGTCGAGCTCGGGGCGACGTAGGCGTGGGTGTTGCCCGTCCGTGTGCGGACGTTCCCGGTCTTGTCGTACTCGATGGCGTTCCACTCGAGCATCCGAAACAGTGACTCGTAGAGGGCCAGGTCGACCACCTGGCCGACCCCGCCGTTGACCTCGCGTTCCCAGAGGGCGACCATCGTCCCGAAGGCCCCGAGGATGGCGGAGACGTTGTCGCCGAGCGGATAACCGGGCGTCATCGGCGGCCCGTCGGCCTCGCCGATGAGGTTGGTCGAGCCGCTGAACGCGCCGGCCACCCGGCCGAAGCCGGGCCGGTCCTTGTAGGGCCCGGTCTGGCCGTAGCCGGAGATGCGGAGCATGACCAGTCCGGGATTGCGGTCGCGGAGCGTCTCGAACCCGATGCCCCAGTCCTCCATGGTCCCCGGCCGGAAGTTCTCGGCGACGACGTCGGCGTCCTCGGCGAGGTCGCGGAACACCGCCGCCCCCTCCGGGGTGGAGAGGTCGAGCGTGACCGACCGCTTGTTCCGCCCGGTCACCTTCCACCAGAGGCCGATCCCGTCCTTGTGGGGATCGAGATCGCGGAGGTTGTCACCGTACTCGGGGTGTTCGATCTTGATGACGTCGGCGCCGAAATCGGCCAGCAGGTTGGTCGCCGCCGGGACCGCGACGAGGTTCCCCGCGTCGATGACCCGGATCCCGTCGAGCGGTTTGTGGTCGCTCGCCGTCGCCCGTGGGATCGACTCGCGCCAGTCGGCTGGGTCGTCCATATCACCGGCCTTGGGCAGCAGCAGGTAAACGTTTCCGAGCGCCGATCGCCCGGCCAGGAACGGCCGAGGCGGGGTCTCGGCGCCGAAATTCACACGAACACTAAATTAGTTGACCACCATAGGTGTCGACAATGGCGTTCCACCGGGCGGGCGACGAGCGGATCAACGCCTTTCCGACCGGTGACACCTATCTCTTCAAACACTATTTCGACGATGACGAGGTGTTCGGCGAGCTCAAGCGGTATTACAACGACTACGAGTACCGGTTCGAAGTCCCGGACGGCCGCTACGAACACGTGAAGGACTTCCTCGACCGCCACGGGTACGCGCTGGTCGAGGTGGAGGAGATCGAGGAGTTCGCCGTGGTCAAACGGAAGTATACCGACCACCCACGGGTGCTGTTCAAGGGATCCGTGCTTCACCGCGGGCTCGGCAACTTCAACTGCTTCGTAATGAAGGACCGCGAGGCCTTCCAGAAGGCCTTGGACGCGGGCGCTCGGCCGCTGCTGGAGACCGACCTCGAGCTCGCCGTGTGAGCTCAGTCGAGGTCCCAGTAGATCGGGATCGGCTCGCGTTCGGCCTCGACGGCACCGCCGCACTCGGGACAGGTGCCCTCGCCGGTGTCGATGGGCGTCCCGCAGGCGGCACACTCCGGGGTCGAGACCTCGACGAGGAGACCCTGCCGAAGGACCGTCGCGAACTTGTCCTTGAGGCCCATGCCGATCATCGGTAGGGTCTGTACCGTGATAACGTTTGTCACGACGGGGGGTCGTCGGTCGCGTCGGCCGTCTCCCGGAGCCACTCGGCGGCCGCCTCGAGGCGGTCGGGCGCCTCACCGGTCACCTTGAGGCGATTGTACCCGGCATCGCGGTCGGGGTAGCAGCCGATCGACACCGCGAACCGGTCGGTCCCGTCCTCGATCGCGTCGATGAGATGGGCCTCCGGGGTCGTCGTGTACAGCGTCAGCGAGTGGATCTCGCCCGAGAACTCGTCGGCCACGTCGTCGAACATGGCCTTCATCTCCCGCGGGATACCGGGGAGCACGTACACGTTCTCGACGACGCAGCCGGGGGAGAGTCCTTCCGAGTTCACCAGCGGTCGGCTCCCGTCGGGGATGGCCGACTCGGCCTCGCGGTCGACGGAGAAATCGGGATACCGCTGTCGGATCTGCTTGACGCGGCGATCGACGGCCGCCCGGACGAGGGCATCCGGAACGAGGTCACGGTCGAACGCGGCCGCCACGGATGCCATGGTGCGGTCGTCCGGGGTGTTTCCGAGCCCGCCGGTGACGATGACCGCATCGACGGCCCCGCTGAGCCGGGCGACCTCGTCGCGGATTGTCTGGTGGTCGTCGGGGACAACGACGACCCGGTCGACGGCCACGCCACGATCGGACAGCTCCCGGCAGAGCCACGTGGCGTTGGTGTTTTCGATGTCGCCGGCCAAGAGTTCGTCTCCCACCGTGACGACCGCTGCGTCCATGCTCGGGACAACTCGGTGCGAGGTGTTGGGGGTTCCGGAACCGTGATGAAACGGTTAACATATGAGGCAATGGATTAACGGCGGTCCGAGATGGTGAAACGGATAGCACAGTCGGTTCCGCACGAGGGTATCGGCTGTGCACCGGCCGGCCGTGGCATGACACTCGGCTGACAACCAACGTGCCGGCCGGTTTTCCTCTCAGCTCGGCTGTGGTCCCTCGTCAGCCCCGGTACCGAGGTCCGTCGAGCCGTCGGTGATCGGTCGGACCGTGAGCGTCACCGGCCCGGCATCCGTGGTGGCGCGGACCGAGAACTGGGGGTCGATCGGCGTCAACGCCCAGATCACGCCGTCCGTTCCCGTCCGGTAGGCCCGGCCGTTCACGACGACGAGGCGGCTGACGGGGTTCCCGGTTTCGGGATCGAGGGTCGTCACTTTCATCGGTCCGCCGGGGACGCCCCGGTTGACGACGAGCCGGAGGGTCTCGGACTCGGTCGAGACAGTGTCGCTCGCAACGAGCGGATCAGGGGCGCTCCGCCTGACCTCGTAGAACACGCCCCGGGTATCGGCATCGAGGTGTGCTTGGAGGGTGCCGGCGGGGAACTGGAGGTCGGCCTGGTAGATCCCCCGGCCGAGGCCGCCCGTGAAGCTGGTAGTGGTACTTCGGTTGTAGCCACGCGGATACGTCGCCTCCACCAGTTCGACGACGTTCGTCAACGTCATGTCGCCGACTTGGTCCCGTGTCCACCGGTCGGACCGGTAGGCCTCCCTGACGTAGCGGCCCCGGTCGTCGAAGGTCGAGAGGACCGTCCCGTTCGCCGAGCCCACGAGGAGGATTCGGCTGCCCGCGTTCGACCCCGTCAGGGCATCGCTGATACGGAGGCGGACGGGCCCCGCCATGCCGATGAGCCGAGTCTCGAGGATCCGTCTCCTGACCGTCACCCCCTGGACCTCGTCGGCGAAGCCGCCGATCGTCCGAATGGATCGCTTGAGCTCTGCTGCTGTGGCGGCATTGATCCCCACCGCGCGGGTGTAGGCGGTCCCGGAGAGCGAGCCGTTGGCGAAGCCCCGGCGGCGGGCCCGTTCGTCGGCGCGGAGGGCGGAGGCCCGCTGTTTCAGTCGGGTGGCGGCGAGGAAGATGAGCCGCTGTTTGGCCTCCACCGACGTGACGCGGTCGAGTCGGTGCTCGAGCGCGTCCCGACGGAGCTGTTCGGTCCCCTGGGTATGGCCGATCTCGAGCGACGCGCCGACGTCGACCTCGGGGGACACGAACTCGCTCGCCCGGCGGTCATCGAGGCCGAGCATCTCCGGAGGGGTCGTCGCGGGATCGGCCGACGTCCCGGTGGGGGCGGCCGCCGTCGGGACCGCGAGGACGAGGAGGGTTGCCAGGAGGGCGGCGTGGACCGTTCGAGCGGAGACCATGCTCGGGTTCGTATGTTCGACCGTGGGCCGTCCACTCCAACCTGCCGGTTTCCCCCGGCCGAACCTTGATATCCATCGGCTGCGCCGCGCGTTGCTATGGCCGCAACGATTCACGGAACGATCGGGGGGATGGGTCGGCGGGCGAACCCGGCGTTCGCCACGGGCGCGATCGTGGTCCCGATCGCCGTCCTCCTGTACGCGTCGCTGTTCGGTACCGTCGCCCAGCACACCTTCGCCCACGTCATGGCGGGGGTCCTCTGGACCGGCATCGACCTGTTCATGGCGCTGGTCATGGGGCCGGTCATCGGCGGCATGCCCCTCGCCGAGCGGGCCAGCCTCTTCCGTCGGTACACCCCGAAGATGACGTTCCTCATGCCGATCCTCGCGCTGGTGACGATCGCCGGGGGAATCTCGCTAGCGCTCCGACTGGGGATCTTCCCCCACGCCGCCCCGTGGCTGGCGCTGCTGACGGCGGCGACGACGGTCCCGGCGCTGGCGCTCATCGGCTGGCAGTTCGACGCCTTCCGGGACCGGCGGTGGCTCGGCCTCTTCGGCCTGTCGGTCGTCGGGAGCGGGTGGTGGCTGGCGAGAACCCTGGCCGACTTCGCCATGACCGATCCCGCGATCGCGGCCGCCCTGGCGATCATCACCGTCCTGAGCCTCGTCGGCTTCGGGCTCATCATGCCCGGCGAGGTCAGGATCTACTTCCAGATGATCTCCGACGAGCCGGACGACGCGGTCATCGGCCGGATCGGCCTCAGAAACGCCAAACTTTCGGGGGTGCAGGGGGTCTTCCAGCTGGCGATCATCGTCGTGATGGTCTATCTCCGGTGGGGCTCGTTCTGAGGGGCGCTCCGCCTCACTCCTGCGGGACGGCGATGTTCTTGACCGGGCCGCCACAGGCCTGACAGGCGGCAATGGAGGCGGGCGTCGTCATCCGGTGTCCACAAGTCTGACATTCGTAGTAATTCCGTCCGGTTCGTGCGGTGGTCATACGAGACGTATAAGTCTCGTAACATGTTAACCCTTGCCACTCCATAACCCTTCCCAGGGCGGCGGCCGAATGAGGGACCCGACCGCCCGATCAGGTGACGCCGTGGATGTCCGGGAACGGGTCGCTGCACTTGTCCGCGCCCTCGACCTGGCGGCCTTGTCGTCCTCCTGGGTGCTCGATCAGGTGGGGGAGGATGGCCAGCTCGCACCTGTCGATGGGACCGTGTTCGCCGCACGAAGGGGGCGCATGGTCGCGCCCGGGGCCCGAGCCTCGCCGCAGCCCGACCCACTATTAGCCTCGCCTCCGATGACGGGCTATGGATGAGCAGGGGCCGTTGACGCCCGACGAGGCGTTCCGACTCCTGGGCGAGGCGTCCCGGCTCGAGATCCTCCGGACGGTCTGGGAGGCCGAGGAACAAATCTCGTTCTCGGAGATCCGGACGCGGATGGGGAACCCGGACAGCGGGCGGTTCAACTATCACATCGACAAGCTCCGGGACCACTTCCTCACGTCGACCGAGGACGGATACCAGCTGACGCAGGCGGGTCGCGAGGTCGTCCGGGCGATCCTCGCCGGGACCGTTTCCGAACGACCGACAATGGACGGGGCGTCGATCGGGACGGAGTGTACCGAGTGCGGCGGCGAGCTCGTTGCCCGGTACGACGGCCACGGGGTCGTCGAGTGTGGCGAGTGCGGGACGACCGTGATGTGGAACGAGTTCCCGCCGGCGGGCTTGTCTGACCGGGAGGGGGCGTCGTTCACCATGGCGTTCGACCGGTGGACCCAGTCCCGGTTCCGGCTCGCGATGGACGGGATCTGTCCGACCTGTGCCGCGGCGATGACCACCGAGGTCCTGGACCACGACTCGGACGCCCCCGCCAGCCTGCACCGGTGTTCCAATTGCAAGTACGAGGCCCGGGTCCCCTTGTTCGGACACGTTTTCCGGCATCCGGCGGTGGTGGCCGAGTATTATGATGCCGGCGTCGACATCACGGGGCTGCCGTACTGGGAGCTCCAGTCGCTCGCCGTCGATATCGAGGAAACGGTCTCCGCGACGGACCCATGGCGGGCAACGGTCAGGCTCGATATCGATGGCCGTGAGTTGGTATTGACCCTCGACGAGTCGGTGTCCGTCGTCGACGTGGACCGATCAGATCGCTGACCGAACGCGGGTTCGGTAAGCGGTTCTACAAAATTATCATTCTGCAATCATTTATGCCGGCCGTGTCCCTCCGGACGGTCGAGGGAAACCGTGCCATATATCGAACGACACCGCACGATCGCTGCGCCACGGGCCGACGTCTGGACGGTCGTGACGGATCACGAACTGTACGGGGAAATCGCTCCGAACCTCGCATCGGTCGACGTCGTCTCGGGGACCGGGCCCGACCTCGTCCGCCGCTGTACGGACACCGACGGGAACGTCTGGACCGAGGGGTGTACCCGGTGGGAGCCGGGCGAGGCCTTTGCCGTCGCGGTCGACATCGACGGGAGCGACTTTCACCGGTGGCTGGTCCACCGCTTCGAGGGCGTGTGGCGGCTCGACGAGGGACCGGACGGCATCCGGGTCACGATCCGGTTCGCGTTCACGCCGCGATACGGCCCGTTGGGTCTGTTGATCACCAAGTATCTCGAATACCGCGGCCCGCCGATCATCGAGGCGATCCTGGACCGGTGGGAGGTCGAGATCGAGTCACGGGCAACGCCGGACCGTGCTGAGCCGAATGCCCTGTATCGCTAAGTCACGGAGGAGAGGATGAGCGATAACCTGTGGACCGACCGCCGGACCGGGTTCTGGCCCGTCAGCTGGGGGGTGCTCGTCTGGGCGGCCGTCGCCGTCTTGATCCGGCTGGTCGGACACTTGCTTCTCGACCCGACGCGGCCGACCATCGTCGTCGGGTTCTTCATGGCCGTCATCCCGTTGATGGCGGCGGTCACGTACCCTGTTTACGTCAGGGTCGGGGTCAACCTGGCGACGCGGCCCGCCGCGGCGGCACTCATGTCGCTGCCGGGACTGTTCCTCGACGTGGTGCTCGTGGGCTTCGCCGCGACCGTGTTCCCGGGCCTGTCTCACGGCGCCGTCGTCAACTTCGCCTCGATTCTCCTGTTCGGCTACGGCGTCGTCCTGGTGACGGGGTTCGTGCCCCTCGATCGACTGTTCGTGGGTGGGTCCACCAGCGGCTAGGCCGCGGGTGACACGGATAGTGGCTATTCGAAGTGGTTAGGTTATATCGGGTCCTCGAGCAGCACGAGGAGCTCTTCGACGGTCTCGTGGAGGGTCTGTTTGGTCACGGGCTTGGTCAGGTATTCGTCATAGCCGATGCTCATCTCGAAGTCCGGCTCGATGGCGGAGAGCATGGCGACGCGGCAGTCGAGGTCGCGCTCGACGATCCGGTCGAGCACCTCGTCGCCGGAGAGGCCGGGCATCCGTCGATCGAGGAAGACGATGTCGATGTCGTCGATCTTCTCGAGCGCCTCGCTGCCGGAGTTGGCCGTCTTGACGGCGTAGTCGTCCTGTAGAAAGGTCGCGTAGGTCTCGGCGAGGCTCTCCTCGTCCTCGACGAACATCACCGTCACCTGCGAGGTATCCCGTGCGAACTCGTTCTCGTCCATGCTATCCGGGGCGGGGACCTCCCGTCGGTTGGATGGGCAGCACGATAGGTCACTGTGGGCGGGACAGGGGCCAAAAGCCTTTGCAGCTGGTATCACATGTGATAATTGAATGGGGTTGGGACGGTGATCGAAGGGCATTCCCGAAGAAGATCGTTGCCCGGAAACCGCCTGAATTGCCCGGACCGTTTAGACTGTTCACGCCGGTGCACTCGACTCGCGTTCGACCGTCTGATAGCCGGGGGCGAAGACCTTTAACACGCATTCTCGATACCCCCGGACGATGCTGAAGCCGCTGCTCTTTGTCGCCTTGGCGCTCGGGGTCAACCTCCTCTTTCCGGACAGCCTGGTCCCGAAACTGGTGTTGATCGGTGCCGTCGGGGCGGTCGTGCTCTATCGGCTGGAAACGGAGTAGGGGAGTCGGTTTGCCCGTGGGACGACGGGCCGAGGGTAGGCTTGGGGGACGGCCGATCACTGCTCACGGATCCCCTCGATCAACGACCCTCCACCGATCAGGACGCCCCGATATGAATTCAGGGGCTTCGAATGGAGTCGAGTTTCGAGTGTGAAGAGGCCAGGGGACGGAACTAGCGAAGGAACGGTGGCCGGTTCTTATTAGGCAGAATAGGGATTATACGATATATGGATAAACAGTCGATCCTCGCGCTGTTTTTGGTCCTGCTGATGATAGGCTCGCCTATCGCCTACGCACTCGTTTTCTAGAACACTTGCGTGGGGCGACGTGGAACTCACCGATCCGTTACCCGACAGCCCTACGCGAGGGTGGTACCGGGCCGGAAGTGGCGGGAGTTATCGGACGGATGACCCCCCGCACCGGGGTCTTGAATCCCCCCGCTAGCCTGGGAGCAGGGCAGAATGGCGATCGGCCATTACGCTAGCCCGTGTCATGTCCGATACCATTCGCGACTATCACGACACCGAATCGATCGTCGACGAGGTCGCCTGCCGGCTGAACGAAACGGAGGCGGCCGAGCGGGCCGACTGGGTCGAGGCGGAGGTCGTTCCCCACCTCTCCGGGGTCGACGAACTCGACGACGGGTTCGTCCTGCGCTTTCCGAATACCGACGAGGTCCTCGAGTCCGTGGTGACGATGGTCGTCCTCGAATCCCGGTGCTGTGCGGACGAGACCTTCACCCTCGACGTCCCCGCGGACGCCGAGCAGTTGACGCTCACTGTGACCGGCCCTGCGGGAACGAAGGAACTCGCTAGGCAGGGGTTCATCGAGCGCTTCGAGGACGTCCCCGAGCCCGCCTAATCCTGGCTCCACCGCGGCGCTTCGATCGACACGCGCCGCCGGTCCCACCCACCCGATCGAAGCCGCCCCCATACGGTCCCAACTCGGCCCCCGGCGCTCCACCGAGGCGGTCCGTTCGGCCTCGCTCAGGTCATCGACACGTGGGTGGCTGAGGTAACGCTCCGCCGAACGGACGACGGCGACCGGTGGGTCGGTAGAACCCAACCCCGGGTTTCCCGGTGGCCAGACTGCGGAGGTGCCCTCACTCGTCCCACCAATCCTCCCGTGGATCCTCCTCCGGCTCGTCGAACGGGGGCGGGAGGTCAGACACGTTGGCCGCCCCCATCGCGAACCCCAGCCAATAGCCGGCGTGCCAGGCGACCCGATCCTCCGGGATGTCGGTGAAAGAGATCGTCGCGTTCACGTGATATTCGAACGCGTCGTCGGTGTCCAGGTTGTGGCCGAACTGCGAGTAACACGACAGGCTTTCCCCCGCCTCGCCACAGGGCGGATCGTCCGGGAACGCGAAGACGATCTCCGCAGCCGTCCGGTTCCGCGTCCACGCGAAGGAAACGTTCGCGGGGACGTGCCCGTCGGCGCCGTCGTCGTAATACGTCACGGCGTGGTCGAGCTGCTCCTTGTACCGTTGCCTGTCAGTATCGTACCAGTCACCCTTGGCCTCGAGGAACACCGTGAGGTTGTCGGTGTACCAGGGATTCGACCGGTTGTGGGCGTCCGTCACCGACTGGTAGGTGACGTCGTGGCTCGAGCGCATGAGCGGCATCGGATCGCTGCCGTGTTCGATCCCGAGGACGTGCCCAAACTCGTGTTTGACCGTCCGGGTCGTGTTCGATCGCGAATACCCCGCCTCGATCTCGATCTCGGTGGGGGGATCGGTCACGGCGCCGACCCGATCGTAGTAGGGGGCACAACCGATCGCCTCCTCCGTTCCGTCACAGATCACTTGCCGCGTGAACCGCACCAGGATGTCCGGATTCGACGCGTTCGGGCGGAGGACAAACCGGCCGTGGAAGTCGCTGTACTTCTCGATGTTCCCGTTCCAGTAGGCGATCGCTGCCTCGACCGATGGCCGCACGTCCTGGTCGGGGATCGGGTCATCGATGGCGACGATGATCGGATCGGCGCTCCAGGGGTTTTCCGGTGGCACCGGCGTCGGGGTGGGCGTCGGTGTCGGCGTCGGCGAGGGCGTTGGCGAGGCAGTCGATGTGGGTGATGGGGTCGATGACGCCGCGGTCGGCGTCGACGCCGGGGTCTCGACGCTCGTCGTGGGTAACGGGGTTTGCGACGCCGTCTCCCGGGCCGTGGTGGTCGGGGGGTCGGTCGGGGCCGGCCCGCTCGAGCACCCGGCGACCACCAGGATGACGACGACTGCGAGCAGGGAGGTCCGCATCGGTCGGGTGTCGATACCTACGGGAAGCGGCGAATAAGCTTTCTGACCGCTCGCAGGGCCAGGGAGAGGTATCCCGTCGGGGCCAATCACTGCTGCCGTTCCCGAAGTCAGGCCCGTGGACCGGAAGCTTGAATTACGGCATCGGCGGTCAGGAGTCGACTGGGTGGCCACGGCTATATCGACCGAACAGTTGTGACAAGACAAGCATTCTAGATGTCTTCACCGCCTGCCACGATCCGCGTCCTCCACGTGGACGACGATCCGGACTTCCTAGAGCTGACGGCTGACTTCCTCGGGCGACAGGACGCGTCCTTCGTCGTCGAGACCGCACCGTCCGCCGCAGAGGGGTTGGAGCGGCTCAGCCGCGACGACGTCGATTGTGTAGTCTCCGATTACCAGATGCCCGGGACGAACGGTATCGAGTTTCTGGAACAGGTCAGAGATGAGTTCGGCGACGTCCCGTTCATCCTGTTCACCGGGAAAGGGAGCGAGGAGGTGGCCAGCGACGCCATCTCCGCCGGGGTGACCGACTACATCGAGAAACGGCCCGGGCCCGAGACGTACTCGCTGTTGGCGAACCGGATCGAGAACGCGGTCGGCAAGTACCGCGCCGAGGAGTCGCTCCGGCTCCGGGAGCAGCGGTTGAACGCGCTGCTCGAACATTCGCCGGACTGGCTGAGCATCACCGACCAGGACAACGTCGCCCGGTACAACTCGCCGTCGTGTGCCCGGATCGTGGGGTATTCGCCGGCCGAGCTCGAGGGGGCGGACCTCAGCGAGTTCGTCCACCCGGACGATATCGACCGCGTCCGGTCCGTGTTCCAGGAATAGATCGAACACCCTGATCGGGTGGTTTCCGCGGAGTATCGGTTCCGCCACAAGGACGGCTCGTGGGTGTGGATCGAGGCCGTGGGGAGCAACCAGCTGGCGGATCCGGCGGTCGAGGGCTACGTCGTGAATCGGCGGGATATCTCCCACCGGAAGGGTGGCTAGGCGCGAACGGCCATCTCCGGACGGAGCCAAACCGGAGCGACTACCGCCTGGGTTCCGCCCCAGCGGACAGGGTCAGGTTTCCACCCAGATCGTCTCCATTTCACAGTCCGGGCAGTCACGGAGCGTCTCCAGCGGTCGATCGCTGGAATCCGCCTCGTCCTCGTCGACACTCGCGACCGCCGTTTTCCCACAGATCACACACTCGAATTCGACCTGCACGTCTCGGGAAGTCTATCCCTCGAAATCAATATACTTGACTCAATACGGTCGCCCTCGAAGGCACCGAACGACCCGCCGTGAACGGGTTGATGAGTGACGTAGGCGGGAGGCGAAGGGTGGACCCGACTGGAAGTCGCCGTATCTGGCCACCCGACGGATCATGGGGGTGTGCGTTCTGTGCGGAGTGTTCGATCGAATCCAGGTCGAGTAGCTAAAACGATCCGCCTCGGAAGTGCACATCCGGTCGACTTAAAGAACAGGAGCGAGACGGCCAATCCGGAGTCCGCCGATGGATGAGGAGTTCCTGTACGCGTTACTCGTCTTCGCCGTCAGTGGCGTGGCCGTGCTCGGTGCGTTCATCCTGATTATCGACTTCCTCCTCTGTGGCTGCCTGCTCTGGGAGCGGCCCGTTCTCGATGTCCTCCAGGGGCTCACGCCCCTCGTTTTGACAGTCAAGTGCGAACGGCAACCCTCGACCTTCGAGTCGTTGGCCGCCATCGAACGTCCAGATGAACCAAGAATCTTAGGAGTTAGCAACCGCCGAAACACCACTACCGGTAGCACCATCCCGTGACCACTGATCGTGAAGAGCTCCTCCGGTGGCGAACGCGAGCCTCGACAGAGTTCTACGTTCTGTGGGGGCTGGCGCTACTGACCTACGGGATCGGTGATATCGTCACGACGTTGTGGGTGGTGTACGGCGATCCAACGCTCGGCGAGGCCAACCCCCTCATTCGCTGGCTACTCCAAACCCTGAGCGTCCCTGGATTTGTCGGCGTCAAACTCGCTGTGTTCGTGATAGGGGCGCGTATCAGTTGGACGGCCGTCACCCGGGGCAGCGTGATTTTTTACTATGCGCCGCCACTCGGGATGATCGTCTTCGGCCTCTATGCCACGGCGGTCAACTTGGTCCTGATCCTTTAGCTGCCAGCACGTCGACACTGCGACGGATCGGACCGGCTCGCATTCCGAGGTCGACGATGGACGGTCCCGGTCACGGAACCGGGGTTATGGCGCTTCGGGAACCGACAGTCCGACCCGGAAGGGATAGGGGAAGCTCGGATATCGCCGCCCGCTTTCCGCTTTTGTCCACTGGACCCTCACCAACCCCCAGGCCTCGTAGGTGCCTGCGGGCACGTCCGCCGGGACCCGATACGTTGCTGCGACCTGGCCATCTGGCGGGATCTCCGTCCGGGCGATGTTGCGAATCCGGCGTTCCGGTCCGTCCGAGACCGCTGAATCGGTCCAGCGTATGTTCTCGTTGCTATCGCTCTCGAGGAGGTACCGATCCGAATTCGTTTGAATCCACAGGACACTGGGAAGGGCACCACGGGCTTCGAGCTCCACCTGACCCTCGATGGACGGTTTCGGACCGGCATCAGAGGGTTGGACCGTCACCGAGAACGAGCGCTCGCCGACCGACGTCGCGGTGACCTCGACCGGCAGTTTCTCCCGTGGAATCTCGGTCACCCGGATGGCATAGTGGGTACCGTTCAGCGTGACGTACGGCCCCGAGCCGGGACCGTGCTCGTAGCTAAGACGACTGCCGTACGCCGGCGGGATGGTATCCGTCCGGTACTCTGATTCCATGGGGGAATACATCGCCGCCCGCCGATTCGAGGCAACCACGGCTTCGACGAACTCCCGGAGGTCGGTGGAGAGCTCCTCTGCTCCGATGATCGGTCGGCCCCAGATCTCCTCGGCCGTGAGCTTATGGGCCGTAATGGTGTACGGTGGACCGGGGTCGATCCGTTCGGTCACGATTCGGCCGGCGTTCGCGGGCGACTGGACGTACTCGTAGGTGTCGAGGAAGTCCGCGAGCGGCTCGGGAATGACCGAGATCCGATACTCGTCACGGGCGACCTCGACGCCGAACGCACCGACCGTATGAATGAACTGCTGGACTGGCTCGGGGAAACGATCGATCCCGTCCGGGCCGGCCGTTCGTTCTGGGTCCGGATCTTCGAGGTCACCTTCGAGGTGGGCGGTAAACACCGGGACCGTCGGATCGAAGATGTACGGGGTACCGTCGACGCTGATGTACGGGTGAAAGCGGTAGGAACCGCCGTAGTGGCGAAACTGATCGATGCCCACGAGGAGCGCCTCGGCGATCGAATCGGTCCTAAATTCATCCTTGATCGCTGTCCTGAGCGCGCTCCGAAGTGGATCTTCGATTTCCGTGAGCGGCGTGATATCCTCCGGGGTAATAGCCCGTTGCTCCAGGGTTTGGCAGAAGCTTCGAACGAGGTATCTCGACAGGTTGATATCGGCAGTAACGCCCGTCGGCGTCGGTGTTTGGGTGGGAGTGCTTGACTGTGTTACGGGAGCGGGGGTCGGTGAAGGGGTGGTGTCCCGTTTCGGCGATATGTTGCTGCCACAGCCCGCCAGGCCAGCCATCACTCCGGTCACGAGCCCCAGATACCGGCGTCGATCCATCGATCCTAGATTGGATCGTCGACCGGAAATAGGCGACTTTGGGTTAAATTCCGGTTTAACGAAAGTGGCGGGTTTTGGCAACGGTAGTCGGATTCGTGATGCCGGCGGATGGTCGCCGCTTCTCATCGAGCATCGCGCCGGTCTGGCAGTTCCGGAATCGACCCCGTTCGGCCCATTACTGCTCGTTCCCAAACCACGACTATGGATCAGATCGAGGTTCAGTTTGAGCGTCAGGTTCGCCGGCTCGTCGACGAGCACCGCGACGGAATCGAAGACGTCCGGCTGTGCCGACTGCTTGGCGGCATCGAGAACGACCTCGCGGCTGGCGAATACGAGCCGATTACGGCGGATTAACTTACCACTAATTCTGACAGTAAATGATCCTCGGCACGCCCACCCTCGAAACCGTCGTAGAGATGGTCCAGGAGGAGGGCTGCCCAGCCTGCGGCGAGCGCCCGTCGCACGTCTCCGTCAACGGCCCCGACGAGATTGTCCTGAGCTGCGGCCAAGTGATCGACGCGAAGGAGTGGATCGAGTCCCATTCTCCCGAAACCGGATCCTGATAGCCGATCGTCGGAAACGAAATTAATTGTGGGGCGAGGATTTATTCGATTTGTCCGACAATACATTGTCATGAGTGCGGACGAACGAGAAACCAGCCCGTCCGAACCACATTTGACAACTGGTCCAATTGACATCGGAAACCGCGGCGTCAGGGACCGCGACCACGGATCGACGGGGCGCACGGGCGAGGGCGGCGAACCGGGGAGCCGGGCTCCGTTACTCGGTCCGCTGAGAACCCGTCAGCCGAACTTGATTCTGGCGTCTCATGGGTGCCAACGTCGGGAAAATCGGTTACCGGGAACCCTCCGAATTTGGTTTTTTTACGTGGACTCGCCGGGATTTGAACCCGGGGCCTCCCCCATGCCAAGGGGGTGATCTAC
>CAYOLR010000033.1:0-16085 GCA_964404815.1 uncultured Halobacteriales archaeon
CTGGGCGGTCCCCCCGGCCGAGCGGATCGGGCCGGCGTAGAAGAGGCGAACGAACTCGGTGCCATCGTCGTTCGGCCTGATCTCGACGCGGTCGATCCCTTCGATGGGCGCGGCGACAACGCCCTCGGTCAGGAGGGCGACCGCCGTCCGGACGGCCCCCTCGATCTTGCCCTCGCGAGAGTCGTAGTCGCCGACCCGTCCCTCCGCGAAGTCCTTCGCGAGTTCCAGCGCGGCGGCCTCGCGACCGAGTTCGGCCTCCAGCTCGCGGACGCGCTCGGCCACGCCGGTGATGCCGAGGATGTTCTCGACGCGGTCAGCCATGTCCTCTGCGACCGGGATCTCCACGTCGGCCACGGGATCACGGCCCTGCTGTCGGGCGCGGCTGGCCACCTCGAAGGCCTCGTCCAGGCGCGCGTCGATGCGGTCGAAATACCGCTGATCGCTCTCGCGCATCTGGTTACCGGTTTTCGGGCCCTACTCGGGTTGGTCGATCGCCACGTCCCCCCGGCCGATGCATATCCGGGGCAAGAGGCCAACCGGCAAAAAGCCTCCCCACCGCCCAAATGTTGATAGCCTTCGACTTTGTGGAACCACCCGTACATGTCAACCGACGATTTCGTTGAGTTCGTCCTCGACCGCGCCGGCGGCCACGTCCGGAGCGTCCTGACCTACGACGATACCTCGCTTGAGGTCCAGTTCCTCAGGGACGACGTCGCGGACACCTATTCCGCCAGGGAGATCGAAACGGTGGCGGAGGCGCTTCGACGCGAGGGCCAAACGGCGGGGCGGCAAGAACACCTCTACGCCCACGGGCAACTGAACTGCATCGTCCGGTGCTTCGACGGCGGGTTAGAGATGCACTTCCCCCACGGCGAGGACGATGGGGGCATCGCGGTCGCCCTCGAGCCAGAGGCCGCCGCGAACCTCTACGGGTTCGTCGACGACTGCCTCGAACACGTCGACGATATCGGTCGGATCATGTAGGGGCGGTCAACAGACGGGCTTGACCTTGATGCCCATCGCCTCGAGCGTCTCGACGTAATAGCGATACGCGGTCTGGACGGCCTCGCCCGCGGTTTCCTTCATCGGTGCCGCTTCGTCCTGCGACGCCTCCCCGATTTTCTCGGTGACGCCCTCGATCTCGGACCTGAAGTCGCGGAAGAGATTCGCCGCCTGCGTGTCGGCGTTGCCGACGAAAAAACCGACCGCTTGCGACAGCGTTCGATCAGTAACCTCGGCCCAGGCGACGAACCCCGCGAATCGCTCGGCATCCGTCTCGATGTCCCGAAGGCGGTCCTCGAGGGGGGTCGGGCGGTCCTCGGGGGTCACCTCCTCGCCATGGGCCGCCATCCGTTCGGCCTGGTCCTGGAGGGTGGCAGCGACCTCTTCGTAGCGCTCCGCCATCGGTCCATCCGTGGTATCCGCCCACCTTTCGAAGGTCTCGGCCGCGGCGATCGCCCGGTCTGCCATGGCGTCGAGGACCGACTCCGTGTCCATCTCGCCGTCCGTCACGGCGTACATGGCCTTCGAGGAGCCGAGCCGGGACAGCTCCGTCTCGAACTCGTCCTCGAGGTGATCCAGGATGGCCTGGGCGTCCATAGTGGCCATGTTGGGCGGTCTGGGCTTTAATCGCGTGGTCAGTCGGCGCCGCCGGTTTCGATGGGAACGTCGACCAGATTGCCCCATTCCGTCCAGGAGCCGTCGTAGTTCGTGACGTCCTCGTAGCCGAGCAGTTCGTGCAGGACGAACCAGGCGATCGAGGACCGTTCGCCAATGCGGCAGTACGCGATGACCTCCTGATCGTCGGTAACCCCCTCGGATTCGTAGAGGTCGCGGAGTTCGTCGGCCGATCGGAAGGTTCCATCGGGATTGACCGTGTCCGCCCAGGAGATGTTACGGGCACCCGGGATGTGACCGCCCCGTTGGGCGGTCTCCTGGAGGCCCGGGGGCGCGAGAATCTCGCCCTTGAACTCCTCGGGCGAGCGGACGTCGACGAGCGGGACGCCGCGTTCCATCGCCTTCTCGACGTCGTCCCGGTAGGCACGGATCCCCTCGAACGGGCCCCGGGCATTGTAGGAGACCGAGGAGAACGCCGGGGCTTCGTCGGTCGTGGGATAGTCGTTGTCGATCCAGTAGTCGCGGCCGCCGTTCATCAGGCGGACATCCCGGTGGCCGTAGTACTTGAACTGCCAGTACGTGTAGGCCGCAAACCAGTTGGAATTGTCCCCGTAGAGGACCACCGTCGAGTCCTCGGAGATCCCGTGGCTCCCAAGGAGGTCCTCGAAGTCACCCTTGTCCAAGATGTCCCGCTGTGTCTGATCCTGGAGTTGAGTTTCCCAGTTGAACCCGATGGCACCGGGTGCGTGTTGCTCGTCGTAGGCCTCGGTATCCACGTCGACTTCGACCAACCGGAGGTCGGTCGAGTCGTCCTGGAAATCGTCGAGGTGGTTTTCCACCCAGTCGGCTGAGACCAGCACGTCTTTTTCGTAGCTGCTCATTGCACAGTACGGTACCACCTACTGGCCTATAGTGACTCCTGCAGCGGCAGAAGCCGCGGGCCCATCGGAGTTGCGGCAAAAACAACTGGTAATAAGGAGGCATGGCGACGTGACCGTTGAGCCGGGAGGCCGTCGCTATGGAACGGTTGCACGGTCAACCGGGAATACCCGCCCAATTACCCGGTAATAATTGCGGGTTCCTATGACGCTCCCGGACCCGGCAATCTAAACGGGGCTGGGCCAAAGGCGCCCGTAGCTGATGGCCGAGGAAGCACCGCTGATCGTCGGGGTCGACTGGCTGGCCGAGCATCGTGACGCGGTCAGGATCGTCGACGTCCGGGAGGCGTGGGAATACGACGGGATCGGCCACGTTCCCGGCGCCGTCTCCCTCCCGTTCGACTCGTTCCGGTCGGCTGGCAACGAGGACCCGGGGATGCTGCCCGGCTTCGACCGTTTCAACGACCTGATGGGCGGTATCGGTGTCGAGCCTGGCCAACCGATCGTGGCCTACGACGACGAACACGGCGTGTTCGCCGCTCGCCTGCTCGTCACGGCGATGCTTTACGGCCACAACCCGGTCCACCTGCTGGACGGGGACTACACGGCCTGGAGCCGAGCGTACGAAACGTCGACCGATCCCGTCCATGTGGCACCCACTGATTATCGCGCGACGATCCCTGATGACCGTCCGTTGATCGACGCCGCCGGCGTTCAGGCCGCCGTCGAAGATGGAGACGCCGTCCTCCTTGACACACGAACGCCAGAGGAGTTCGCCGACGGTCACATCAAAGGGGCGTTCAACCTCGACTGGCGCGACTTCGTCGACCCGGAAACCCGGGGCATCAAGGACGAAGCCGAACTCCTTACCCTCCTGGATTCGGTCGGCATCTCGCGAGACAACCGAGTCGTCCTGTACTGTAATACCGCTCGCCGGATCAGCCATACGTTCCTCGTCCTCAAACACCTCGGATTCAGGGCAGT
The DNA here is from genome assembly GCA_964404815.1 of uncultured Halobacteriales archaeon. GTDB lineage: Archaea > Halobacteriota > Halobacteria > Halobacteriales > Hikarchaeaceae > CAYOLR01. The sequence continues at coordinate 3,480 of CAYOLR010000033.1, forward strand.
AGACTTCTACGAGGGGAGTCTCACGGAGTGGCGGGAGCGTGACCTTCAGTTGGTCGAGGGATGATCGGTGTTCATCTCGTCCGCCAGGAGGAGCAACAGCTCACCCAACAGGGCGACCACGAGCGGGCCGGCGATCACACCGACGGGACCCAGGCTGAGGATCCCACCGGTGAACCCCACGAAGTAGAGGCTCGCCGGCAATCTGGCGGTTTCTCGGGCAAGCCGTGGTCGGATGAGGGCGTCGGGGAGGGCGGCGACGAGAACCAACCCCAATACGGTGACGATCGCCGCCTGGGAGAGCTGGCCGGCACCGACCTCTAGTGCCCCGAGGCCGAGTACGACCAGACTCGGCCCCACGACGGGGAGGAATTGAAGGATCCCGGAGGCGACACCGAGGGTGATCGGATACTGGTAGCCGAGGGCGGCGAAGAGGGTGGTCGCGATGAGGAATGTCGCTCCGGCCGTCGCAGCCTGGATGATGTACAGGGCGAACAGGGTTGTCCGGTACCGGTCGTAAAGTGCTGCGGCGATATCGTGGTATTCCGACGGCAGCGGAGCGAGTATCGCCCGACTGATGGCCTCGCGTTTGAGGAAAACCCCGAAGACGACGAACGAGAACACGAACGTCTGCGCCACGAGCAACGGCGTGCCCGTGGCGAGGGCGACGGCGAGGTCCCGAAGATATCGAATCGCCAAGGCGGTGACGTCGGCCGTTATCACGGTATAGGAGAACCAGAGCGTTTCAATGGTGAACTGGTCGGGGACCGAATTGATGAGATCGATCGCCTGCTGCCGCCGGATGTAGAGGACGATCCCAATCGGAAGGAAGATGGCGAGCCCACCGAGGAACGCGATCCCCGTCGCCATTGTACTGGCCCACCAACGGGGGAGCCCACGGTTCTGTAGCCACCGTGCGACCGGAATCAGCACCGTCGCGACGGTTAACGCGAAGAAGATCGTCGAGAGGAGATCACCGACGATGAAGGCTGTCAGGACGATGACGATCCCGAGGAGGACGGCAAGGACGGCCGATCTCGATGGCGTCACGGGGGGCTGTTCCACCGGAGGCGTCTAAAGCCTTGACGCGCTACCTTGTCGTGGATGGTTCAAGGCTTAAGGTGGCACGGTGCGCCGGTTAGGATATCATGGATTACGCTCTCGGCATCGAACACGCCCCCGCAACGGTTCCGGGCGGGACCGGCGTTCTCCTCCTCCATCCAAGTACCGGTGAAACCGATCGGATCGACACTCGGTTCCTTTCCGAGGACACTGACGCCTTCCTCGTTATCTCCACCCGAACCACGGCCCGTGAGGTTCAGCAGAAGCTCGAACACTTCGAGGTTGACAAATCCAAGGCGACCATCCTTGATACCCTGTCGGTCGAACGTGGCTATACCCGCCGGGGATCCGAAAATATCCACTACGTTTCCGCCCCTGACGACCTGGAGGGAATCGTTCACCAGACCAAACAGTTCTTCGAAAAGACCCAGGGGAAACGACGGGTCACGCTTGATTCGGTAACGGAACTGGCATATTATGCCGACGAACCTGGCGCGAAATTGGCCGTCGAGCGGATTTTAGGCCTCCTGGATCAATACGAAGCGGTGGGGCTGTTCCACGTCTCGCCGGAGGTCCACGATTCGACGTACGTTGAAGGGTTAGAATCCCTGTTTGACGGTGTGATCGAACTTGCTCAGGATGGGTCGATCACCGCCAGGTTCTAACGGGTCGTAAGTCAGACGAGCGCTTGGTTCAGAACGATCGCCAGAACGAGGATGGCGGCGATCACGAGGGTCCCAATCACCACTTTCGTCGCATCGCTCATACTTCGGGTTCCGGCGGGGGACCCATAAATCCGCCTCGTTCGCTGAAGCGGTTTTGAGGCCTCGCACCGTACCTTCCCTATGGCCGAATCGGTCAGGGTCTGGCTGGTCGAGCGTACCTTTTCCGATGACGAACAAAACATCGTGATACTAATCTATGCGACACCGGATGGCCGGCGGTATCACCGAAAGGAACGGGCGCTCCCGAGCTTTTCCGGCCCGGACCGCGTGACCACCGCAGCCGTTTCCGTCGCCCCTGACCAGCTCGGGCGAGTAACCGATCCAGAACGGCGGAAACGATACGCCGAGGAAGCATCCCGAATGGCGGAAATCCACGAGCCTTCGGACGCTGTCTGATCACCGTTAGCGATCGCTCGGGCTTCCCCCCACCTCGGAACTCATCGCGATCTCCTTCCACGTGTCGCTCCAATACCGGATCCCATTGATCGCCGCACGAGCGTACATATCACCAAGAATAGCCGCGTAGATGCCGATGAGTCCCCACCCCAAACCGGGGGCGATCGTCACCCCGAGGGCCGTAATTCCGAAGCCGACCGGGAGGGCGAGCAGAGCAATCGGGAGACGAACCACGTAGGTCCCGATGAGGCCACCGTAAAACGGCCAGCTGGTGTCCCCCGCCCCTCGAAGCCCGCCACGGAGCGTCCGTGCCACGCTAAACGCGGCCACGCCGATCCCGAACACCCGGACAAATTCGACAGTCAGCTGGACGTTCTCGGCGGCGAACAGGCCGGCGATCGGCGTCGCGAAAACGAACAGGCAGCCACCGATCAACAACTGCGTCGCCAGGGCAATACGAAGTGTCTGCCAGCCGTAGTCGTCGGCCGTCTCGGGGTCTCCGGCCCCGATGTGCTGGCCGACCAGCGTCGATGAGGCCGTCGAATACCCCCACGCCGGCATCAGCGCCAGCAGCATGACGCGTCGCCCGATTGCATAGGCGGCGAGTATCTCGGTTCCAAGCACGCCCAAGACGAACAGGAACGGAAACCGCCCGAAGGTCCTGGAGAGTCGCGTGCCGGCCAACGGGAGGCCTACCCTGACCAGCTCGCGGCCGATACTGGAGTCCCACTGGTCTCCCCCGAGGTGGAGTCGGACGGGAAACCGCCCGGAGAGCAGGACGGCGGCGAAGATGCTGGCGGCAAGCGTATTCGCGATGGCCGTTCCCCAGGCGGCCCCCGCGATACCCAGTGTCGGGAACGGCCCGAGTCCGAAGATCAGGAGCGCATTCAATGTCACGTTCGTCGGGAGCGTGAGGGCCCGAATGTACATCGGCGTCCGGGTATCGCCCGCGCCGGCGAGCGCCCTGGCGCCGATCATGCTGAAGAACCGAAAGGTGACAGACAACATGACGATCTTCAGGTAGACAGCTCCCAAGGCGATGGTCCTGGAGTCGTCGGTGAGGAGGTCGATCATGCCGGGGGCCCAGAGCCATGTCGCAATGGTGATCGGGATTGCTATGGCCAAAGCCAACCAGACAGACTGCTTGATGGCGAGGTCCGCCCGCCGGTATTCTCCGGCGCCATGGAAACGAGACACGACGCTGATCGTGCCGGAGGAAAGCGCGAGCGATAACCCGAACGGGATGAAGAAATATTGAAACCCGAGCTCGAGTGCCGCGACGGCTTCTGGGCCCAGCGCGAGGCTGACCATGAAGAAGTCCGCGATCCGAAGGAGGGTGCGCATCCCGCCAGTCACCATCACCGGAATGGCCAGATCGAACGCCTCTTTGCCCTTATCCCGATCGACGATGCCGAGGCTGGCAAGGCTTGCCGGGAATCGGAAGAGCAACGCTCGGAGGCGGTCACGGACCACGATACGGCGTTAATTCCGTGTGAGAAAAACCGTCTTTCGGACTACGTCCGCCAATCGCCGGGGACTTCGATGACGTATCGACCGTCTTCCTTCAGGGCGATGATGTATTCCTCGCGATCGTAGAGTTCCATCAGATTGAGCTCGTACTCGCCGGGTTGGAGGATCTTGATGCTCTCGAACTGTTGATTGAGTTCTTTTCTCAGCTCGGAGAGGCCGGGATCGTCCTCTGAGACCGTTGCTGACTGCTCGGCCGTGACAGCCTCCGGCGGTTCCTCGGTCTCGGCGGGTAATTCGTGCTCGGACACGATCGCGCTCCTGGCCGTCGCCTGAGCCCGGTCTTCGGGGGAGGGATCAGGATCCTCCCCGTCGATTACGGTTCCATCCTCGGGGGTGGGTTTCGGGGGTTGGGCCTGTGGGGCGGAGGCCGGACTAGCGGCGGAATCGTCGACGGCATCGCTCGGGAGGAACTGGAACTTGTTCCCGCCGCAATCAGGGCAGCCGGAGAGCATCTCCTTTGAGCCGTCGTCGAACACACGGCTACACCCGGTGCATTGGTGTGGCATCAGTTTCGTGATACCAGGGTACTGATCAGGGTTTCGTCCTTGTGGAGGGTTTCGATCCGATCCGCCGGGCCGATTACCGTGAGTTTCGACGCTTCCCGCCGTCCCATCAACCGGCCGATTAACCCAGATTCGCCGGCTGACGAGTTCGGGTAGGTCTCGATCTCGATCCCGCTGAACTCGTCCGGCGAGATCTCTGTCATCGTTACCTCGATAAGCTTGGATTCCTCGTCGGGGGAGAGGCCCTCCTCCAGGATGACGATCTTACCGTCGTGAACACCGTCCAAGATCATCCGGATCTTCTCCATGCTGGTCAGCCCGGCCATTCTTTCGCCGCTGACGAGGTCGATCTGCACGCCGTCGTGGTCTTTTTCGGTCACTTGAGGCATCTCGATCACCCGAAGTAGGCCGCGATGTTGTCGTAGACCTCGTCCATGTTGTCGCCTTCGAGCGCCGAAAGTGGGATCGTCTCGTGCTGCGGGAAGGCGTTCTCGATTTGCCTGATATCGGATTCCTGGAGATCTATCTTGTTCGCCAGGATGAGTACGGGAAGATCCCGGCTTTCGATTATGCCGATCAACATCGTATTGACCTGGGTGAACGGGTCCTCGGTCGAATCGAGGACGTAGATTACGCCGTCCACGTCTTCACGCAGCCAGTGCATGGCCTCGGCCACGCCTTCGGTCGCCTCCCGTGACCGGCGAACGGCGTCTTCCTCCTCCATGTCAAACTCGAGGAACTCCTTGTAGTCCACTTTTGTCGTGACGCCTGGCGTGTCGACGATGTCGATGGTAACGGTCTTCCCGTTTCGCTCGATTTCTACGTTCTCCTTGCGACGCGCCCGCCGAGTCTCATGAGGGATGTGGCTTTCCGGGCCGATCGCGTCTCCCGTCCAATCACGTGCGATACGGTTGGCCAACGTGGTTTTTCCCGCGTTAGGCGGTCCATAAATGCCGATCCGTTTCGGCTCTGAGTCGGAGAACAGCTTATCCGTCACCCGTGAGATGCTGTCTTTTAGGTTCGTTATCAGGCCCATCCTATCCTCCCCCTCCATGATATTATGTCACGGAGGGCTTTGACGTGTCAACCCGGTGCTCCCACTTAAACCTGCGTCAGACGTTTCGCCGTACGGCGGTTGGTTTTCCCCTCATTAGCCGTTAAACCACCCAACCCCCCTGTTTCGTGTGGACAGCCCGCTCCAACGATCGGAGCGATTTGATCCAATTTGTCGCCAAACGTATCCCGTGGATGGTTTATCCAATACAGTATTTTAGTTGATATTACTCTTCTGTAATTTAATTTTATTCAGTATTACGGTTATTGTTAACACAACCATTCCATAAAGTTTCTCATTAATGAGAGCCACCGTTTGGCATCGGATGGGTAGTTAATTGTTCCAGTTGAAACGGAGGGGTAGGGGGCGAGATGCCGTAGTTATACCCTATCGGGGTTTGGTTACGGTTAGCATGATTTCGTATATCTTGAAATAACAGATTAATCACGCCTAGACTGTCTATAATTGGATTTAAGTGTGGGCTCCACATGAAACGGTGCGGTCAGCCGGTGGTGATCGTCTTCTTCATCTGGAGATGTGATCTATGTTCTCGAGTTCGTCCTTTTTCGGCGGCGTGAATGGTATTAATATTATCATATAAACCTGCATTCACCGGTCAAGGCCTGCGATTCGAACCGTAAACGGGTAATAGATGGTTCTTTGACGTCTTTTCCTTCAGTGGACGTTCGTGTAAAAACAATAATATGTGTTGTCATGCAGACGGAATTAAGCCTTGGTTTATCGAAATGTTCAACCCAATATCGTGTTGGCTGTGCCCCGAGCGAATTTTCCATAACGAATTTATAGTAAGCCAAACCTCGGGTTCTTCTGCATCAACTGGACACTGGCGTGAGGCGAACTTTCGGGTAAACGGTTCAGGGACGCCCGTTGGGAGGCACATCGGGTTACGCGGGGGAACGACTGCACGGGAAACCGGGGGCAAATGTACGCAATCAATGTCTGACGAGCGCAAGACGGGGGACGGACCGAAGTTGGAACGGTCATCGGCGGCGGCTGAAAGAGAAAACGCCGATCGCGGGCTCGACCTCGACAACGCCGTTCTCGAGGATTCTTCGAGCAGCGGCCTCTTCGATGATCTCCTCAGTGGCGAACCGATCTTCGAGAACAAGGAGATCCTGCGTCCCTCATACACCCCCCACGAGCTTCCCCATCGGAAGGAGCAGATCAACAATATTGCGACGATACTTGTCGCCGCGCTCCGTGGTGAAACCCCGTCGAACATCCTGATATACGGCAAGACGGGAACGGGTAAAACCGCGAGTGCGAAGTTCGTCAGCCAGGAACTGAAGGAGACCTCACAGCGTTACGAGGTTCCCTGCGAAGTCGAATACATCAACTGCGAGGTGACCGATACGAAATATCGGGTGCTGGCCCAGCTCGCGAACACGTTTATTGATCGGAACGAGGCCACGATGGACGGCCGAATCGAGGAGCTTGAAGCGTTGAAGCGGGACATCGATCGGGGCGAGCGGACGATCGAAGCCAGTCAGTTCGAAACGAGGGGCGAGGTCGACGCCCGAATCGATTCATTGGAGAACGACCGGAACGAGATGGAACAGGTGCCAATGACGGGCTGGCCGACCGACCGCGTGTATAGCACCTTTTTCGAGGCGGTCGATTACCAGGAACGTGTCGCCGTCATCATGCTCGACGAGATCGACAAACTCGTCGAAAAATCCGGTGACGACACGCTGTACAACCTCTCCAGGATGAACTCGGAGCTCGAGAACTCCCGGGTGTCGATCATGGGCATCTCGAACGATTTGAAGTTCACCGATTTCCTCGATCCTCGAGTCAAATCCAGCCTCGGCGAGGAGGAGATCGTCTTCCCTCCATACGATGCGAACCAACTCCGGGACATTCTCCAACACCGCGCGAACGTCGCGTTCAAGGAGGACGTCCTCTCGGAGGACGTCATCCCGCTCTGTGCTGCTTTCGCCGCCCAAGAGCACGGCGACGCCCGACGGGCACTCGACCTGCTCCGGACCGCGGGCGAGCTCACGGAACGGGAGGGGACTGATCTGGTGCGGGAGAAACACGTCCGGCAGGCCCAAGAGAAGATCGAGCTCGACCGCGTGGTCGAGGTGGTCCGAACGCTCCCGACCCAGTCGAAGCTCGTCCTCTTCGCGATCATCACCCTCGAGAAGAACGGCGTCGGGAACATCAACACCGGCGAGGTTTACAACGTGTACAAACAGCTCTGCAATGAGATCGATGCCGACGTCCTGACCCAGCGACGGGTTACCGATCTCATCAGCGAGCTCGACATGCTCGGCATCGTGAACGCGATCGTCGTCTCCAAGGGTCGATACGGCCGAACCAAGGAGATCAGCCTCTCGGTTCCGTTGGAGGAGACCGAAGGCGTACTGTTGTCCGATTCACGGTTGGTTGATATCGAGAGCACCCAGCCGTTCGTTCAGGCCCGTTTCGGGGACGAGACCTGACCCGGGGCTTCTCTGGCGTCCCTATGTAACAACGGTTGCGTTAGCTCCAACGCTCCCCGTCGCCGCTCGAATCGCCCCGAAGTGCAACCGGACGTACCCCAGCCACGGGATCCGAATCTCTGCCGTACCCCTGATCCACCCGGGTTTCACCGGCCCGCTGATCCCGGAGACCTGATCGTAGAGACCGTTGTTATCCCCTTTGGTAATGAAACCGGCATGCGGGGCGGGGCAGTTCCGGATTTCGTCACACGCGTCACCCGGTACCATCCCGGGTTTGGCCTTGTCATACCAGTCTTCGCTTTCGTTCACCCAGAATCGGGCGCGGTGGATGATCGGCGTCCCCCCACCCCCGTTCGGCCGATAGACGATGACGTCACCGTAACTGCCGAACTTCCGGTAGGAGCTGTCGTCGGCTGCACGAAACGTGACGATACCCGTGTCCCCGGTAGCCTTCTCCGGGACGAGCCGGTGTTCATCCATCACGAAGACGAGATCGCCGCGGTGCATGTGGGGTTGCATGCTCCCGCTTTCAACGGCCACCATCGGCGGCCACACGCCGCTCACGCCGAAAAGGATCGCCCCGACCAGCAGGACCGCGACGACGCTACTCAAGAAATCCCGGACAAACCGCGGCCCCGATCGGTCGGTCGTGAGAAACCACCGGAGCCACTCGATCGGCCCCTCGGGGCGGTCGTCGCTCATCAACAGGGCGTTCGGCGTGCGTGGTATCAACCTCTCGGTATCCTTTTAGCGACCCCTGTCTTGCGTATGACCGTGCCCCTGGAGACGCCGGCGAGGATCGTTCGAGAGTTGACGGCGCGTGGCCTCAACGCCGAACGCGAGGCGGTGACCCTCATCGCGAATGCGGACGACCCGGAGGCGGCGCTCGAACGGACGGTCGAGGCGGTCCCCGGCGCCAAACTCACGCTGACAGTCGAGGACGTCGAGGCCGCCATTGATACCCCAACTTCTACTGGGGGTAATAATCGTAATTCCCCTATGGAGTCATCTGTTTCTCCACCCGAAACAAAGGGGGTAGCCCCGGCCGTCGTCGGGCAGGCCTCTGTCCACGTGGATAACGACATCACCGGCCGCAGCACGGGAACCGGCGTCTACGACGATTTCGTTTCCGTGTTCCGTGACCGATACGAACGGCTCGCCGGCCTGCTTCGATCACGCGTCAACCATCGCCCTACCTCGGCCGTCGCGGACATGCCTGGTGGGAGCGAGGCCGGCATCGTCGGCATGGTCACGGATATCCGGTCGACGGCGAACGGCCACTGGCTGGTCGAGCTGGAGGACACAACCGGCACGTTTCCCTGCCTCGTGACGAAGGACAAGGACATCGCGGGCCGCGTCGAGGAACTGGTGTTCGACGAAGTGATCGCGGTCGAAGGCCGGCTTGCCGCCGACGCGGGCATCCTGTTCGTCGACGGCCTGTTCCTCCCTGACGTCCCGAGGACCTTCGAACCCACGACTGCCGATCGGCCCGTCGAAGCCGCCCTCATCTCCGATATCCACGTCGGTAGCCACGAATTCCTCAACGATGCCTGGGCGGCCTTCGCCGACTGGCTCGGCTCGCCGGAGGCCGACCGAGTCGAGTATCTCCTGATCGCCGGCGACATGGTCGAGGGTGTCGGGGTCTATCCTGGGCAGGACGAGGAGCTCGCCATCATCGACATCTATGAGCAATACGAGTCCTTCGCCGAGGAGCTCAAAGCCGTCCCCGGGGACCTCGAAATCGTCATGATCCCCGGGAATCACGACGCGGTCCGCCTGGCCGAGCCACAGCCGGCCTTCGACGACGACCTCGCCGACATCATGGCCGTCCACGACGCCCGGGTGGTCGGCAATCCCGCCGTCGTCACCATCGAGGGCGTCTCGGTCCTCATGTATCACGGGGTTTCGCTCGACGAGATGATCGCAGAGATCCCGGAAGCAAGCTATGACGAGCCCCAGGTCGCCATGACCCACCTCCTGAAGAAGCGCCACCTCGCGCCCCCGTTCGGCGAACGAACACGCGTCGCGCCTGAGGATCGGGACTACTTGGTTATCGACGATGTCCCGGACGTGTTCCACGCCGGCCACGTCCACAAACTGGGGTACGGGCGGTATCACGACGTAACCGTCATCAACTCGGGTTGCTGGCAGGATCAGACGGCCTTCCAACGCCGGGTAAACATCGACCCAGACGCCGGCTATGCGCCGATCGTCGACCTGCAGACGCTGGACGTGACGATCCGAAAGTTCGCCTGAATCAGGGGGTCAGCCGGAATCGGACCGTCCGGACGTCGTCGAACCGGGGTCCGGCCCCCGTGCGGTCGAAGCCGGCGTTGGCGACGAGCGACTGGACGTCATCGTCCGTTTCCGGAACGAGCAGCTCGACCACCATTCCCTCGCGTTCCGCGAACCGAACCGGTTCCTCGAGGAGGCGTTGGCACGCCTCGGGATCGCCGTCGAGCTGGGTAACGTAGACCGTGCCCGGACGGGCGTCGAAACTCACGAACGCAACGATATCGCCCTTGTCGGTCTCAGCGATCCGTACCGTTCGGTCGTGAATTACGTTTCTGAGGACGTCCCGCGGGCCGTCGGCGAGCTCGGCGAGGGCGTCGGCGTCCGCCTCGACCGCGTCCCGAACCTCCATGGTCGGGGGTTCGCCGCGGCGGCTATAAAGCCCATTGCTCGGGGCACCGACCGCAGTCACGGCTTCCGGATCATGAACACAGTTATCTCCCCCGGTTAGCTACGAGTGGCCATGAAATACACTTTCGCGCCCATGCTCGGGGTGGCAGCGTGCGGATCGTAGTCAAGTTCGGCGGGACTAGCCTCGCGACCGGCGACCGGATCGACCGTGCGGCCGACTCGATCGCCTCGGTCGTCGAAGCGGGCCACGAGGTGGCCGTCGTGGCGAGCGCGATGGGCAACACTACCGACGACTTGCTCGACGCCATCTCGTTCGACGCTGACGACCGTGATCGTGCCGAGATCGTCAGCATGGGCGAACGGACGAGCGTTCGCATGCTCAAAGCCGCCCTCGGTGCCAGAGATATCCCCGCCGTTTTCGTCGAACCCGGGAGCGAGACCTGGCCTATCGTCGTCGACGAACACGGCGAGGTCCAACGCGAGGAGACCCTCCGACGAACCGAGGCCCTCGCGGCGACCCTTTCGGAGTCCGTCCCGGTCGTGACGGGATTTCTCGCCGAGGACCACGAGGGCAACGTCACCACGCTCGGTCGCGGCGGAAGCGACACGACGGCCGTCATGCTCGGGAACTACCTCGACGCCGACGAGGTCATCATCGTCACCGACGTCGAGGGTGTCATGACGGGTGACCCACGAGCGGTCGAGGGCGCCCGAAACGTCGGCCAGATCACCGTCGACGAACTGCGTAACCTCTCGTTCCGCGGGGCCGAGGTCGTCGCCCCCTCTGCGCTCGCTTACAAGACGGATGACCTGTCGATGCGGGTCATCCACTACCAGCATACCGACCTGCTCTCCGGCGGGACGGATATCGTCGGCGAGTTCGAGAACCTCATCGACATGCGGGAACACCCGTTGGCGTGCGTCACGGTCGCCGGCCGCGCCATCCGGAACCAGCCGGGGATCCTGGCAGACCTGTCGAACGCTTTGGGCGAGGCTGAGATCAACATCGACGCCGTCTCGAGCGGGCTCGACAGCGTCACCTTCTATATCGACGCCGACCAGGGCAAGGAGGCCGAGGCCGTCCTCCACGACACGGTCATCGACTCGACGGTCCTCTCGAGCATCACCGTCGACGACCCCGTGGGTGTCATCCGGATCACCAGCAGCGAGCTCCCCCAGCAGCTGTCGGTCCTTCTCGAAGTCCTCCAGCCGCTGGCCGACGCCTATCTCCCGATCCACGACGTCATCACGAGCGCCACGACCGTCGGGATCTTCGTCGATTGGGAGGACGCCGAGGAGGCGCTCGAACGCATCCAAGCCGCCTTCGACTAACGCCTACCGACCCTGCTTCAGCCGGTTTGCCGTCCGCTCGGGGAGTCCGGCGTCCGTCACGGCCCGCATGACCCGGTCGATGTCGTAGTTGACCCGGTGTTCGTCCACGCGCCCCTCCTCGAGGTCGAGGACCGCGTAGGCAGCCCGGGGGTCGCCGTCGCGAGGCTGCCCGACGCTCCCGGGGTTGCAGACCACCCCCGCGTCGTAGCGTTCGTGGTACTGGACGTGCGTATGGCCCATGATCAGCGCGTCGGCCCCGTCGAGCAGGGCCGCCGAGAACTCCTCGGGATAGGTATAGCGATTTGGGTCGTCGGGGTGGCCATGGACCACCCGGACCCGCCCGTCGACCAGTTCCCGCTCGTCGGGGAGCGCCGCCAACCACTCGCGCTGGCCGTCGGAGACTTCCCGCTCGGCGTGCTCGATGCCGGCCCGGGCCATGTGGTTGCCGCGGAAGTTCCGCCCGGCGACCAGCATCCGGTCGTGGTTCCCCATTACCGTCGGGATGGACCGCTCGCGCATCGCGTCGACGCAATCGGCCGGCCAGGGATTGTAGCCGATCACGTCGCCCGCACAGACCAGGCGATCGACCGCCGGGAGGTCCGCGAGAACCGCCTCGAGGGCGACGAGGTTGGCGTGGATATCCGCGAGGACGCCGATCCGCATACCTAGGAGAAACGGCCGCCCGGGCTTAGTCTTCCGGGGCGTTCTCGATTGCGAGTTCCCAGCCGTCGTCCCCCCGCGCAACCCCGGCGGCACACACCGCGTGCTCGTACTCGAGGCCGTAGGCCGTTTCGGCGGCCGCTTCGGCCCCGTCGACCGCGAAGTCGATCGGCGTCGGCGCGTCCGTCTCGTAGGTCGCTACCAGCGTCGGCTCCTCGACCGCCTCGACCAGCAGGGCG
>CAYOLR010000033.1:16095-18376 GCA_964404815.1 uncultured Halobacteriales archaeon
AGGGCGTCACGGCGGACGATCCCGATCGTCGCCCCGTCGCCGAGCACGCCGGCGATCCGGGGCGTGTCGTAGTCGTCCTTCTCGAAGTCGAGGGTCAACAGCCCGTGGGCCAGCGCGTCACGCGGCGGATAGCCCAGGCCGACCTTCTCGGCGATCGGATCGACGTGGGAACCGTTACCCAATACGGCGTGGCCGTCGACCAGCCTGACGCAGTTGTACGAGATGTAGGGGTTGTCGGTCTCAGGCGCATCGGGGGTCGGCCCAACGGTGAGCGTTCCTCCCCTGTCGACGATCCGTCGGTTCGGGAACGACCGCGATGACACCCGGTAGGCGCCGACGTCCGGCCCGACGATGACGAAACGGCCGACGTACATGTTCCAAGTTCCCCGGCCGATCGGAATGTAGGTATCGGTCGTTCCCGGCAATTCGACGCCGGTTACGAACGAATCAAGCCCCACCCGCCGGAACCCACCCCATGGACTACGGCCTCTTCCTCAACCCGCAGGCCCCGGCGGAGGACTCGCTCTCTGGCCTGATCGACGATCTGGTCTCGTTGACCGGGACTGCCCGGGACGCCGACTTCGACCTCGTGACGACCGGCCAGCACTACCTCGCAGACTACGTGCAGGCCCAGCTGATCCCGCTGCTCGGTCGGCTGGCGGCCGACGCGGGGGACATGACGCTCGGGACCGGAATCGTCCTCCTGCCGCTGCATCACCCGGTCGAGATCGCCGAGCAGGTCACGACGCTGGCGGGTATGGCCGAGGGCGTCGTCTGCGGCGTCGGCGCGGGCTACCGCGACGTCGAATTCGACAGCTTCGGCATCCGGAAGGCCGAGCGCGGCCCCCGCCTCGAGGAGGGCATCGAGTTCATGAACCGGCTCTGGACCGAGAAATCGGTCACCTTCGACGGCGAATTCTACTCGGTGGAGGCCGTCTCGATCACGCCACGGCCGACGACGAAGCCCCCGGTCTGGGTCGCGGCCAACGCCGGCCCCGCCGTCGAGCGCGCCGCCCGGCTCGGCGACGCGTGGTTCGTCAATCCACACGCGACGATGGCGGAGATCCGCGACCAGAAGGGCCGCTACGATTCGATCCGCGACGACCTCGGGAAATCCACCGAAGTGCCGCTGTTTCGGGAGTGCTTCGTCGCCGACACCCGTGAGGCGGCGATCGAGACGGCCCGTCCCTACCTCGAACCGAAGTACCAACGTTACATCGACTGGGGCCAGGACGAGGCGATGGAGGACCAGGCCGACCTCCACAAACCCTTCGACGAACTAGCCGAGGACCGGTTCCTGCTGGGCACCCCATCGGAAGTCGCCGGCGAAATCGAGCGGTACCAGGAAGAAATCGACGCCGACCAGATGGTGCTCCGGGTGAACTGGCCCGGTATGCCGGTCGAGGAGGCGGTCGAGTGTGTCGAGCTGATCGGCGATGATGTCATGCCCGCGGTGTAAACTTTAGGACGATAGCGGTTTACTTTCAGTGTGCACTTGGGTTGGTTTTAGTACTTTGTTTCCGGAATTGTTGGTATGGTCATCTCAGAAGCGGAGTGTATCGAGGCGTTGCACCTAGCGGCGGAACGCCTCGGAAAATCCCCAACTAAGCGTGAGTATGAGCGATTAGATATCCGACCGACAGCAAGTTCGATTAAACGAATCGTCGGTGGTTGGAATTCCGCCAAAACTCGTGCTGGGTTAGAAACATACAAGGTATCTTCCGGAGGTGGACAACCCGTCCGACCGAAACCGGACTGGGTTGAACTCCCACGGGGGTATGACTGGGAGGAATTGACTCCCCAACAGCGCTGGTACTACAAAAATCGCGAACATCGGATCGCAGTAAAGCGGAAACGACTACGGAATCTTAGGGACTGGTTTTCGGACCAGAAAGCCGAGAACTTTGAATGTAGTAGATGCTCGGAAGACCACCCAGCGTGCCTTGTATTTCATCACGAAGGGGAGAAAGAACTAGAAATATCCCACATGGTCTCACAGGGGTTCTCGAAGGATCGTATATTGCAAGAAATCGACAATTGCGTACCCTTATGCGCGAATTGTCACCACAAAGAACACATTGACGAGATCCCGGGTGGATGGGATCTGCGGTTTAATGACCGAAAGTTTGCGGAAAATCCCGACAAAATATTTGAGTTGTTCCCTTCCAAGGAGGAACTCTTCAAGTATGATTATCGGGCGAGCTTACGGACCTGGTTACACTATTACAAAAAAACCATAGGATGCGAACGTTGTTCTGAACGGGATCCCGCTTGTCTTGAA
>CAYOLR010000034.1:0-18100 GCA_964404815.1 uncultured Halobacteriales archaeon
TTTTTGACAGATACGAAGTAGATAATCAATCAATGCGATAGGTCGCTCCCCCGTAATGATCGATTCCACGCTCCTTGATTGGACTGCTACTTCGTGCAAGACTCGCGCGCTGTATCTTGCAAACTACGAATCAATCTCTCCAAATCCTGGTAGAACCGGCGTGCGAGATACAGCGGGTGATGCCGCACGGTCGATTGCCGGTATGTGACCTACTCGGATGGTCCGTCTCGAATGTGACGCATCGTCTCATCGGCATCGGCGCCAGCCTGGAACGGGTTATGAAGCCTCCAGTTGTTGGCAAAGAGGCTATCGTAGAGGGAGTGGCTGATGAGGGGTATTATGGTACCGCCCAGGCGAGTGGGTGGCAGTTCGTCAGCGGCAATCTCGCAGTGGATCGAATTACTGTAACTTGTAGCCGCGACCCGACTGCTGTTGATGGCTCGGTTGATGTGAGTCTCAAAGGGGTGGATGTGTACCGACACGATGCCGATGGCACATGGAAGTGTCTAATCGCAAACTGGAACACTCGGGACTGACAGGGTCATTCGATGAGAGATACGCGCCTTCTATTCAGCGCGAGCGATTGATTATTCTGGAATACTGTCACGAGTTGTCTGCTGATTATAGAGGCTGTATGCCGCAGCTCGTGATTTCCAATGGATGCAGATCAAGCGGCGTACGTTCTGTGAATCCATCACGATGGACGTGCAGCACACATGGTGCGATTGCACCACCAGGGATATTCCGGAGTTTCAACAGGTCGTTTGAGTGGCCGATGAACGTATGGCCTGAGGGCACCGAAAGAAGGTGTTTTCATATATGAACGGCCGTTACAGCCCCTCTACCTGCCAAGAATTAGTGTCAGTTTTCTTAGGACCCTCCTTTTTACTGGGCCCTCATAACATTGGCCATGCATCCATCAGCCGAAAAATAAAACTATCTGTCGCTTCGGCCCTCTTCGTCAGAGTGTGTGTTGGTTTACATGGGCTAACCTCAGCGGACATACCGGTCAACGCCCACGGCTTTGTAATTGTTTACCCCCCGTCTGTCCAGCACCGATCGATACGCCACTGGGTCGAGCTCGGGATTTCTGCCATCACCAAGCCGAAACGGGAGCAGGTGAGTCTGTTCGCTGAAGAACGAGCAAGTTTGAACGGGAGGACGGACACCCACGTTCGGCCATTTCCCGACCGCTACAGGGGTGGGAGTTGCACGGATTTGCAGGGATTGCAAGAGGATATTTATACCCGTTTTCACAACTGGAGGCCGCGCCTGACGGTATATTATACTCCGACCCATGAGCACCACTACACCATGCACGGAAATACCTACGCGCAACTGGCGTTGGCCATCATGATTTCCTTGATCGTCCTCGGGACAGCGGTGATCCTCTCGCTCTGACGACCGAGGGATGCTCGATTAATCCGACGCCCACCCCAGCCCCGGCGAACGTGTCTGGGCAAGGAGAAAAGCGGGGAAGCGCAAACCAGGGGGCCGGAATGGCAGCCGTGACCGCGCGACGGGACCGAATGGCATGCGAAACAAACAAGAGTGAGAACAAATGTAACCATTCCCTCACTCACTGTGGCCGTGCCTGAGGAATCCTGGCGTGGAACTGACCGCGAGCTCGAATCGAACCGCTCGGAACTCAGAGTCAAGGATCGAAACGCGATTCAAGGTGGCGAATAGACACAAGTGCGCGCGGAAAACCGGAGGTTTCGACTCCTCAGGCTGGCTATCAGTTTGCGGACCTGAATGGTTGCGTCACCCGCGGCCGTGGTCTTCGCTCCCAATGCGACTGTGATCAGTGGTCGGCCGCCATCACGCGGACAACTGTGTATTGGAAGGCGGCCCACCAGAGGATCCCACCAATTGCCAGGGCTACCATTATCAAATCGTTAAATCTCATCGAGCTCGGTCTCCTCCGAATTCGAGGCGCATTGCACGTCGACGCTGTTCTCCCCGATGATAGAATCCGCCCACTCGGACGCTTCCCGGATGGGGATGATCGGTCCTTCGTCAGCGTCATCCTGATCGGTGGGATCGGCTGTGCCCCGGATCGCCATATGGTATCGGAATTCGAATTGCCGGCAAAGGTTAATGAGGGCTTTAACGGTCACCCCCGGCGAATTTCGACGGAATCGCCCGAACAGATATGTCGCTGCCGTTGCCACCTGGCCGAAGAGTAAGGGCTGTTTCCCTGGCTTCGTTAGGCGTCACCGGGGAGTGGGCTATCCCCGCTTGAACCCCAGCAGGAAGCCGCCGGTGAACCCGACACCGACGGAGAGGGTCGACAGGATCGACATGATCCATGACGGGGGTTCCCCATCGCGGGCCACCTCGCCCGCCTCGAGGAACGTCGCTCCGAGCTTATCCCAGTTCACGTCAAGGATCCCCCTCGATTCGAGGAACTTGAAGAGGGCGAGCTCGATTCCGATGAGGACGGCTATCAACTTCGCCACCTTCTTGACGGCGAATCCGACGATCGCCCCGATGACGGCCCCACCCCCGAGTTCGAGGCCGAGTTGTTGGGGGTCAATCTGCAGTGCCATACCGGCAGGGTCATGCCAAACGGTTATGCCTTTTGTGGCATTATCGGCGGACTCCAGAACGAATTGCTGTATGCGAAAAAAACGTCTCGCGTCGTTCGATCGGCGGTCGGCACCGCTCAGGAGTTGATGGACGGCCGCCCATGGGACGAAAGGACCGCGGTGTATTCCTCACGACTCCGAACCCTATCGGCGACCGAGGGATTACAATACCGATGAGCAATCGGGCCCCTTCGAACTCAACGTTGAGGACCGGCCCTAACCACGAATGAAACCAGCGGGCAATACCACAGAGACGGGTTAATTGGCAAGTCGGCCCCGACCGGCTCGGTCGGAATTACGGTCCCTCACCTTCGAGGTCCGGACCCCCATGCTAAGGGTGGCACCGATGGATCCAGGTTTCGATTCGACCCGTGGTTGACCGGCGCCCCTGCCTGAAAGGTTGCTGACATGACGTCAAGGGGTAGCGCAAAACCCATACGGTCAGGAGGCAGCCGACAGTACCGTCCGGAGTTTCGGGCTCTTATACCTGGACGGTGTGACGGCGAGTGGACGCTCAGTCGGACGCTTCCGCGGGTTCCGGTTCCGCGACCTCGTCACCCATTTCCGAGCGGGCTGCCACGAGCGCTCCACGGGCCACGCTATACATCGGATCGGTGGCGCGCTGTACGTCGCTGACCGAGAAGGGGAGGTTCGCGGACTCGAGGCGGTCCTCAAAGAGGGTCTCAAACCCGTTCGGACGGGCCGTTCCCCCCGTGACCACGACAGGAACGTCGAGGTCCTCTTCGATGTCTTCTTCGTCGACTTCTTTGATGATGTTCTCGATGACGTAATCCAACAGGTTGTCGTAGTATACCGAGAGTGCCCCTTCGACGCCACCGATGTCGGTCCGGAAGTCGAGGGAGATGTCGTCTTCCTTGATGGAGGTGACCTTGTCGACGGGCGTCCCGGTGGCCTTGGCGGCCTGTTCGTCGATCCAATCGCCGCCCCGGGCGATCGAGAACCGCATGACCGGCACCGCATAGTACGCCAGGCACACGTTGGTCATCCCGGCACCGAAACTCACGCCGAGTCCAGTGAAGTCGTGGTCGGCGAGTTCGGAATATATTACGGCCATTCCCTCATTGATCGGTTCGGGGTCATAACCGATGTCCGCCAGGATGGATTCGAGCGTTTTTTGGTGATATAGCGTCGTGAGGTCCGAATCGATCGGATCGGCAGGTTTCGAGAAGAACAGCCGCTCATCCGCCTCAGCCGGCTCTCCAACCACCTTCTCGACGATGAGTTTGATCATCGGGATCGCCGACTGTTCGTCGCGCGAGATGATACCGGCCTGCATCGGGCGGCGGGTTTCCTCGTTGAAGATGTTCGCGAAGTTGAGCGCGTCGTCGCCGACGATGTAAACTTGGTTGCCACGTCGAATGTGCAGGACTTCGCTTCGATCCAACATCTTCTCAGCCATCTCGCTATGGTCGAGTTCGACGAACGAGTTACGCTGGTGGGTGTACAGAGTTTGGTCGTCATCTTGCCGGGCCGAGATGATGTTCATCGTCCCGACGTCGAGGCCTTGCGCCATGGCCATTTCGTCACCATCAACGACCATAAATCGGTCGGGACTATTTTCAATTATGAAAATTAGAAACCGTCGCGGGCGTTTGTTCGGCCGATCGGCCCGGCTTTTCAACGCCCGAGTCGATTCAGCAACTTTCCAACTGCCGATAGGTCCGCCGTCTGGTCACTGGTCTCCGATTCCTTCCGGAGTTCTCGAAGCGCTGTCGTCTGCTCGTCTACGCCATCGCCTGCGGCAGTCGTTGGTTCCCACCCCCGGAGCTTCTGGAGTTGAGTGACGGCCGTATCGACGTCCTCCCCCTCGGTCGTGGTGGCCGGTTGATCAATGCTGGCAAATCCTGACGGGTCTAAGTCCGTATCGGAATCGCCCCGAATCTCCAATTTTCTGGTCGTTGGTTGTTCGACGCCACCCCAGGTAATATCGGCGGCTGAGACAGCCGATTCGATGTCCTTTTTCACCTCCGCCTCGGTAGGGGGCTCCGATTTCGTCTCGTCATCTGCCGGCTCCGAGGGGACCATCTGTTCGGCGGAGCTTGGGTGTCGGCGTTCAAGATGATACGCGACCAGTGCAGCGCCAGAGGCTGCGATCAACACGATCAGCCCGCCCGAATATATCGAAAGCCCAAGAGGACTGAAGTCCTTCCCCGCGACGTTCCAGGCCTGTGGATAGGTCGTCACGAAAACGGCGACGGCTACTCCGCTAATCGCGGCCCCGACTACACCCGCGTACACCGCCCGCTGATCGACGGGGAGGAGCACGACGATACTGAGAACAAAGGCCGGGAGCCCGACGAACGCCATCACGATTGCGAGCTCGCGGAGCTGCCAGTAAAGGGAATGTTCCGGCGGGAACTGTCCACTGGCGAGGTATAGTACGAGGCCGAAGACACCGATAGCCAACCCCCCGAAGAACAGCGCGAATCCCAAGTACACATCGGTCTTTCCCGCCGGTTTCCCCAGGTATCGTCTGTAGAGACCTTCCAGACGACCGTCACGTGGCTCGTCAGAGCCCATGACCGGATCTCTTCCTAGAGGACTATTATACTACGCCGGCAATTATCAATATTGATTACAACCTGCGATTTCTCCACCGCGGTCACTGGAAGCTGGCCGGAGCGTTTAACCACCCGTTTGACCTGCGTATCAATGATGAGCTGTCCTCGATGTGATGGACCACTGCTAGAATATGCCGGTGAGACGTCGAAGGTTCGATGTTGTGCGGACTGTGGTTACGTTGGAATCCCGGCTGATTTCCAACAAACGACTGATACACCGGAGCCGTGGGAAATGGCTCTCGACCGATATCGAGAACAGGGCTAACAGCCAAGACCGACGAGGGTGGCCAACAGGTTCGATAGAATCGTAGCGGTATGAACCCGGGTTGCCAGCTCCTCGGAGAGTATTGGCGGAGATTTTCCGCTCGCCGATCAGTGATGGATTTTGCCGCCTCCACACATGAGCCGGTCCGCGCCCGGCCTGTCGATCACGCCGGTGGGATGTTCTGCGTGCCGGAAAAGCGGTTCGCCGAGTCCCACGTGCGCTTGATTTCGCGGAGCCGCTCGAAGTTTGCAGCGTACGCCGCCGAGACCCGGTCAGGCTCGTCCTCGCCGAGTAGGTTTACGTACACGTCCTCGACTCCGTGAGCGGCCATCGCGTCGTGGAAGTCGTTCGTCCACTTGATCATCGCCTCGTCCCGTTCCGGCTCCGACCAGCCGCACAGGATGTGAAAACTGTACGGGAAGTCACGGTGGGGAAACGCCGTCGCATCGGGATCAATGCGGCCGATTGCCCCGCCGAGTGGTTCGAAGTAAACCATCGACAGCGGCCCATGGAGGTCCGCCGTGTACGACGCCACCGTCTCGATCGCTCCATCCGCGATCCCGTCGACGTAACGAGCCTTGGAATACCACCGTTGGCCCTTGGGCACGCCGTCATCGAACATGGACTGCAACGCAGTATACGGCATCGGGTCGAACGAGGCGAACAATGGTTCGCCAAACGTCTCGATTTCCCGGAGCAGGTCTCGGCCCCGGTCAAGGGGACCGACGTACGAGGCGACCAACGAGATGGCGGGCTCGCCGTGCAGCTCCGACGGAAAGTCTTCCATCGGAGGGATCGGAATGCAAAACGCATAACAGGTGAGCTCGTCGGGTGCTTCGGCCATAAAGTCGCGATAAAATTCGAGAACGCTGACAGCGTCGTCGATTGGATGCATGGCCTGCCCGCCTAGCACGTCCGGGCCGACCTCGTGAAGCTCGAACTCGAACTCGGTGACAACGCCGAAGTTACCGATCCCGCCTCGGAGCGCCCAAAAGAGGTCCGCATGCTGCTCCTCGCTCACGGTGACGACATCGGCATCGGCGGTAACGACTTCCATCTCGACGACATTGTCGAGTGACAGACCGAACGAACGGGCGAGATGACCGGACCCACCCCCGAGGGTCGCGCCGGCCACGCCCACAGTGGAAACTGTCGGGCCCGTGGTCGCCAGGCCGTGGTCCTGTGCTGCCTCGTCGAACTCGCCCCAGGTGGCTCCCGCTTCCACGGTCGCCCGGTTCGTCGCGGGATCGATGGAGACCGCATTCATCGGTTCCAGGTTCAGGAGGAGTCCATCGTCGACGGCGCTTCGGCCGGCATAATCATGGCCGCCGCTTTTGACGCCGAGGTCGATGGCTTGGTCGGTCGCGAACCTAACTCCGGCGGCGACGTCAGCGGGCTCAGTACACCGGAGGACTACAGCGGGGTCTCGTTGCAAACGGCTGTTCCAAATTTCGCGGGCAGCGTCGAATCCATCATCATCCGGGCGAAGAACGTCACCGGTGACGGTACTGGCCAGCTGCTCGAGTGCCGGCTCGCCAAGGGTCATATTGATCACTCTACTCGGGACGTTCATAAACTATCGGTCGGGTTAGTTGAATCGATTATTCTCTCCATTCGGTACCGGTATCGATCGATGCGGAGAATCACCCGAGCGGTGACCACCACCCGCCCCTACCGGGGAGAACGTTCCGGCTAACCAGTGTGCCCAATGGTAGCCCGACGGCCCCCCGACGTAATCCGCCTGAAAACGGGCTGAACGTCACGACAGCCCAACCATTCCCGGCCCCTGGCCTCAATGACACTGCGGATACGCACCCCATTCGTGGTGATGGCGCGAAGTGGTCAGTGGTGTCGTCCGTACGGATATGCCCAACCTGTCGAATCGGTGGATGACCGCAAGCCTGGGGATCCGGGCCCCTTGTAGCTCGGCCCGACCGACCGCGAAATCGCTGTGGTCACGTCCAATAAACATGCCGCTGCCGACCGACCTCATCGGTACACAAGTCGGTCCGAGACGATAACTCCCGCCCGACGCCACGCAAGCCCCGTCCTCAGAACATCGAAGGCGTTCAGGAGGGATAGTTGACTTACAAGTTCAATTTCGCCCCGTCAGAGTTCGACCAACCCGTCTTCTCACTCATGGCGCTTATCCAGTGCCTGATCCAGGCCGAGGTGGCGCCCGTAACGGGGACGATTGGTGCGACGATTCTCTGACAGGAACGGAAGGCAGCTATTAGTATCGGGGGTCCCGAAGATCCGATAGGCATGTCAAAACATGGCGTCATCAAACACCACGACCTCCTCCGGGCAGCCACCATCGTCGGTCTGGCGATCGTCCTGATCCTGGCGATGTTAGTCTTCATCCAGTTGGTTGCACCGGCCCCCTGAAGCCGCCTGTCCGGGGATCGGGATGGTTGAGCCCATCGGCCGGGCCGGGGTGCCTGGCGATCGAGTCCGACCGCCATCAGGGCGGGTCGTCATCCCCCAACGCCATGGCGATTACCGACCTGGATTCCCCGTTCACGACCCGAGGCTTCCCGGAAGCACCCCAGGTTATTGACCGACACCGACGAAAAATAAAGTCCTTTACACGTCAACGCGATAAACCGCCGGTTGAATCATGTGCAACCGTACAACGGACCACGACTTCGCCGCCGACCGATTCGCCGTTCCTCATTTCGAGTGCGTTACTGGCTCTGCCGCAACCCCTTCGTTTCAATTGGAATGAGTTTAGTCGGAACTATTACACAGATAGTGATATTTCCGGTGGCGACCCTCGAGGCCAACGGTCCTCAATCCCCGAATGCGCCCGGCCCACGATCGCACTAAACGGGGTGTCCATCGCCACCTTTACCGCGAAATGGTCCAGATGTCCACAATCCTGATCACCAGCCCGATCGCCACTCCGACGATCAGAACCGAGCCGACGACGGCCCGGAGCCTCAACGGGGGAGCGGTCGATTGGCTCAAGGTCATACTCGAAGGGGTTCACGGAGGAAAATCCCAATATCGTGGGTTTTTCTCTCCCGGTAAACCACCGGTGCGTTGGGGCGTAGCCACGCTCAGAACACCTCCTGTGACTGCGATAGCCGGTGGCTCCGCGCCAACCGCTCGTCGGCCGCGGTGATCCCCCAGATCGCCCCACTGCCGATCCCGGTAGGGGTGTCAACCGCCGACCTTTATTGCCCCACTGTGCGACGTTGTACCCATGGCCAAAGGACTCGATGTCGGGACAATGAACATCCTATCGGCCCGACAAGATGGGGACGAAACCCTGTTCGTGAAACAGCGCAACTCATTCGTCGAGCTCGAACATTCCGACGTGGCGGAACGAATGTTGTCGCGCAGCGAGGTACTGCACATCAAGCGGGCTGACAAGGTCTACATTGTCGGCGACGACGCGCTGAATTTCGCGACTATCTTCAACGAATCTACCCGACGCCCCATGCAACACGGCATCCTCTCGTCGGAAGAACAGTCGGCGATCCCGATGATCAAGCTGATCATCGAACAGGTCGTTGGCGAACCCCACCGCCCCGATGAGCGCCTGTACTTTTCGATCCCTGCGGACCCGATTGATGCCGACCTATCGACGCTCTACCACCAGAAGACGCTGGCGTCGATGCTCGGCGAGATGGGCTATCAGCCCGAAGCGATCAACGAGGGAATGGCGGTCATCTATTCCGAACTCGCCGACCACGACTTCACGGGCCTCGGGATCAGTTTCGGTGCCGGCATGACCAACGTTTGTCTCGCCTACTATGCCGTCCCCGTGATGCGGTTTTCGATTGCCAGAGGGGGTGACTGGATCGACGAACAGGCCGCCCAGGCCACCGGAACGCCCGTCGACAAGGTCACCGCCACCAAAGAGGAGGACTTCACGCTCGATTTCACCACCGAGATCGGTGGCGTCGAAGGGGCGCTTTCGATCTATTACAATGGACTCCTTGACTACGTCATCGAGCACATCCGCTCCGAGGTCGACGCCGGGGACGTCGAGGCGGGGCTGGACGTACCGGTGGTCGTTACCGGTGGGACCACCCTCCCATCCGGGTTCGTTGCCCTTTTCGAGGACCAGCTAGAGCAGGCGTCGCTACCGTTTTCCATCAGTCACGTCGTGCGCGCCGAGGACCCTATGTTCAGCGTTGCCCGGGGAGCGTTGGTCGCCGCCAGTTCCGAAGAAGCGCCAACCAGGACGGAATCTACGGACGTACCGGCAGAGGATTGAGGCCGGTTCCACGGGGGTCCGCCGGCGCGGCCAGAAGCTACTTATAACGCTCGTCCGGGGGTGTTCTTGGCAGGACCCAAACCTGTTTCTTAGCCGGACATGGACGGTCCTGCCGCTTTCGTATTATCGATACCGAACAGCCGGACCCCCGTCCCGGTATCCGCGGTTTACCGGCCTTCACTGGCTCGACGAGCGAGCCTCCTGCCAGAGTGAGTCGAGTGTGTCCCCCACGTCCGGGCGGGCCCGGGGAAGCCGGACCTGGACCGACGTACCGTCCCCGGTGGCAGTCAGTGCAATGTCGCCACCGTAGCCAGTGACCAACCATTTGACCAGCCACAACCCGATCCCGCTGCAGTGTTCGAGCGGCGTTTCGTGCCCCTCCCGGAGGACGGCGAGTTCGGTCTCGGGAATGCCCGGTCCATTGTCGCTGACCGTGACTACACACTCATCGGATCGGGCGTCCTCGGCGATTTCGACGCGGACCCGGATCGGCGAGTCATTGTGCTCGATGGCGTTCTGGAGGAGATGGTCGAACACGATAGGCACCTGCTCGCCCGCCGAGACCCAGGCCGCGGTCGGAAGGTTTGCGTCGATCTCGGCCTCGGGATAGCCTTGATCGAACTGGTCGATCTGCCGACGGAGGACCGCCGCGATGTCGACGGGCTCATGGACCGCGTTCGTCTCCTCGACGGCGGTTTGGAGGTGCCGGGCGGTCTCCCCGATGGACTGGAGGTGGGTGAGTCGCTCCCGGACGGTCTCGAGGCGATCGACCTGGCCGTCGGGAACGTCCTGCTCGAGCACCTCGAGATGGCCCAGGATCACGTTGACGTCGTTTCGGAGGTCGTGGCGCAGCGTACGATTGAGGACCGTACTCTTCCGATACCGTGAACGGGCCTTGTGATCAAGTTGGCGCATCCAGCCGAACACGAGTCCGATGATACCGCCAATGGCGATGTTACTGACGAACATAGTCAATCCCGGCGTCAGCTTCGGCGTGATCGAACGGTGGATCACGATCACACCGCTGTTGACGAGGGTTAGCACCGCGATCGCCAGCCCGCCCCACTTCGCGACGCCAAGAACGTTCTCGCTGTTCAATTCGCTCCGCGTGAGCCAGTAGCCGATCGAGAGAAACAGGAGGACCGGAACCATTCCAGACAGGGGTCCCAGGACGGTCATGGTCCCGGCCCGGATCGCGAGAAACAGCTGGGACACGACCCCGATGGACAACAACACCCCGATTATGGCGATGTAGCCGGTCACGAGCCAGCGTTTCGGAAACCACTGGAACCGCTCGACGGACTCGGGCAGCCAGCCGCGCCACCCCCTCAGCCGACCGGCCGTTCTGCCCCCTGGGAGGAATCGGGCGAGCCGACCCTGCCGATCGGTGGCCCGAAGACCCCCGGGGGACTTCGCGGAGTCCGAGTCCATGCCCCCTTGTTCAGGCCGGCCGCCAATAGTACCGGTCGGCGAGTTGCCGAGTCTGAGAATAAATTTATAAAGGTAGTTGCAGAGCCTGCAACTCCCCGGATCTCGAACCGGACCTTTGGGCCGTTGAAGGCGAGCAAATATAAACCACCGAAAACGGGCACCACCGATTCTCCCCGGACCAAGCAACCGCCGGTACGTGCTCTGATTCGCGATCGGCGCGGGGTGTTGTCGGTCGGGCCTTATGGCGAAAACCACAGGGGTCGAAAGATATACGGAAACGGTTACCTTGCTAGGAAAGCACATGGCATCCCTTCTGGAGCGGCTCCGTCGTACCGTCGGGGAGGAGCGGGTCGAGACCCTCGCCAATGTCAGCCGGTGGGCGGCTCGATCGTATGTCGTCCTCCTGATCCTCGGGATAGTCGTCGGCCTGCAGGTCGCCCCGGTCATCTCGGACTTCACCACACAACCCGTCCGGGGGACGGTCGCCGTCGTCCCCGTCGAGGGCGGAATCAACGGCGGAAATGCGGCTTCGCTCACCGAGCGGCTGTCGCGGGCGCGCCAGAACCCACAGATCAAGGCCGTCGTTCTTCAGGTGAACAGCCCCGGCGGCGGGGCGCCCTCTAGCGAGGCGATGTACCTCCAGGTCGAGCGGACGGCTCAACAGATGCCGGTGGTAACCGCCGTCGGGTCGATGGCCGCCTCTGGGGGCTACTACGCTATCGCCCCCAGCGACACCATCTTCGTCACCCCGTCGACCTTGATCGGGAGTGTCGGCGTGTTCTTTACGGTCCCCCAGGAGATCGGCCCCATTGACGGGCTGATCACGAGCGGCCCGAACAAGCTAACCGGCGCGGACCTCCGTGAGTGGTACTACAAGACGGAGTCCATCCGTCGGGCCTTCGCCAGTGCGGTTTTGACCCATCGGCGCGACGAACTCTCCTTCGGCGCGAACGAGCTGAGTTACGCAAAACTGTATACCGGCGCCGAGGCCGTGGATAACGGGATGGCCGACCGTATCGGCGGGATCCACGATGCCGTCAGGTATGCCGCCCAGCAGGCGGGTCTGACGGCCTTCGACGTCAAGGTGCTCGGATACGAGGACACGCGGCGGTTCATCGTGCGATCGAACTACCTCGCGTCCGATACCGGGCAGAAGGAGTTGATCTCCCCCGCCGTGTACGTCGGATCGCCAGACTCGGCGGCGGCCCCGAACATCCTGATGCTCCCGCCATCGGTGATCCGTGAGGGTCTCGAAGACGCCGGTGGAAACATAACGGGGGTGAGGGCCAATGGCACGGCTGTCGCGGGATAGCCTCCTCCGTCTCGGCGTGTTCGTGACGACCGTCGTCGTGGTGGTGGCCGGCGCCTCCGCGGCCCCGCTCTTGGCCGACCGCGGAATTCAACCACAGGACCACCCCGCCTACGAGACCGGGCTCGTCCCCGAGAAGGCGCCGGCTGAAGGACAGGTGGGCCTCGAGCCGACGGGCGACCAGGGAACGATCGTGATCGATGCCGGTCACGTCAACCGGTTCGACCGTGACGAGATCCAACCCCTCGTCGAGGCTATCACCTCGGCCGGCTATACCGTCGAATTCGTGCAATCAGCCACGAGCATCAAGGCGGCCGTGAAAGGGGCCGACGGGCTGGTCGTCATCGACCCAGGCCTCGAATATTCGCCGTCCGAAGTGACCGCAGTCGAACGGTTCGTCGCGTCGGGAGGCCGGCTGGTCATGCTCGGCGAGCCACCTCGTACCCAGATCACCGGCGGCCCCATCTCCCTCTCCATTCGGACGATTCGAAGCCAGCTGGATTCACTCGCGGCCGCGTTCGGCATCGAGTTCGGCGAGGCCTACCTGTTCAATACCGAGGCCAATGACGGAAATTTCCGCAATATCTTCACCAGGCCCCGCGGGGGCTCTCCGCTCATCGAGGGCGTCGATCGGACGGCATTCTACACGGCCACGCCCGTAACCGCCTCCGATGGCGAGACCATCCTCCAGACGGGAGACCGGACCAGATTAGTCAGTGGCGACACGCCGGGACAGTACGCCGTCGCGGTCCGGTCGGGGAATGTCCTCGCCATCGGCGACAAGACCTTCCTCGCTGATAATAATTTCAACGTCGTCGACAACGACCGGTTCATCGAGAACATCGCCCGGTTCCTCATCGGCGGGGACCGGCGCCAGACGCTGTTAGATTACCCGGCCCTGGTCGGCGAGTCGCCGACCGTCCGCTACACGAAGGTGTCCTTCTACTCCCCCGCCCGACGGATAGCTAACCACCTCCGGGATAATGGCCAAGACGCCAGCCTTTCGCTCCGCCGTGGCGCGGGAGCGGCCGACGGAGCGGACGTCCTCATTACCACCTACGACTACCTCGAGGCGACCCCCCTAGGGATCCGCACCCTGACAGTAGCCAACGGCCGGGTGAGCGTTCGCGGCTACGAGTCGGCTCAGACCGGTGTGATCACCCTCCACGCCCCGCGAACGGGACCGGCGCTGGTCGTCGTTGTCGACGGTCCGTCACGCGCGCGTCGGGCCGCGGCACTGCTCACGAGCGGCGATTTCGACCAGTACGCCGTCAACGACCGCTCGGCCGTGCTCCGGACGGCCTCGGCGGGGCCCGCGACCGGCGGCGACGCGCTCAACCGGTCCGGAAGTTGAGTCCCGCCGGGCGTCGACGGCACTGTCCGTGGACGGAACGGTCGGTTCGTCCCCATCGGCAGGTCGGTACGCGATCGACGGAAACGCCGACCGCTCCTGGCCGGTTTGCCCCTCGGTAATCATAGTGCCCGGCGTAAATTCCGCTTTGCGAGCGACACCTCGCCGATGCCCACGTTCGGATGTCCGACGGACGGATCTTCGTTGGTTTGAAACGAGACATGGATCCGGCCGTCTGTGAACGAGTGGGGCCAATCGTGCGGCGACACCTACCCGTCCCGATTCGAATCTCCTAATGTTGTTCGGTTTGCGTCGTCGCCATACCGCTAGCGGGTCACTTTCAGTGGCAATTCAGAAATGTTCGCGATAGACACGTCGTGGATCGTGGCAGTACGGGGATCCGCATGATTCCCGTTATCTGATCGACTCGTGGTTTTGGTACGATGAATCGGTTATGCCGAAGTTTCGATTTCTACCCGAGTTCCGCCGGTTTCGGCAGCCATGATCTCAATCGCCCAATCGTGCGCCTCCACGAGACGTTTTACGATACTCAATCCGAGCCCAGAATGGTCGGCGGCGGTCGACACCCCGGTTTCGAATACTTCCGTTCGTCGGTCGCCGGCAACTCCGGGCCCATCGTCCTCGACATAGAACCCCGTCTCGATGGAGCCAACGCTCACCGTGACGTGGCCCTCTGCGTGGTCGACGGCGTTCCGAAACAGGTTTTCCAGAATTTGCCGAAGACAGTTCCGATCGGCATTGACGGTCGTCGATGACGGGGTTTCAAGGGTTCCATCGCCCGTTTCGACGAGGTCCCAAGCGGCTTCGGCCTCATCGGCGAGTTCCAATTGGTCGGTCGAGTGGATGGGTTCGCCGGTCCGTATTAATGTGACCACGCCCTCGATGAGATCCTCTAGGCGTCGAAGGGCTTCCTCGATCGCTTCGAAGTGGGCAGAGTCCCCCGTCGATTGCGCCATGGGCAGTCGGCCGATGGCGACCTGGAGCGGGGCCACGACGTCGTGGGCGAGGATATCGCCGACTCCTTCGAGGGTGGCCAGCTCCGCTTCGAGATGTTCCAGGGTCCGCTCGCCACAGGCGACGAGCTGCTTGACTTCTTCGAGGTCCGATTCGGTAAAGGACCCAGGCCCATCGGCCATGACCGTCAGGACCCCGCGATCCGCGAACGGAACAAAAATCAGGGACCGGGCTCGATCGATGTGGGTGGTAGAGGCGGGTGACACAGCCGTACACCGAACGTCGAGCCGATCATCGATCACCTGGGGGGCGTTCGCTGTATAACTTTCCACGGCGAACTCCAGAATGGTGGGTGGGTATTCGACCCCGGACGCTCGATCATTCGGCCATCGACTGGCGATTGTCGTCTCACGGTTCTCGACCAAGACGAACAGCGTCTGACCCGCATCGACTACCTCGTGGACGGTTCGCGTGACCGTGTCATAGACGGCCGATTCGGAATCAACTTGGATAAACCGACCGAGGATTTCGGCCAGTGTTAGCCCGGGGCCGACGTGCACCGAACCCAATGACCCGGCATCCTTCATCGGACCGGTCATCGTAGCGGGGCCCCCGGACAATTGCTGGGGAGCACAGAACCAATGATAGCTGACTTGCCCTGAAGGTCAATCACCCCTGCCTCGGCCGTTATTTCCCGCGGGTTTCCATTGTCGGACAGACCAGAAAAGCTGAACCCCACGGAATCAGGCCCGCCGTCCTCGAGTTCGCGAACGGTCTCCCCTACGGTATCGATGTCGGCCGGTGCCACTACACGCTCGATCGATTCCCCGATCAACGCGTGCTGGGTCGACTCGAAGACCTGTGCAAACCGCCGATTTACGTATCGGAACATGCCATTCTGGAGCACAAAGATCCCGACGAGGTCTTGGTCGACCAGGCGGCTGAAACTGCGGAGAGTGGTCCAGAGGTCCTGCATAGTGAAATACTGCTCCAGGGCGTTGACAGTCCGGTTGGCGAGCACTTCGTATTGATCGGCACCCGCGCCCTTCTGAAGGTAGTCAGTCACGCCGGAGGCAATAGCCTCGGTCGCGATCTCTTCGGAGCCTTTGCAGGTAAACAGGATGAATGGGAGGTCGGGATGATCGGCCCTGACGGTCTCGAGAAACTCCAATCCGTTCATGCGGGGCATCTCGTAATCGCTGATGACGGCGTGGATTTCACCGTTCGCCAACCGCTCGAGACCTGCACACGCCGTCGACTCCGTAACGACAGTGAAGTCCTCCTGCAATCGCGTGAGGAACTCCTCGGAGAGCTCGAGAAACGCGGGATCGTCGTCGACGTGGAGAACCGTCCAGGTCGTCGTCCCCTGTTCCATTTCGGATTGCGCCAGTAACTCCGGGATCGGCGTGACAGAGGGATCGTCCTCGGTGGCAGTGGTGGGCCGAAGTTTTCCCATGGCAGTGGTACCTAGGCGGCGACTAGCCGGCCTGTCCCCTACCTCGGTTGTCTTCATTGTCTCTATCGTCGTTACCGTCTTGATCAGCGTCTTCCGGTTGTCCGGTATCTCCGGGCGGACCGTTTTCGTTGGAGCTGGCGTTACCCGCATCGCCCGGTGGCCTGTTCCCACCGTCGTCGTGACCGTGGGCCCCGCCTCCAGTCGCATTACTCCGGTTCCCGGGGCCATTCCCATCGTATTCGAAAATCGCGTCCTTGAGCCAATCAGGCGGACCAGCGTGATCGGGGATTTTCTCGCTGCCAGATTTGTGCGAAGTTGTGAAATTCGCAACGGCCGGCCCGATAATGTCCTCGCCGCCAAGGTTTCGGATGACCTTGATGAGTTGGAGGCCGAAGGGTGTCTGGCTTGCGGCGCGGGCGTCCGTGCTGAAGGTGACGTTGTCGCCGGTCACTGTTGACGAAGTACCGGTGGCCCGCGCCCGATATACATAGGTCGTGTTCGACTTAAGCCCGCTGACAGTGCGATTGAACTCGCCCGGTTCGGAGAGAGATCGATCAACGGTCGTCCTGGTATTTTGTGCGTGGCCCTTCACCCAGTACTCGAAGGAGACATTGATTGGCTGCTGATCCCCCGTAACCGTGAGGTTCCCGTTGAGTGTCGCTGACCCAGGGGTGATGACGGAGGCATTACCAGTCTCTACCGTTAACTCCGTCGCGACGGCGGTCGAGGGGATCGCCGCAAAGACGAGCCCCCCGACGACCATCATTGTTACCAGCCGGGTCGAACTTGGAGGCATGTCACTGAAGGGGGCCATCTCGGCGATAAACCCCGAATCCTGTTCAACCCGTTTTAACTATTTTCGTTTTTGATAATTATCTTCCTTACAAGCCGAGACGGTTTACCGTCCGATGTAATAGTTTATTAAAAGCAATGAGCGCTTTGTTCAAAGTAGCTGATAGGCCCCCGTCGAGATATGGAGAATGCTACCCACCATCCGTCACTGAAGATTCAGAGTGGATTCCCATGCATCAAGTCAGAAGGGCTGCCCATACGGCCCCCGAGCCGAGGACGAAAAGTCCATCACCCGACGGCGATTAGCGAGCGATGAAGATTACGCAAACCGCTGGAAGGACGAAATTCACAAGTACACCCACGACCCATACCACGCCGGATAAAGACGGTACGAATTAGGGTACCGGCGGACCAAAGGCATGCAAGAGCTCACAGGCTTTCAACGGGATTGTTTATACGTTATCGCCGGCCTATCCGAACCTCGAGGGGTCGATATCAAGGAGGAATTGGGAGCGTACTACTACACCGAAATCCGCAAGAACAGACTGTATACCAACTTGGACGAGTTGGTTGATGTCGGATTGATTGCCAAGGCGCCGGCCGAGTGGAGAAACAATAGGTACGAGTTAACGGATGAGGGCCTCCAGGTCTTGGACGATCGCAGGAAGTGGGAGGGGGAACTCCCAGATGGCTAATTTGAAAGAACCAGGGTTACCTCAGGATTGCGAAATGGGTTATCTGAGTCGGTTGCAACCTTGGCGACCAGGCTATTATCTTGCAACGCCGAGGCTGGCTCGAAGGAAGTAAGCGAACCGCGGCCAAAGCGGAAGTAGGTCATCGACTGTGAAATACTAAGCTTTAGTAGTCATTAAGATAGCACGATCATTATAATAATTATTATATACACCGATTATTGTTGGAATTTCGTAACACTAAAGGAGTGATTGTTATGGATTCACCTCATGTATGACAATCGATCGGTCATTTCGAAACGGACCACCTAACCCGATTCGCATGACACTCCTACAGGTGTAAAGTCACTCTTCGACGGCCGGTGGCAATGAACGAACATGATTTGCAAATGTACTGATCTGTTAATCTACAGATAATGACTTTATTA
>CAYOLR010000035.1:0-18048 GCA_964404815.1 uncultured Halobacteriales archaeon
CCTCCAACATCTGTACGAACCAGGCCTGGGTCGCCCTCCGGACGGCGATGCACGCCGCCTCCCTCGGGGCCGATGGGTTGGTCGATCTCGCCACCCGTTGCGTCGAGCTCCCGAAGGACCTCGCCGACCGGCTCAACGACATCACCGGCATCCGGGCCCCGGTCCACGACCGCCATCACTTCCGGGAGTTCGTCGCCCATACCGACCAACCGGCCGCCGCGATCAAGGACGACCTGGCGGCCGAGGGCTTCGCCGTCCACGCGGTCGGCGATCACGAACTCCAGTTCTGCGTGACCGACCTCAACGCCCACATGGTGGACGACCTCGTGGCCGAACTGGAGGTGTTGGCATGAGGTACGATCAGGCCCGGTGGGATCGGGAGGAGTCGGACGTCTACGAACCCCTCCTGGCCGAAAAGGACGAGACGACGGTCGAGATCGACGACGGACCGCTCCCGGACGATCTCACCCGGGACGCCCTGACGCTCCCGTCGCTCGAGGAACCGGAACTCGCCAGGCATTACACCCGGCTCTCCCAGATGAACTACGGCATCGAATCGGGACCCTACCCGCTGGGGAGCTGTACGATGAAATACAATCCCAAGTTCACGGAGGATCTCGCTGCCCATCCGATGGCCGCCGTCCACCCGGACCGGGACCCCGCGACCATCCAAGGGGTGCTCGAACTGCTCCATCGCCTGCAGGACTACCTCGGCCGGATCGGTGGGATGGATGCTGTCACGTTACAGCCGGCGGCTGGAGCCGCTGGCGAGTTCACGGGTATCCAGATCGCCCGGGCCTATCACGAACACAACGACGAAGGCCACCGGAGCGAGGTCATCGTCCCGGACAGCGCCCACGGCACCAACCCGGCGAGCGCCGCCGTGGCCGGCTACGACGTCGTCGAGATTCCGAGCCAGGAAGGTCGGGTCGACCTGGACGCACTCGACGCCGCCCTCTCCGACGAGACGGCGGCCCTCATGCTGACCAACCCCAACACCCTCGGCCTGTTCGAGCGGGAAATCGGCGCGATCGCCGACCTGGTCCACGATGCCGGTGGGCTGCTGTACTACGACGGGGCCAACCTCAACGCGCTCCTGGGTCGCGCCCGGCCCGGCGACAAGGGCTTCGACATCATGCACTACAACGTCCACAAGACGTTCGCCACTCCCCACGGCGGGGGTGGACCCGGTGCGGGCCCGGTTGGCGTCCTCGATGAACTCTCGGAGTTCCTCCCAACGCCCGTCGTTCGTGAGCGCGATGGCCGTTACGAGTTCCACGAACCGGCACACACCATCGGCAAGGTCCACGGGTTCCACGGCAACTGGCTGGTGCTCGTCAAAGCACTGGCGTATATCATGCGCCTCGGGCACGAAGGGTTGGCCGATGCGAGCGCGAAGGCGATCCTCAACGCGAACTACCTGGCCGAACAGATCGAGTACGTTGTCCCCTATCGGCCTTTCCATCACGAGTTCGTCGCGAGTGCCGGCGACCAGGACGCCGCGGAGGTCGCCAAGCGAATGCTCGACCACGGGGTCCACCCCCCGACCACGAAGTGGCCGACGCTGGTCGAGGAGGCATTGATGACCGAGCCGACCGAGGTAGAGACCAAGGCTTCCCTGAACGAGCTGGCCGCGGCGTTCAACGCCGTGTACGAGGAGGGCGCCGAATCGTTCCAGGACGCGCCGACGCGAACGACGGCCGGCCGGATCGATCAGGCGTCGGCGGCCCGTGAACCGCGGCTCTCCTGGCAGTCGCTCCTCGACTGACGCCGGCTACTCGTTCACGCCTACGGCCACGGCCAGCCCGGCCGTCAGGAGGAACAGCCCGGCGATCACCCAGAACGCCGCCGCGACCGTCGCGAAATCGATCACCGCACCGAGCATGGCCGGGGCGACCAGCTGGGCCAGGGCCGCGGCCGAGAAGACGACGCCGAAGCCCTTTCCGACGGCCCCGGGCGGCGAGATCGCGTTGACGAGTCGGTCGCGGGAGGGGAGGGCCAGGCCGTTGCACAGGCCGATCGCGGCCAGGGTGAGTATCGCGACGAGGCTGGTCGAGACCCCGACGACTAGTGAGCCAGCGGTAACCGCCGCCGCGAGAACGACGACCACCCCGATGATCAGTGCGGGCCGGAAGCGGTCGGCGGCGAAGCCGCCGATCAGGACGCCGACCGCCCCCAGGACGAAGAACGCCGTCAACGCCGTGTTGCCGGCGACTTCCGAGAACCCGTACCCGTCGAGGAACAGGACTGGCGTAAACGTCTGAATCCCCACCGACGCCATCGTGATCGCGACGAAGAGGAGGAACACGAGGACCATCCCGACCGTCAGCATCGCCCGGATCGATCCCTCGGTCGCATTGGACCCGTCAGATGGATCTCCCCCGTGGCCTCGATGCACCGGGGCGAGGAACAGCCCGGCGAGCCCGGCGTAAACGAGCCCGATCGAACCCGCGACCAAGAGGGCCGTTCGCCAGTCCGCCCAGGCCGCGATGGAGCCCACCACGACCGGCGCGGTCGCGTATCCGGCGTAGCCACCGAAGGTGTGAATCCCGAAGCTCCGGCCCTCGGCGTGGCCGGACGACACCGCATCGAGGAGGGCGTAATCGGCCGGGTGGAACGCCGACTGTCCGATTCCCGAGACGAGCGCGAATGCGAGGACGGCAAGGTACGACGGGGCCAGCCCGACGAGGGCCACCCCGATCCCGGTGACAGCAACGCCGGCCAGGAAGACTCGTCGGGCACCGATCCGGTCGACGATGTCGCCGACGGGTATCTGCAGGAAGGTGGTCGCCGCGATGGCCGAGACGATCAGTCCCAGTTCGGTGTTGGACAGTTCGAAGGTCCGGCGGAGTGCCGGGAAGAGCGGTGGAAAGACGAGGAGGTAGAAATGAGAGAGGAAATGGCCCCCGGTGACGATCCCGACGACCGATCCCCAGGAATCACGAGGCTGGAACTGGTCCACTCCGGGCGGTATTTGGGCGGCGGCGATAACGGTATCGAAGGCGTCGACGGGTCAGCTGACTACTAAAGCTTAATAAAATTTCCCGACAGCCCTAGTAACAATGACCGTCGTAAGCGTCTCCATGCCCGACGAATTGCTGTCCCGTGTCGACGAATTCGCCTCGGAACACGGGTACACCGGCAGAAGCGAGGTCATCAGGGAGGCTTCGCGAAACCTCCTCGGCGAATTCGATGATCGAACCCTCGAGGACCGGCAGCTCATGGGCGTGGTCACCGTCCTGTTCGATTACGAGACCACGACCGTCGAGAACCGGATGATGAACCTCCGGCACGAACACGAGGACCTCGTTACCTCCAATATCCACACCCATGTCGGCGGAGGCAACTGCATCGAGCTCTTCATCCTCGAGGGAACGCTCGCTGACATCTCTACTTTCGTCGGCAAGGTCCGGGCGACCCACGACACACTCGTCGTCGATTATTCGGTGATTCCCGTCGACGAGGGGCAGGTCGAAACCATCTGAGTTCAGCGGTTTGCGACCTGTCGGCCATGTGGGGCAGAAACCGGGGCGAGCGCCGCGTTTACCGGGGTCTCACGGCCAGTGTCGCATTGGGTTCCTCTCGTTGGATCCCAGAAAATTTTCCATATAGCGACATGGCGTTTATCTGTCGGGCGAGCAATGGGTTTCTCGGCAAATATTCGACAAAAACCGACCCAATCAGGCCGAGGCGCTGGTATCGATCCCGTCGACGAGCACGAAACCGTACGAACACTCGGGACAGGCCCATTTGGTTTTCTCGCCGAGATGGAGCGTGGTGCTGGCAGTCCGGTAAAACTCTCGTTCTTCACCGCACACCGGGCAATGATGTTCCAGCTCCATCGCCATATGTGACGTTCATCCGCGGGACCATTGAATATTCTGATTTCGCCGATCAGTGACCACGTGTGTGTTAGTTGTTGTCACTTTACACGTTAACCTCAACCATGTCAGCGTTTCGGTGTTTGTCGTGAACGCACGCAGTGAGCTTGCGTACGACCTGTGAATCACTGCGGCCCATCCCATCATTAATACACGCGCGCGGGGGATGACCACGGCCTTCGGGAATTTCCTCCAGTAATCGTTCCGGGCGTATCAACCCGCCAATGAGAACCCTCGGCCCGATGCATCATCGACTGCCTCGACGGATCGATCCCGGCCGACGGGTGGACCGAAATCATGACTTACGCACCGACAGGTAGTCGCCGGGCAAATACACCACCAAGCCGGGTTACCGGTGGTCCGCCCATCGACCAAACTATCGATTCGATGCCCTCGTCCCTCGACCGGAAATAGTGTGGATTGATTCAGTCGGACGGGAATGGGGAATCTGCAGATGGGATGTCGAACCCATTCATGGTTCAATAGACCATCAGATCGGGGCCAGATCGGATTCCATGCTACCGAATCATGGTAAACCCGTGCCACTACCGATTGCGGGTACCATCGACCCACGGACCAGTCGGATCGAAACGAACGGTTATGCGGATGAAATCAGGATTTGTGTCTTTGTTTGAGCGCCTAACCGACAGAAGACGGCGCCATGTCTCGAACACATAAACCCCATGTTAGGATATCAAACCGGGTCCGGATAGAACGGCGGCTCTCAGGGGCGAAACGGGGGAAATCACCCACGGCCGGTCGCGGAGCCGGTGGAGACGGCCGATCCGGAAGCCAAGATTCAAATATTGGTCACACCCCTGACCGACTGTGACCAGGTCGGACGGGGAGGAGCCAGAGGCCGTCGAAGGGTCTATTTTCGCCGGGCATGCCGGCCGGATGCTGATCCTGCTGACGGCCGGGTTGGCGACGGTGAAACTCGGGCGGTACCTCCTACCGCCCTTACTGCCGGAAATCATCGACTCGCTCGCCATCTCGTCGGTCGAAGCCGGGATCGCCCTGACGACGCTCTCGCTCCTCTACGGCCTCTTCCAGTATCCCGGGGGGCGGTACGCCGACAAGTTGACACGGAAGACCGTGCTGGTTGCCGCGTTCGGGTTTACCCTCGTCGGGTACCTGCTCATCAGCCAGACGTTTCATTACGCCGTCCTGTTGATCGGTGCCGGGGTGATCGGCATCGGCATGGGGCTGTACGGCCCGACCGACCGGGCCGCGATTTCCGACCTGTTCACCCGTCGTCGGGGACTCGCGTTTGGAATCAACGTCACCGGGACCGAGATCAGCGGCGGGGTAGCCGCCGGACTCTCGGTTATCGCACTGATGTACTTCGGGTGGCGAAGTGCCTTCATCGCAGCCTTCGCCATCGGGGTCGTCCTGGTACTACTGCTCCACCGATGGGGCCGGGGCCCCTATCGGATGGAAACCGTTCCACTGGGCATCCGCGACACCGTCTCCCGGCTTGCCGCCGGCAAATACCTACCCGTCGTCATCGTCTACGTGCTCTTCTCGTTCATCGGTCAGGGCGTCGTCGGCTTCCTGCCCACGCTTCTCCAGGTCGACCAAGGGTTCACCCCGACCCGGGCAAGCCTCGTGTACGCCTCGGTGTTCGGCGTTGGGCTGCTGATCAAACCAGTTGCTGGGCAGTTGAGCGACCGGGTCCGACGGCTTACCGTTACGATCGGTTCGTTCGTTGTCGGGGCCCTCGGCCTCATCGTCCTGTTGCTCGCAAACTCCGTCCCGATCGCCGTTCTCGGAACCGTCGGGTACGCCATCGGGCATCGGTCGTTCCCGCCGGTCATGCAGGCCTACCTCATGGACCGATTCCCCGACGAAACGATGGGGGGCGACCTCGGGGCCATCCGAACCGTCTACATCGCCATCGGGAGCCTCGGACCGACCTACGTCGGCTACGTCGCAACGCAGTACAGTTACACGGCCGCCTATGCCGGCTTCGTCGCCTGTTTCGTTGTGGGTATCGCGCTGTTGGCCTACCAGTTGGTCAGGTAAGGATCGACCTCTGTGCCTAAGTGAACCGCCGGCCTGGTTAGCCCATGACCATCTATACCCGGCGCGGTGATGAGGGGCAGACCGACCTCCGGGACATGTCACGTGTCTCGAAGTCCTCTGCACGGATCGAAGCCTATGGCACGCTCGACGAGGTGAACGCGCTCATCGGGACCATCCGGCCGACGGGCTACGACGACGTCGATCGGTACCTGGAAGCCATCCAGAACCACCTCCACATCGCCCAGGCGGACCTCGCCAATCCCGATCCCGAGGAGGGCGACCCGGTAGTTTCCGACGAGCACGTCAGACAGCTCGAGGATTGGATCGACGAGGCGGAGGAGGACCTCCAGCCCCTCCAGC
This sequence comes from uncultured Halobacteriales archaeon, assembly GCA_964404815.1. GTDB lineage: Archaea > Halobacteriota > Halobacteria > Halobacteriales > Hikarchaeaceae > CAYOLR01. The sequence continues at coordinate 6,267 of CAYOLR010000035.1, forward strand.
AGTTCATCCTCCCCGGGGGCAGCGAGACGGGCGCTGCGTTACATCACGCCAGGACGGTGTCGCGCCGAGCCGAACGTCGAATCGTCGGCCTCCATGAGGCGGAATCCCTGGAGGGCTCGGTCGAACCATACATCAACCGCCTTTCAGACGCCCTGTTCGTGTTCGCACGGTTGGTCAACCAGCGCGATGGCGTCCCCGAGGAGAACCCGACCTACTGACTCGCGGGAGGCAGGAATTGCCACAAGGGTTTTGCTGTATCTCGACCTTATACCAGATATGAACAAATACTTCGAAGACACCCGTTACTACCTGAAGCGTGCCGTGGAAACCGCCGGCAAAGGAGTCAAGGAGGAACTCGAGCCCATAGAGGCCAAGGTCCGCGAACTGACGGGGCGAGAGGAGGAACCGGAGCCAGGCCGCTTCGAGGCGATCCGGGCAGACCTCGAGGAACTCGAGAAGAAGGCCGAGGGTGAGGCGCGCGAGGCGATCGCCGACGCCCGGGAACGGCTTAACGATTATCGGCAGAGCGCGTGAGCCCGCCCGACGCGGAACGTTTATTGTCGCCACTAGGATAGTCCGAAATGCGGGTCGGTGGTCTAGCCCGGTTATGACGGCTCCTTCACACGGAGCAGGCCGGCGGTTCAACTCCGCCCCGACCCACTTGCTTCGACGGCACTTCTCGGGGGGCTGACCGGCAGTGTTTCGCTGGAGGCTGAGTTCTCAAGGAGGGAGTGTGGCTTTGCCTCTTTCCATCGATAACCGAGGCATCCGGCTGCCACATCTAGATTTTAAGCACGATGGGTGATGACCGTCCGTGTCCGTTTTACACAAGAGACCTCCATCCGAAGTGGGGTGGGGCTAGGCTCAACCGCTGTATCGGGAAATAGTTAGGTGACGGGAGGTTTCACTAAGTATGCCGAACTGCCAAAACTGCGGTGCGTTCGTGACAGATGCTTATGCGCGGGTTTTCACGCCGGATGACCACGACGAGCCAAGAGTCTGTCCCGAATGCCCGGACAAACTTCGGGAGGGCGCGGAAATCAGAGAGGCACGGTCACAGAGGCGGAACTAAACCGCGGATTCGGGATTTATGACGCCTTTTCGGGCATAGAAAAAGGGACAGGACGGTTTGAGAGATGTCCAACCGGCCGCCGTCTGAGTGATCGCCGTGGACGGTCCCACCCGGGACCCCCTTCCCAATGAACGGTCAATGCACTGCCACGGCCCGAATCGTTATCCCTCCAGGTTCACTAGCGGGAGCAGTGCCCTTGAACCCGGACGACGATGACCTACCGTTCGATGATCACTTGGCCGGAGTCGATGGGAAAGTAAAGAAAATGGCCGATAGCGAGACGGAATACGTGGACATTCACGAATACGAGGATCAAATCATGGTGGTCGCCGACATCCCCGGCGTTGAGGAGACGGACGTTGAACTGGAGTGTGACGGTCGGAAACTGGCGATTCACGTCTCAAACGATTCCCGCCCGTTCATGATGCAAGTGGACCTTCCGACCTATGTCGACGATCAATCGACTAACCTACGTGTCAACAACGGCATCCTCGAAATCAATCTCGACCGCAAGCCCGACCCCGCGAACATCGGATTCCACTAACACGGACGAATCGCGGCGTTCGATGGCGTCATGGACTAATCGTAAACCCAGAATCCGATCTACCCCTGACCAAGTTTCACACCGTCCGATGATTAGCCCGGCTTGACACCTCTCGGACGGGATCAGTTCGCGAATCCTGCGATCGCCGGTGGTCTTTTTGTGCTGTCTAGTCGAGGTTGCAGACACGACATATCATGGACCGTGGACTCTGGATGGTCGTTGGGAAGGTTTCCGGCCTGATGATCATCGCCGGGCTCATCGGGGTCGCAAGGGCCGATCCCCTCACTAGCGGGATCGCCCTCATAGGCGTCGTTACCTACGGCCTCGCAATGTACAACATTCTGGTGTATGACGACGGCAAGGTATCCGGGGATCATCCCGAAGCCGCCGTCGACGGGTCCCCCGCCGATCGATGGGGGTTCTAGTATAACCACGGAGGGATCGGTGTCGACGGTTAGGTCGGTGAACCCGGTGAAGACAACTTTACCGCTGGAGAAGATTGGCATGGTCGCATATCACCCAACCTCCAACACAGTTCCTATAGAGTATTTTACAGTTAATGAACTCAGTCCATGAGGGCACCGAAAGAAGGTGTTTTCATATATGAACGGCCGTTACAGCCCCTCTACCTGCCAAGAAACAGTGTCAGTTTTCTTAGGACCCCCCTTTTACTGGGCCCTCAGCCCATTCATCAACCGGCTGATAGACCTGTTGACGAAGCAAAACATCTACCGAGATGAATTCGTGCCTTGGATCCCGTACGTAACGAATCATCTGCCGAGATTTTTGTCAGTTAGCAATTGATGGATGCAGAGCTGCTATCCAGCAAATCCAACGTCGGTAACCTCAAACCTGGAACCGCCATCGGCGCCGTCGGTGACGCGGATGGTCCAGCCGTGGGCGGTGGCCACCTGTTTGACGATAGAAAGTCCCAAACCACTCCCCCCTTCGGTAGTCGAGTAGCCCGCGTCGAACACCGTGCTACGGTCAGCCTCTGGGATCCCCGGGCCATCATCTTCGACGTAGAACCCATCATCCAACGACCCGATGGTAATTTCCACGTCAGTGCCGGCATGTTCCACCGCGTTCCGAATGAGATTCTCCAGCAGTTGGGCAACTCGACTTCGATTGGCCTTGATTGTCCGATCGATTTGGACGTGAATCGTCGCGTTTGCCGTCTCAACGTTCTCCCAACAGCGTTCAGCCAAGTCCGCGAAAGCGACGGGTTCTGTTTCGCTTACACGTTCGCCTTCCCGGGCCAGCGTCAGGAGATCAGCAATAAGCGAATCCATTCGGTCATGGGCCCTGGTTACGGCATCGATGTGCTCGCTTTCGCATTCTTTCCGCGCCAATTCGAGCCGACCCTGGGCGACGTTCAGTGGGTTCCGGAGGTCATGACTGACGACACTGACGAACTCGTCGAGCCGATCTCGTTCACGTTGGAGCTGCCGTTCGCGTTCTTTCTGGGCGGTGATATCCGTGTAAATCGCATAGGAGAGTTCACCCTCCCCACCAGTGGCCCGGAGGAGAAAGTCCCGTGGTCCATTGGCGGTCTGTCGGGTCACCTCACGCGGACCGAGGTTACCCTCACGGATATCCTGATCGACGGCCTCAACCTCGCCTCGTTTGCCGTCGGGAGTGATGAAGTCGTTCAGATTCTCCCCACGAAGCTCAGAAGTCGTAAAGCCAAAGACGCGCTCGAAGGCGTCGTTGACGCGGTAAACGATCGGATCGCCGTCTTGGATAGTGCCCTCCACGATACAATCGGTCGTATGCTCGAAGAGGAATTCGGCACCAGGTGACTGACTGCCACCTCGGTCATCCGGTCCCGGTCGATCCATGATCGAACTTGTCGGCCATCAGTAAAAGATGTGCTGGCACTCGGGTTCGGACACAATGCCTATCCGATTCAGATAAAACTCCCTTCCTGTAGAGAACATGCTGGGTGGGGTGAGATAGGCGCGGTGTTAAATATCACACGTCTATTATCATCTTACTGTCATTCAAAGTTGTAGCGCACCCATGGAAGCAAGATTACCAACTGCTCCGAGATTGCCAAGAATTACTTTCTGAACCCAACACAGCCATTAATCAGTAGCCGCGACCAGCTCATCCAACCGAGCCTGGCTGGACTCGCCACTCAGCTCGTAGACATCCTCGCCGTGAGCGATCGCCGTCTCCCGTTTGACTCGGTAGTTCCCACCCTCGGTGACGTAGCAATCATCAGGGTCGAAAAACGCCCAGTCGGTGTCGTCGAACCGGATACCGATACGGGGATCGGCCCCGAAGCTCGAAGCGAAGAAGCATAGCGCCTCGACCTCCCCACCATCGAGATAGATCGGATCGCCGCTCGAGGACTTCGCCTCGATGGCGTAGAACCGCTCCCCGTCACCGGCCAAGACGTCCGGGAGCTCCCGCTCCGTGGCACTCCCCGATGCCGGCGCCCGCATCACGGCAAAGCCGATCTCGTCGAGGAGATTGACGAGTTCACGCTCCCGACGCTCGCCCTTCCGGTTGGCCATGTGGATAGCTCCTGAATGTAATGCCGTAAACGCACGCCTAGAGGGGTGAAAGTAAAGATGGAAAGTAAACTTCCGCCCTCCGGTGAATGAGATCGATACCGCGTCCCTCGAGAGCGTCCAGAAGACTCGAGCAACTCGTAGTTCTCCAGCGACCGCAGATACCTCCGCGGCGTTGGCCTCTCCGATTAAACCCTTACCGTGTCGCCAACTCGCCGATCATCAAGGGACGGGTGTGAAAGGCTCCCGAGCAGGTGGAGGCCGCGAAGGTCCACGACGCCACATCAGCCGTGGCGATCCTCCCCTGCCTCCTTCCGAAAAAGACCGTCGAGATCATTTTAATGGCCTCCTCGGACGCGCCCTTCCGGGAGAACCTCGGCGCGCTCGGGGTGGACCTCGACCCGGCGAACGGCGAATGGATCGACGCGATCGACCGTGAAAACCGGCAGCCCGACTTCGCCTTCGATCCTTGGAACTTAGTCAGCCCGAGAGCGCTTCGAAGTCGTCGCGGTCGTGGACCAATCGGACTGGCGCGTCTTCCTTCCGGGCGATGTTTTTGATCTTGCGAATGGAGTCGATCGATGCCTGGGTGTTCCAGTTGAACGACGCAACGAGTTCCTGGTCAAAACCGACCTGCTGGTGGGCGACGTCACCCCCCAGGATGACGGACTCGGCCCCCTTATCGACGATGACGGACTGGTGACCGGGGGTGTGGCCGGGCGTCGGAACCGTGACGATGCTCCCGTCGCCGAAGACGTCGTATTCCCCTTCGATCACGGTAACGTCGTAATCGTCCGACCGGAGCACACCGAAGTCACCGTCGAGGTAGAAAAACCCCTGGGCCGGGATCGGCCACCACGCGTACCGGAGCTCGCGTCGCTGCACGATGAACTCCGCGTCGGGGAACGTGTCGATATGGCCGGCGTGGTCAGAGTGGAGGTGGGTCATCACGACGGTGTCGACATCGGCGGGCGAGTACCCCATGGCCTCGAGGTGGCTGCGTGGATGCATGCTCTCGTCCCATTCGATCCCGGGGAGGAACGCCTCCATGAACTCGGCCCCCCACAGGCCGTAATTCGCGGGATCGTCGAGGAGGTCGTGGCTAACGCCGGTATCGACGACGACCAACCCCTCGGGATGTTCGAGCAGATAGAACGGGCAGGTCGCCGTATACGGTTCGCCCGGGTCCTGAAGCTGTACCATGAAGCTGTTGTCGAGCGCCCAGTCCGCCGTGTTGAACGCGTGTACCTCTGAGACTGTCATCGGAGATCCCGCGGGGATGGCCGTCGAGTCGGCTATTAAAAGTATGCCACCGACCGCTCCATGAGTTATACCCGTCCGGGGGGCGTTGCCTTCCCATCGACCATCGATGCCTGTCACTGATAGCAGTTTTCACCCGTGGGGGACCGATCGATGAGTGCGGAGCCGGTACGTGTCGGCGTGCTGAGCCTCCACAACAGTAAGGAGACGAAGGCCATCCTGAACGCCGTGGAAGCGCTCGGCCACGAACCCGAGTGGCTCCGGCAGGAGAACACCGTGATCAGGTTCGACGACGGGGCGGCAGATCTCCGCCCGGACGTCGACGTCATCGCGAACCGCCTCCTGCTCTCCAACACCGATCAACCGTCCGAGGAACTCGGGCTGGCACAGACGCTCGAGCACATCAGGCCGATGCTGAACTCGCCGGACGCGACCGCCCGCGCGGCATACAAGATCGCCTCCGCATCCGCGCTGGTCGGCGACGAACTGCCGGTGCCGAAGACCGCCATGGCCCTCAGCACCGACCAACTCAACAAGCTCCGCGACTACAAGACCGCCATCGGCACCCACGGCGGGGGCACGTGGAAGGTCGGCCGGACCGACATGCTCACGGCGAGCGTGGGGAAACGGCGGGCGTTCCTCCAGGAACTCGTGGGCCGGACGGGCGACAAGCCGCGGGACCTCCGCGTCTACGTCGTCGATGGCGAGGTTATCGGGGCGATGTTCCGCTATGCGGCCGAGAGCGACTGGCGGACGAACGTCGCCCTGGGCGGGGCCGTCGAGGACGCCACGGACTCGGCCCCGGACGAGGCTCTCGGCATCGCGCGACGGGCCGCTGACACGATGGGGCTGGATTTCGCGGGGGTCGACCTCATCGAGGGTGACGACGGCTGGTTCGTCCTCGAGGTCAACCCTACGGCCGGGTTCAAAGGACTCTATCAGGCCACAGGCTTCAGCCCGGCACCACGGATCGCCCAACTCGCCATCGAAACGGCCGGCGGGTCGGTCGATCCTGAGCGGGTCCATGACCTCTCCTCGACGCTAGATGACTCGGTCCCCTCGTGTAAGCCGGTTCCCTCGCCGGTGTCATTCGAGGAGCCCATCACCATCGGGTTCACCGAACAGGTCGTCGTGAGCGGGACCAGCGGGACGAAAACCGTCGTTGCGAAATCCGACACCGGGGCCGCCCGGACGAGCATCGACCTCCGATTGGCCGCCGATATCGGTGCGGGGCCGATCCACACGGTCTCGCGCGTCCGGTCCGGGAGCTCCAAACAGGCCAAAACCCGGCCGGTCGTCGACCTCGTCGTCGGGATCGGTGGCGATCAACACACCGTCGCAGCGAACATCGAGGATCGAACGCACATGAACCATCCCGTCCTCCTCGGCCGTGACATCCTCAAGAACTACCGTCTCGACGTCAGCCGGCGCGTCGAGGACCACGCAGAGATCGCCGATGAGGAGTGAAGTTTACTGGGCGAGCGCCCGCTCGACCGCGGCGTCGAACGGCGTGAGCTCGACATCGACCAGGTCACGGATTCGGTCGTCCGTCACGACCACGGGGTTCTTCAACCCGTAGATCAGCGGATGGGCGACGTGTTTGGGCACGTCGGTGACCAGATCGACCCAGTAGACCGATAGCTGCGGCGAGAGGACCGGGACGGGGATGATGAGCGGCGCCCGACCGGCGACCTGATCGGCCGTCCGCCGGAGCATCTCGCCATAGGTGATGACGTCTGGTCCCCCGATCTCGAAGGTGTCCCCGGCCGTCTCGGGGACATCGAGGACGCCCGCCAGGTAGGCGACGACGTCGTCGATTGCGATAGGTTGGCACGCCGTCTGGACCCACTTCGGCGTGATCATGACCGGGAGCCGTTTGGCCAGCTGTCTGACCATCCGGAAGCTCGCGCTCTCCGCACCGATGATGATCGCCGCCCGGAGCGTGGTCAGCTGGTAATCGCCCTCGGCGAGGTAGTCCTCGACCTCGCGTCGCGACCTGAGGTGTTCCGAGAGTTCGGCCCCAGTCTCCCCCAACCCTCCGAGGTAGATCACCCGGTCGACGCCGGCGTTGCCGGCTGCCGCGGCGAAGTTCCGGGCCGCCCGTCGATCCCGATCGGCGAAATCCGACCCCGCCGAGAGGGAATGCACGAGATAGTAAGCCACATCGATCCCCTCGAAGTCCCCCAGCAACGAATCCGGGTCCAGGAGGTCACCTTCGACAACGGTCACGTCCTCGGGCCCCTGATATCGATCGGGGTCGCGCGTGAGTGCCGTGACCGAATGGCCTGCTTCGAGCAGGACCGGGACAAGGCGGCTGCCGACGAACCCCGTCGCCCCGGTGACCAGAACCTCCATCGAGCGACGATAGGAGCCGGCCGCTAAAGAAATCAGATGGTTATCCGCCGAGCGATACCGGTGACTCGGCGATGGATAGTCGGAAAACGGTGCTCGCAGTTTGTTGGCTCGAGTTAGGCGCGAACGACGTTCGTCGCGCGAGGCCCCTTGGGGGCGTCCTCGACCTGGAACTCGACTTCCTCACCCTCGTCGAGGTCGGCGCCGGAAACGTCGTCCATGTGAACGAAAACGTCGTCGTCAGAATCGTCAGTCTCGATGAAACCGTAGCCCTTCCGCGAATGGAAAAAGGCGACTTTGCCTGTTGACATTACAGATAGTAATATCCACCACCGCCGGATAAGGGTTCCGTGAGCAATCCTGCCACGGGTGGCTCCCGCACGTCAGACGCTATCAACCGCGATTCGCGATACCGATCGACCCGGCTCAGTCATCCCCCACCGTTACCGCCAAGACTGGAACGGACGACGAGCGCAGGACCCGTTCGGTGACGCTTCCGAGCAAGGTGCGGTCGATGCCCGACCGTCCGTGGGTCGCCATCACGATCAGGTCGATATCGTTGGCATCCGCGTACTGCTTGATGGCCTGATGGGGCGTCCCGCGGGTGACTTCCGTTTCGTGAGCGAGTCCGACCGCCGCCGCAGCGTCGGCGATCTTGCCGATCGCCTCCTCTCCCTCTCGTTCGAGCACGCCGACGACCCGTTCCATGGTCAACTCAAGTGGGTAATACGGCTGGAGACTGATCGCGTAGAGGGCGTGAACCCGGGCGTCGAACGCGCCCGCGATGGCGATCGCCGTCTCGATCGCGTGCTCGGCCGCCTCGCTGCCGTCGGTCGGGACGAGTATTTCGTCGAACATGATGGTCACAGTGACCGATACGACGACCAGCGGCATAAGTCGAGTACGCGGTTCTCAGGCACTGATAACGGTAATTACCCGACCTTCGGATTGACGGCTCGCGCTTCCATTCGAACGATTTTTGCCGGTGGCTCGATCGGGGAGCCTTGGCCAACCCATTACCGGTGAATCACTCCAGTGTAGCGGCAAACCAGTGGTACCTGGGTGGCCCAGACCGGGCTGAACAATTGACAGTTACTCGGGGATCTAATCGTTAGGTCGACCAGCGACCCCCGGGTCGGGGGAGTCCCGGGCGAGGGCCTCACTCACCCGATCTCGTAATGGACGATCGAGTCCGACGAACACGCGGGACAGGTATCGACCTCCTTCCGGACCGAGGTCCCGCATTTCCGACACTCATAGACCGGTTGCGGGGTGGCGCGGCCGATCACGAGGGCCTTGATCGTGTCGATCATCGTCCCCTCCACCTGATCTGCGTCGCGCGGTTTTCGGTTACCTTCAGTCGGCGTAGAGGAGAGAGACTCGGGGTACCCAGACCCGGGGATTGCATAGCCGGGCGTTGGACCATTCGACCCATACGTAATGGGCGATTTTTCTGGCCAGTCCGATTAAGTAGAAAAGGCGGATATATTACGAGAGCTGGTCTCCCCGCTGCTCCGCTGGCGTATGTTATCCTTGGGGCGGGTTTCGGTGAATATTATCGCGGAAACCACCAGACAGTTCCCGAATTACCCATCGACCAATCCGCCGAGGTCGCCGATCGGTCGGAAGTAGACCGCCCCATCCATCAACGGCCGGGCCGTCCGACCGACGGTGACGTGCTCGACGTCCTTGGTCGTGGTTTCAACGCCCACCGTTATCCGGCCCTTGGGATGGCCGATCGTCACCGTCGACCCCGGGGCGACGGTGTCGTTTGGGATGGTCCCCGGCAACCGCGCGGCCGCTGCCAGACACATCGCGCCCGTCATGGCATAGGCGTGATGCGGTGTTCCGGTCGTGAAGATCCGCGCCGTAATATCGATCGAGTCAGCACCAACGCGGTCGCCGAGCGAGGAGGTATACGGTTGCGGTTCCGAAACGACCGCGATCTGTGGTATGCCGGGGCGATCGGCCGTCGCACTCGCCGGATCGTCCGCGAGGCCCATCCGGACCGCCCCGTGGGCCCTGATCCGTTCGACGCGATCGACGAGCGCCTCGTCCTCGGCGAGGTCGGCCGGGAGCTCTGTCCCCGTGAGCCCCAGCTCCGCGGCCCGCACGAAGACATTCGGGTTGGCGACGTCGACGAGCGAGACCTCGATCCGGTCGCCGTCGACGTCGAGGTGGTCGACGGGTTGCCCCGAGGGGTACAGGCTCCCGGTGACCCCGCCGGCGGGATCGAGAAATCGGGAATCGATCCGCGCACCGCGCCCGGGAACCCCGTCGATCGCATACTCGCCCTCGACCGCCGGTTCCCCCGCCTCGATCGGGATCGTCTGCTCGACCGTGGTATCGGTGTTCGTGTTGTAGAGGGTAAGCGACGTCTCCGGGGCGGTCGGCTCGACGATGCCCTCGCGAAGCGCGTAAACGCCGACCGCACTCGTCAGATTGCCACAGTTCCCGCTCCAGTCGATGACCGCCGTGTCGACGCCGACCTGTCCGAACGTGTAATCGATGTCGACACCCTGGCGGTCGGCCGCCGACACGATCATGAGTTTGCTGGTATGGGAATGGGACCCGCCGATCCCATCCACCTGGAGCGGGTCGGGCGAGCCGAAGAGTTCGAGGACGAGGTCGTCACGACGGTCCCCGGGGAGCGGAAGGGCCGATTCGCGGACGAAGAGGCCCTTGCTCGTTCCGCCCCTGATGAGGGTTCCGTCGATCGTCCCCTGCAAGCCCGACCCGCCGTGCTTGTCCATGGAAGCGGACCACGATCGCGGGTCCAATAAGGTCGGCTATCGGTCGTCGAGCAGGAAATCGAGCCGGTCGGGCTCCTGACCACCGTCGGTCGGGAGCGGGTTGTCTGACGGCCCCGGCCCGCGCTCCCCCGGAATTCGGCCCTGACGGGTCGAGCGCGATCGATCCCCCTCGGCATCGATCGAGGCGAGCATCGTCGCGAGCGGCGCGGTGACCGACACGAGCCCGCCGGCCAGGTAGAGGAGTCCCACGATCGGGGGGACCACGCCGGCCCGGAAGGCACCGGGCGAAACGGTGATCAGGAACAGGGCGATAGCGAGCGTCGCCGCCACCATCCCGCCCACAGCCGCCAACTTGACGGGCCGGGCGGCCGGGAGACGGAGGACCGCCAGGGCGAACGCTGCCGGGATGAACAGCCCGCTCAACGCGACCGCCGTCTGTGCCGCCGCCGCTGGTGGGATCCAGGCCGAAGACACGCCGATGACGAGACGGTGGATGGCGATCGCCGCGACCGGCACGCCGCACAGGAGGACGACGAAGCCACCGAGGAGCCGCGTGCGCTTCCCGAGGGGGACCCGGGGGCCGAAGGTATCATCCAAGCTTTCCATGGCCTGATACAGGGGGCTATGGGTGAAAAAATTGCATGACAGCGTCGGGGTAAACGTCTGCCGGATGTGTGACGCGCGTCAGTCCGCGGCCGCCGTCTCGACCGCGGCTCGGACCTCGGCCACCAGCTCGCCGAAATCGGGGTTGTCGCCCTCCCTGATCCACCGATACGTCACGATCCCCTCGGCATCCAGGACGAACACCGCCCGCTCCGCCGCGTCGACGACGTCATACATCCCCTCGAGGACGACGCCATAGTCACGGATGACCTCGTTCCGGTAGTCGCTCAACAGCGGGAAATTGAGATCGTTCTGGGCCGCGAAGACGTTCAGGGCGAACGGGAGGTCGGTACTGATCCCGTAGACGGTCGCGTCCAGCTCGTCGAACGAGACGAGCTCGTCCCGGAAGGTACAGAGCTCGTCCGTACAGCCGCTCGTGAAGGCCGCCGGGAAAAACGCCAGGACGATCGGACCCGTCCCGAGCGCCTCCGAAAGCGTGAACGCCTCGACGTCATTGTAGGCCTCGCCACCCGCAAGCGGGACGGTGAAGTCGGGCGCGCGGTCGCCAACGTCGACCGTCATCGTACGTTCTCGACGTGGTCGGCGACCTCCTCGGGGGTGTCGCCGACGGGGACGCCCGCGTCGTTCAGCGCGTCGATCTTCGACTGCGCGGTGCCGG
>CAYOLR010000036.1:0-17454 GCA_964404815.1 uncultured Halobacteriales archaeon
ATGCTGACCGAGGTGGCCGAGCGCGCGCTGTCGCTCACCGGCCGCGACGAACTCGTCCTCGGGGGCGGGGTCGGGCAAAACGCCCGACTGCAGGCCATGCTCGAGATGATGTGCGACGATCGCGGGGCGGACTTCTTCGCGCCGGCGAACGAGTATCTCGCCGACAACGCGGGGATGATCGCCGTCCTGGGGGCGAAGATGTACGCGGCTGGAGACACCCTCCCGATCGACGACTCGCGGGTTAGGCCGGAGTTCCGGCCGGATCAGGCGTTCGTCACGTGGCGCGACGGCGAGTCCGTCGCCAGAGTGCACCCCGACGACCGGACGATCCGCGGCGCCGAGGCCGTAGTCGAGTTCGACGATGGGGCGGTCACGAAATCCCGGGTGACGAAGGGGTACCGCCATTCCGAATTGGACGAGCGGCTCCGCCGCCAGCGGACCGCGATGGAGGCGCGGCTGACCCACGAGGCCAGGCGGCTCGGCGTGCCGACGCCGGTCATCCGCGATATCGACCCCGAGGCAGCAACTATCGTGTTCACGCACGTCGGGGACGTGGACCTTCAGGAACGGCTGGACCCGGACCGGCTCGAGGCGGTCGGCCGGTGGCTCGCAACGCTCCACGATGCGGGAATCGTCCACGGCGACCCAACGACGCGCAACGTTCGCATTGACGGTCGTACGTACCTAATCGACTTCGGCCTGGGCTATCACTCCGACGACATCGAGGACTTCGCGATGGACCTGCACGTGCTGTTTCAGAGCCTTGCGGGAACGGCCGACGACCCCGAGCCGCTGCGGGCGGCGGCCGAAGCTGGCTATCTCGAGGTCGGCGATCGGACCGTCATCGACCGCTTGCACGGGATCGAGGCCCGGGGTCGGTATCAAACAGGATGACCCAGCCGAAAGACCGAGGTGGGCGGCAGGAGTGGGAACGAGACGATGGACGGTGACGAGCCGGTCCTCGACGAGGAGGACTTCGAAGAGATCATCGAAGACTTGGAGGAGCTCGAGGCGGCCGAGGATTCGACCGAGCACCGCCGGACCCTGCGACGGACCAGGCGAGTCGTTGATCACCTCGCCCAGCGCCGCATTTTCGGGGTCGACGACGTTGCCCAACAGATCGTGGGGGGCTTCATCCTCTCGGCGCCGTTCGTAGTCACCGAGGAGGTGTGGTCGCTCGCGGCAACGATGAACGGCCTGCAGTGGGCGATCACGGTGGTCATGGTTTTCGGGATCGGCTACGGGGCGCTCTACGAAACCACGGAGGACCAGGACCCCGAAGCCGAGGCGAGGGTTGCCGGCGTCGTCCCGATCCGATACCTCTCGCTGCTTTTCGTCGCCTACGCGTCGGTGACGATCCTGGCGCTGGTCTTCAACGCCCCCGAGACGTTCGGCCACTCCGTACTCACGACCGCCAAAGCCGTCTCTATCGGGGCCGTGTTCAGCGTAGTCGGGGCGGCCACCGCCGACAGTTTGTTCGGGTGAACCGCACCATACGACGAAGGCAGCGTCGGTGGTCCCGTGTCTAGGCCCGCTGCCGTCGACGACCCAGAAGTGATCGAGATGGACCGATCGATGCTGACACGAGGTTCACATCCTTCTAACTCCCACGAGCGGCTAGCCCGCGTTAATCGACCGCGTGACGTGGATCGCGATGGCTATCGACCACGCAATGGACTCCGACGCCGGGGCCGCTGGCGTCCTTCCGATCGATCCAACCCCCTTCCCGAGCGGGAACCTGGGTTTTGGTCGGTCACGGAGTGGGGTCTAGATATCGGACTTTACAGGACGACTCATGGCCATTCCCGGTGGCCACAGACCGCATAATCCAAAATATCTCACCCGACGCGTGGCGTCTTCAATTCGCCTTCGCACTCTGAGCAGTGTTTCATACCCGGCGTGCGGTGAGGCCGGTTCGCACGAAAATGTATGACCGACAGTTGCCGGCCGGGTGCTCCCCACTCGCTAGCCACCCGTCACTTGCCGGGGAAGTTGACGTACCGCTCGAGGATAACGCTCGCGTTTTCCGTCACCGACGAGCCGTGGAACACCAGGCCGACGTCGAATTCGTAGTTCAACAGTGGTTCGAGGCTGTCCTCGGCCTGGTTCAGGTCCTTCGAGTAGATGGCCGGGGGTAGATGGAACCGGCCCGGCTCGAAGCCGCGTTGATCCGCGCCCGAGACCGCATCGCCCATAACCGCGATCCCGGCGGTCTCGTTGACGAGCACGTGGTTGTCCGGTTCGTGGCCCGGGGTGTGAACCGCCGTAAATCGGCCGATCTGATCGCCATCGCCATAGCGGTGGTCGGGAACGGTATCGATACCGAGCAGGTCCAGGTCCGACAGCTGGGGCACGAACGTTTCGAGGCCATACCGATCGACGACCGAGTCGAGGCCGCCGGCGTGGTCAGGATCGGCGTGGGTGATGACTACCCGCTCCGGGTCGGTGCCGATCGCATCGATGCCGTCAGCGAGGGCGTCGACGGTGTCGTCGAACCCGGTATCGAACAGCGTCGGGGTGTCGATGGTTGACAGGAACACCCGGTAGCGTTTTCCGTCGGGGTCGTCCCGACAGGTAATGTCGTAGACGTTTGGAGCGATTTCAACCGGCATGGAACCGTGCCACGATAGCCCCGCTGAAAGGTGTTCCGACGTCGGTCCGTCGTGAGGTCTTCGGCGAACTTTCAAGCGAGCCTCTGAACATATAAGGGCGTGAGACTGCTCCCGAACGGACGGATTGCCCGCCGGGCTCCCCTCTCTGTCGCCCCGGGGCGGTGGTTCTGGGACGGAGGCGTCCGGCTCCGATTCGTCGTCGATTTCTGACCTATAGTAAACGTCACAAGTAATTACTCGTATTAATAGTTGAAATGTCCAACCCGCGTTGAATCGCCTGCTTCAAGTCAGGCAGTCCCTCATAATATCGATTCTTCAGGAACGCTTTTAGCTGTCGCCAGCACTTTTCGACGGGGTTCATATCGGGCGAATATGGTGGGAGTTGAACGAATTCGAGCCCGTCTCGATCACCAAGGTCGGTGACCTATGAGGCCCGAAAATATGGCGCTTCATCGGGGACGACGATGAGGTCTTCGTCAAATTCGTTACTCAGCGCCAAGATGAATTTCCGCGCATGCTCGGCGGTGATGTATTCGTCCGAATGACAGTCGAATTCTTCGCCATCTTCCGACACCGCACCGAGTACACCAGTGCAGTCGCGTTGTCCGGATAATTCGACCGACGGCTTCGACTCACGAGGAAACCAGGCTTGGGTCGGTTCGACCCGAACGGATGGCCGCGTATGGTCGATACAGATCAGCTTGGCATCCAGACGTGACCGAGTTTTTTTAACTCCTGTTCGAACGCTTCGCGGTCCTCGGGATCGGCCTCGGCGGCGGCTTTTCGGGGTGTTTGATAGCTCAGGCCGGCCTCCTTCAGCAGCCGCCGGCAACTCGGTTGTGAGTAATCGATTTCAAATCGATCTCGAATGAACTCCTGTAGCAGCTCTGTAGTCCAGGCTGGAGCATCGAGCCCCGATTTAGTCGGCGGTTTTTGGAGGATTTCTCGGAGTTCACCGAGCTGCTCCTCAGATAGCTTTCTCGGCCTACCGGCGCGATGTTCGTCACGGATAGCGTCGTTGAGATCCTGGTCTTCGAGCCTCGTGAGCCAGTTATAGATCGTCTTCCGCTGGACATCGAACCACTCGGCGAGTTCGGATTGCGAAATGCCGTTCTTGTACGCAATGGCCGCAATAAGCCGTAATGCCGGTGTTTTCTCGTCAGTCGATTCGAGTGCCTGCTGAAGGTCGTCGACGGAAATATCGGTCAGGTGCCCCATCAACTGTAGCTCCAATTTATGTGTAATTAATTCTAACGGGTACTATAGCTGGTTCAAGGTGTCCCGCGGCTTTCGGATTAAAGGGGATAGTGGTCATGATCGGGACCGCCAGCGGGGTGCCGTCCTTCGTGGTGTTCGCGGTCGACAAACTCGCCTCACGGGTCCTGGCTTGGATGGCCTTCGCGGAACTCGACTGGGCGTATCGGTTGTCGAGTCCGATGCGGGGATGTGGCCGCTGGGCTGCGCACGTTCGCCGCGGACCGACAACGCATCCGAACGGACCTGTTCTGCCGACGCCGATTGTGTCCACGAGCCCCCACAGGCGGCACGATCGCGGACCGTTCTCATCCCGTGAGAACCAGACCAAAGGACCTTATCCTCGCCTGACGTACCGAGGGGTATGGCAGACAAACCAGCATCGGGTAGCATCCTCGGTATCCCGTACAACTTCGAGCGACCGAAGTTCAGCCGGATGCTCAAGGGCTACTGGAAACCCGGCAAGGGTATGCTCGTCGAGAAGCCCTTCGGCATCGGTTACACGCTCAACCTCGCCAACTGGCGGTCGTGGGTCGTACTCGCCGCCGCGGGTGTGATGCTCTGGCAGCAGCGCCGCTCGAACGGCGAGTCCGTCGAGGTCGAGAGCGAGGGCGAGCCCGTCGAGGTCGTCGTCGAGGAGTAATCCGCCGCCGAATGCTCAAGTTCGTCACGACGAACGAGGGCAAACTCCGCGAGGCCCGGGACTACCTCCCGGTCGACGTCGAACAGTTCGATTACGATTACGTCGAGATCCAGTCCGATTCGTTGCACGAAATCGCCGAGGCCGGCGTCCGCGACGCGTTCGATGCCGCGGGTGGCGACCCCGTCATCGTCGACGACGCCGGCCTGTTCATCGACCCATTCGACGGCTTTCCCGGTCCATATTCCTCCTACGTCGACCACACTATCGGCTACGAGCGGGTATGGGAGCTCGCGAGCGACGAGGACGACCGGCGGGCCACGTTCCGTTGCGTCGTGGCCTATTGCGACGGCGAACAGGTCGAGACCTTCGAGGGGGCCGTCCCCGGCAGGATCGTAGCGCCCCGCGGCACGGGTGGGTTCGGGTACGACCCGATCTTCGAACATGACGGGCAAACGATGGCCGAGATGAGTACGACGGAGAAGAACGCGATCTCCCATCGGGGCCGGGCGCTCGCGAAGTTGGCGTCGTGGCTCGCGGGCGAGCCCGCCAAGCGGAAGGGTGTTAAGTAGCCGCCGGTTTCGCCGGCGGACATCCTGCCCGACCCCTCGGATGCGAGACCGATGGCCATCGATGCCGGTTCGGGGGCGGTCGCTCAAGTGGCGGCGTATCCAGTCTCTCATTGGGTGGGTGAATCGTAGGTACCGGGAACGCCTTCAAGGAAGCGCTGAAAGGCATCGCGCCCTCGGCACTCCGCGAGGTGATCGTCGAGGTCCCGGACGGGACGTTGGGACGATGTTCGAGGCCACGATGAGGCGAATGAACGCTTCCAGGAGACGGTTCAGTGGCCGCTAAAGTATTCGGACGCTTACAATCGGGCCACCCTTGGGCCCGCAGAGGGTATTGTCACATGGCCACCCGGGATCGGCTAGACCCGGTTAGTCGCAAACGATTCCCAGTCGAACCTCATCTCGATAAAAGGCCCGAGTTGTTCCAACAAATACGGCGGGGAACGGTGGTTCGACATCTGGAGATGATCGGATAGCTGTGCAGAACCTTGTGCACGTATCTCCCACAATATTCAGATCGGAGAGCCGAATAGGGCAGGTGGCGTTCATGGAAACAGTTAGCATATCACAGTACGGATAGGGGAGCTCTATCCCTCAGCTGATTGATGCTCTCGCTTGGAGCCAGAGATAGGCCTCCTGATAGACTATACTGGATGAGAGAAACGACACCGGCGACCACCGTCCCGATGGCGGTAGTCTGGGTCTTGCTCATGCTGTTCAGGAGACCAATGAACACGAGCGAGCCGACGAAGTCGAGTTCCCACGACGGCGGGACACTCACGCCATGTCGTTCGGAAGGGCGCTGCCGTAGCGGAAATCCGATCAACGTTTCGGGCAGATTAACTGATTGAGATCAGGGAATTTTCACGTAATTGTCGCCCTCGGATTGCAGCCGCACGGATTCACTAACGCCACTGGGGACGATCTCAATCCCTTCAATAGCTTCCCGAGGGAGGTCGTTTGCGTCGAAACAGGTCGCTCCAAGCTTGACCGTGACGCCCTTTTCGAGTACATTAAGAATTCTATCTGCAAGTGGCGAATCCGGCGTGAATAACTTGACCCCCCATCGGTGGGGTAGGACGACTACGTCTTCGGGCGAAAGTTCATCGTGATTCAGCATTAGGGAAGCCGACCGTAATGCGTGACCGGCATCGCCTTCGTTTTCACTGGTCAGGTGAATGAGTGTTTTCATCGGAAAAGATTCGTCGGATCAGATAATAAATATCATTGGGCTAATGTTAACATCAGGGCATCCGCCCCGTCAGCGAGCTGTCAAGCGGCGGCCTCACTGTCGACATACCGCCAGGCGGGGTCGGCGGGCGCTCGAGCCCGGCGCTATGAGCAGAGCCTTGGGCCAGTCGTAGCGGGCCATATATTCGCGGTTGTGGTCGTCGCCGGCCGGCTCGACGACAGGCCGCAGGATGTGGCAGTTCATCCGGGATCTAACATCGATCGAATGTGACGGGGCAAGGCGAAAATCGGGGGAGTATCAACCAGGGCGGTCACAATGGCGGTGATGCTAAAGCGGGATTAGTGGCATAGGACCGTCACGGTGGGGTTACGGTCCGACCGGACCGGCTCGTAAGCTACTCGCCAGGCGCGTGCGTGTTTCGTGAGAATGCCACTGATATCGCTCTCGTTCTAAACCGAATTCCGCGACGAGATTCCGCCCATATGCTTGCAGTACGTACGGTGAAATCATGATTTGTCCTTACAAGAAGTACTTGCATTAATGGAGGGTATACCCGGTTGCAATGATACGACGACTGTTCGCCCTGATCGGTGCTTTCGCGTTGACATTGACGCTGGTTGGAGCCGGCGTCGCTGTCGCCGGTCTCGGCTCTGAGGCCCCCGCATCGTCCGCGCCCGCCGGCGCGAGTCAAACGATCCAAGTGTCGGCCAGCGGTCAGGCTGACGCCCAGCCCGACTTGGGGATCCTTCGAGTCGGTGTTGAAGTGACGGCTGATGACGCGACGACCGCCCGCTCACAGGTTGGCGATAACATCTCAACCGTCCGGTCAGCCCTGTCCGAAATGGGGATCGAATCAGACCAGATCAGAACGGTCGATTACGACCTCCGACAGGACCGCGATCATCGAAAGTCAGCGGAGGGCCCCACCGAGACAAGCTATCGAGCCCGTCACGTCCTCCTGATAGAGGTCAAGGATCTCGATACCCTCGGGTCGGTGATCGATGCCAGCGTCGATGCAGGTGTGACGAACATCCACGACGTCAGGTATACGCTCTCGGAGGAGACCCGTCGTGAGCTGCGCCGTGATGCGTTGACGGACGCAATGGAAAACGCACGCGCCCAAGCCGATACGCTGGCCGACGAATCCGATCTCTCTGTCACAGGTGTGAGCACAGTCTCGACACGTGACGTCTCGTTTCGCCAACCACGGTACGAGCGGGCTGCGATGGATGGCGGTGGTGGCGGTACCAGCATTGAAACAGGCTCGGTGACCGTGTCGGCGTCCGTTGAGGTCACCTATAACGCGACCGGCTAACCTCATGACGAATCCGGCAACAAGATGCATCGGGCCGACGCAGATTTTCTCTACCAAAACGACTAGCAGCACCAGGCCTGTCCGACTCCGCCGATCACCTAAGCGCCCCATCTAGAGTAGGTACTCATATGGGTCTATTCCCGATATCGGTGGCTCTTCGGGGCCGAAGCGTCTCCACCGACGTATTTGCACTGCCAATCATTGGCCGGATTGGACGCTCCAACCTCTGTCCGTTCGATTAAATAGCGCCGTGACCTCCGGCCGATCCCGTGCGGCGAGGTCGAGATAGTTGGCTAAATTCATACACGATGTAGTCAGCGGAAGGAGAGGTCACCGATGTGAAGAACCGGGTTTGATACTTAGTATGCCGCATTTGATTCCTATCTGCAGTCCCGCGGGCTGGATGACGACGACGCCAAACAGATGATCGTGGCCGGGTTCATCGAACCGATCACGGAGGAACTGCCGATCGAATATGCCGTCGAGCTCAACCGCCTGATCGAGCTCGAGATGGAAGGGTCGCTCGGCTAGTGGATCCCCTCCAATTACCAAAATGAGATGGCATTGGAGAGCTGAATCGGGAGGAGGTCGTCGGGAAATCGCTTTGGGAAACGGACTGGTTCAAGTCGAACGAAAACGCCCAATCAGCAGCTAAAGAGGCCGTTGATCAAGCTCGGCACGGTGAGCTATTCCGAGACGAGGTTCAAGTGCAGGGCGCCAATCGAAAAGCGATCATAGACTTCTCGGTTCGGCCCATTTTCGACCACCAGGGGGAGGTGACATTACTCGTCCCGGAGGGGCGTGACATCACCCAGCAAAAACAGCGAGAGAAGGAACTTCGTGAGACAAAGTCACACCTTCAAGCCACCGTAACCGAAAAAGAGCGTCAAAATCGCGCCTTCGAACGATTTCTTGACATCGTCAATGACTCTACGCTATCATTCGACCAGCAGATATCTGAACTGCTTGGCGTCGGGGTGGATTATCTCGATCTCGATATCGGTATTCTCTCACACATCGAGCCCCCCGATTACACGGTAAGGAACGTTGTGACCCCTGATGGGTCGATCACTCAAGGTGAGGTACTTGATTTCAGAAACACGTATTGTTCGCTCGTATACGAGGCAGATGGACCAGTCTCGTTTCACAGCCCGACCGATGGCGGCATCAAAGACCACCCCGCGTACCAGGATCTTGGCCTCGAAGCCTACCTCGGCGAGCCGGTGTTTGTTGAAGATAACCGATATGGCACCCTAAACTTCTCCAGTCCCAATTCGCGCCAGGAACCCTTCACCGATGGCGAACAGGCCTTTATCCGAACGGTCGCCGAGTGGATAAGCGAAGAGTTGAGTCGCAGGGAGGATGAGCAGGAAATCACGCGCCTGAATCAACTCCACCAGACCGTCCTTTCAAATATCCGGGAATCGGTGCTTGTCACCGATGACGACGGTCAGTTCACATATATCTGCCCGAATGTCCATTTCATCTTCGGGTATGATGCCGAGGAAGTAGCCAATCTCGGAACTATCGAGGCGTTATTCGGCGAGCGTATCATTGAGCCCAATGCTCTGGGAACTGACGGAGAGGTAACGAATATCGAGACGGCTCTCACCGACAAACACGGGGCCGATCACACCGTATTAGTGACCGTCCGACAGGTCGATATCGAGAATGGATCCAGGCTCTACAGTATCCGAGATATCACCGAGAGGAAGGATTGGGAACGTGAACTTCGAGAGCGGAATCATCAATTACAGGGAGTCCTTGATAGCGTCCAAGCATCAATCTGGATACGAGATCTCGACAGTCGATTCAAATTGATAAATCAGAACTTTCGAGATCTTTTCGGGTTTGCTGATGACACGGAAATCGTAGGGAACCGCCCCTCGGAACTCTTCTCCGACGAGGTTGCGGCCCAATTCCGGAATAACGACCAGCAAGTAATAGAGACCGAAGAGCCAGCCGAAATTCAGGAAGAAGTGAAAACCGAGCAGGGGCTCAGAACGTATCTGATTTTTTATTCGCATCCTACATGTCGGAGACGTGAACAGCGCCACCCCTTTCATGTGGGTATGGCTGGCGTGTCGGCCCCATACATTTGGGTGCTGGTTCTAACCGAATAGGGTGCTTACGCTACTCCGTGCTCGCGAGGGGTGGTTTGCTCCAACTCGTGGGGGGCTAAATAGTTCAATACAATAATGGTTGAAGGCACGTCGAACCCAGGAGAGACATCCTCGGTCCCCGGAGACGGCCATTCAGATGAGGCCGCTGAAAACCGTTCGACCGAGAGCACTGGCTCGGCCCCATCCTTCGCCACGGTTCCCGATGATCAGCCCTCCCCTCACACCGTCGAAGAAGCCGTGTGTGCGTCCGTAAAGTCGGCCTTCGATTCGCTCGACCCACCGGAGAATGGGGATTTCGGTCGACCATCGGAGACGTACATCGAGGAGGAGTTCTTTGACTTCAGCTACCTCGACGACTTTCGGGAAATCGAGCGATACTGGGTGAACCGACCGTACGCCTATGTCACCGTTTTGTATGATGAAGCCACCAATACGAACCGATACCACGTCGTCGAGCCGACCTTAGATATGTTCGGGGAGTACGTCCGGGAGGATCTCATTCGGGCACTGCGAAGTGACCTGATGTATAAGGAGTATGAAGGCGAGGTCGACCGCGAGGCGGTGTTCGATACCGAGGTACAGCGCGTTATGCGCGAGCACGCCGCCACCGTCGCCGAAGGGACCCTCCGGAAACTCCAATACTTCCTCCGCCGCGACTTCCTCGGCTATGGGAAGATCGACCCCGTTCTCCGCGATCGTAATGTCGAAGATATCTCTTGTGACGGGTCCGACATGCCGGTGTTCGTCTACCACCACGGCTACCGAGACCTCCGAACAAACCTCTCCTTCCATGAAGAACGGTTGGACGACTACGTGGTCCGACTCGCCCAGCGGGCCGGAAAGCATCTCTCGGTCGCAGACCCGTTGGTCGATGCGAGTCTCCCGGACGGTTCCCGGGTGCAGCTCACGCTCGGAGGAGAGGTGACGACCCACGGATCGAACTTCACACTCCGGAAGTTCGCCGAAGTCCCATTCACCCCCATCGACCTGATCAACTGGGGGACCTTCTCACTGGACCAGATGGCCTTCCTCTGGGTCGCCGTGGAAAATCACGCGTCACTACTCTTCGCCGGCGGCACCGGGTCAGGGAAGACCACGAGCTTGAACGCGGTTTCTATGTTCATCCCGCCGGGGAGCAAGGTGGTCTCCATCGAGGACACGCCCGAGATCACGCTCCCCCACGACAACTGGGTGCAGAGCGTCACCCGTGAGGCCGTGACCGCCGGTGGCCAGGGAGCCATCGGGATGTACGACCTCCTCCAAACCGCGCTCCGCCAGCGTCCGGAGTACCTCATTGTGGGCGAGATCCGGACCGAGAGCCAGGTCGCCCATACCTTCTTCCAGTCCATCGCAACCGGTCATACGGCCTATTCGACGTTTCACGCCGATTCGATCCGGGAGCTGTTGAGTCGGCTGCAGAACGAGCCGCTCCTAATTCCGAAGCAGATGATCGGCAACCTGGACCTCATCTCAATCCAGCAGCAGGTCCAACAGCAAGGCAAACGCGTTCGCCGAAACAACCGCCTCGTCGAGGTCGTTGCGAAAGAAGTAACCGCGCGCGACGTATTCCGACGTAACCCGAAGACGGATACCTTCAATCAGGTCAACGATTCGGAGTTGTTGGCGACGATCGCCGACGAACATGGCTGGGCCACAGGACAGATCGAGCGCGAACTGACTCGCCGCAGAGAAGTCCTCGAATACCTTCTCGAGGAGGAGATCACGGCATACGACGACGTGGCCCGAACCATCCAGGGGTTCATGAGAGATTCAGATTACGTCCTCGATGAGATCCGAACCGGCCAGTTCGTCCCGGATACCATCCCGACAACGGGAGTAAACGATTGACGATGGCCGACCGCGAGGACCCCCCGGATCCTTCCGTCGACGACTCGTTGCCCCCGACGGGGAAGGACACGCTCGGAGACGAACACTCCTCCGCTACCAAGCCGTCCGGCGTCGACGCTCTGGCTGGAGCACCGACCGATGATGTCTCGGGGGATGGGACGGCCTCCCACGAGGCGGGAACCACCGAGAGGGTCCCCGACCGAAGCGGGACCGGCGGTCTCGAGTCAGGGGCCGGCCCCGAACAAGCGATCAGCAAGCCACTGGTGGACGACCGGAGAGTCACCGAATCTCGTCGGGCTGAGCTACGGCGGACGTACGGGTACGTTCGAACGTTCTTCAAGTCGCGCCCGGATCGGTATCGGGAGCTCCAGCGGCTCCTCAAACAGGCTCGGAGTCGGGTCACCTACGACAAGTACCTCACCGAGAGCGCACACCGAGCGCTTATTTCGTTCGGGTTGGGCGGGATCGCGGGGCTCTTCGTCGTCGGCACGATGCTTGCCCTTGGGGATCCCTCCGGCAGCGTCGGCCCTTTGATCGAAGGCCTCGGGACGATCCGAATGGCCCTCCTCTCCCGCTCGGTTCCCGTGGCGGCTCTCGTATTCCCGGCGATTGGCGCGATAAGTGCCGGCGTCGGCGTCTGGGTTGCTCGCACTTCCCTCTATCCGCATCGCATCGTGTCGAATCGTCGGCGAGACATCGACCTCAACTTGCCATACGCTATCACCTTCATGTATGCGCTCTCGAGAGGCGGCATGAACATCGTCGATGTCTGCCGGCGGCTGGCAAGCGCCGACGAGATCTATGGTGAGGCAGCCAACGAGTTCGACGTCATCGTCCGGGAGATGGACCTCTTTGGAAACGACCTCCTCCACGCCCTCGCCAACGTCCGGACGTTGACACCGAGTGAGAACTTTCAACGGTTCCTCGACGATCTCCTCGGCGTCCTGGAATCGGGGGGCGACCTCGAAGCGTTCCTTCAGGACAAAGCCGAGGAGTATCTCGACGAAGCGCTAAACGAGCAACGGTCATTCATCGAGACTTTGGGGACGTTGAGCGAACTGTTCGTTGTCACGTTCGTCGCGGCGCCACTCTTTCTGATCGTGGTACTGATGGTCGTCAGTTTCCTCGGGGCGGACACGGTCGGGGTGATCGCGCTCCTGATCTACGTCGCGTTTCCCGTGGGGATGGTCGGGTTCTTGCTCGGTGTCGCGATCCTGTCCCGCCCGTACACCGACCCGTCCGTCTCCCTCGACATCGAGGAGGGCCGAACGTTTACCGCGGATCAGGTTGCCGCCGACGCCCGATTCCCGGCCTACCGCCGGGCCAACCAACGCACCCGACTCCGTTCCGTCCTGAGCGATCCGGTCTCGTCGATTCGTGAGCGGCCGGTCTACTCATTGGCGCTCACGGCTCCCCTCGGTATGGCCGTCGCGGGATTTGCCGTGGTGTCGGGGACGGTTGACCCGACGATGGCGGCCGTTCTGTCGGCACCCCTGGAGACGACAGTCTGGTTGGCCGTCGGCCCCCTCCTGACCGCGACGGTCCTGCTGACGGTTCTTCACGAACAACGGCGCCATCACCACCGGTTCGTCGCGAGACGGTTTCCCGACGTCTTAGCAACACTCGCGAGCGCAAACCGGACTGGTGTCGACTTCGTTGCTGGCCTCGATTTGGTCACGAAACGGGCCAGCGACACACTCGCCGAGGAATTCGAGAAGGTCCGGAACGACGTTCGGTGGAATCACGACCTGACCCAGGCATTGCTTTCCTTCGCGGACCGGCTGAACGTCCCCCAGCTCACCCGGACCATGACGCTCATCGCCGAAGGGAGCCGATCGAGCGGTGATCTCCACAGTCTGCTGGAGATCGCCGCCGAGGACGCCAGGGCGCGTGCGAAGCTTGAAGCGGCTCGCCGTCAGGAGGTCAACGCCTACCTGACCATCGTTATCGTTGGCTTCTTGGTGTATTTACTGGTCCTTATCATGATCGGCGCAACCTACCTCGATCCGATCGCCGAGCTCGCCGCCAGTGCCGGGATGCCGGACCAGCCGGGGGCGATTGCCGGTGTCGGGGCGGTGCCCGTCGAGACCTATCGGCTGTTGTTTCTTCACTCGGCACTGATTCAAGGGTTCGGTAGCGGATTGATCGCCGGAAAGCTCGCCGACAACTACGTATTGAGTGGGCTGAAATACGGGATCGGCTTGGTGATTCTCACCGTCGTTGCGTTCGTCCTCTTCTTCTGACGATGACGATGATCCCAACCATGAAATCGAACCGCCTCAACCCGATCGACGCTATTTGCCCAGAGGACGCTCCGTCGACTCTCGAGGGAACGCGCGGCGCGGCGGTGTCGGGAAGGGAAACGGCGGACCGAGGTGTTTCGCCAGTCATCGGCGCAATCCTGATGTTCGGATTGGCCTTCGCGACGCTGGCCATGCTCCAAGCGACGGCGATTCCGGCCATGAACGAACAGCTCGAGTTTCAGCACAACGAACGAGCCCAAGCGGACATTGTCGACCTAAACAGTGCCATCGGCCGTTCCGGAACCCTCGAATCTCGGGAGACGATCGAGGTCGAGATCGGGGAGCGGTATCCCCCGCGGATGTTCTTCATCAATCCGCCACCGGTTGCCGGGACGCTCCGAACGACTGAATCGGAGACGATCGTCGTCGACAACGCCCAGTCGAGCGGCGAAGCCGGCGATTACTGGAACGGCACGCCCCGTCGATTCGAGACGCGGTCGGTCGTCTACACGTCGAATTATCACGAGTACGGGAACGCTCCCATCACCGTCCTCGAACCCTGGGCCGTTTACAATCGGTTTGACAACGCCTCACAGCTGGTGACCGACGTAGGGTTCATCGACGGGCGACGGATCGGGGTGATCACCATTGTCGGGGAGGTGTCCGCCGCCGGAACGCAGAGTGCCTCAATAACCGCTCGACCGGCTAGTGCACCGGTGGAGGAGGTCCTGGTGCAGGACGACGACGATCCGATCATCCTGACTCTCCCGACTCGACTCCCCCAGGAGGTGTGGGAGACTATGCTCGACAACGAACTCGACCCCGGTGGGGATCCCACGAACGACCGCTACGTAACCGACCTCGATTGCCAGCAGTCACCTCCGGCACCGTGTGGAGAACTCACGATCACGTTAGAGGCAGGGGCCAGCTACGAGCTGCGACTGGGGCGGGTGGCGGTCGGGAGCGACGGCCCTGAGCCCACCGCCACGTATCTCGTAGACATCGTTGGCGACCAAACGAGCATCCCGGAAGGCGGAAGCCAGAAGCTCGTCGTGGAGGTTCGGGACGCCTTCGACAACCCAGTCAGCGGCGTGGAGGTAAACGCGAGCACCGATGATGAGGGCACGCTTCGGACCGTCCGCGGTACGTCCGGCAGCGACGGGCACGCATCGTTCGTCTACGAATCCCCCGAAAACGTCGCCGAAACGACTGACACGAACGTCACGATCGACATCGGCCGCGGAGCACCCCCGGAGACCGTCGTCTACACCGTCGAGGTCATGGACCTCGGGGGACCGAAGGACGGTGAACGTTCGCCAACCGGTACGATCACGGACGTTTCCTCGCGGTTCGTCGGGAATCAGGACCGTTACGACGTAAGCGTCGACGCTGGAGATGCCGACGGGGACCTCGACCGAGTCGAGTTCGAACTAAGAAATCCCGAGACTGGAACGGTCATCGACGATGTGACCACCCCGGTGCGCGGGACCAACGACTCGATGACCGAGCGACTGAGTGCCACTGGTGAAAACCGGATCAGCGAGTACCGTATCGTCGTGACCGTATTCGACGCGGAGGGGAACACCGGGGGCGACGAGACGATGGTATCTGGGAGTGGCTAGATGATCACCACTGGACCCCTTTCCGGATGCTGGTTGCATGTATCCGTCTGAGAACGGCGGTCGAAATGCCTGAGCGCGGAAGACAGCTTGCGGGGGAGGCGGCTGCTGCAGAGGGACTTCCAACCGCTCCAGGATCCGGAACGCGGGTAATCATTTCTGGGGCGTATTTGGCAGGTCATCTGGGACATACTCAGGCGTCCCTTGGAGGATGCCGCGCAATCCAGTCAGCGGTTCACCGACCTTGATACCGTGTTCGGTAATCTGGAACGCACGGAGCGTGCGCTCGAAGTCGCTCATTCGCTTCTTCAGGACGCCGAAGGTCTTCTGGAGTTCGCCCTGTACCTCGAGGTACCGTAGAAAGACGATGTTATCGGCGATGTAGCTGACGTTTCGATCGGTGGCGCGAAACTCACCTGTCACGTTTGCGACCTCCTCGATAAGGATGACCGTGACTCCCATGTTCTTGAGATACCGACAGAGCGTGTGAAGTTCGCGGACGAGGACACTCTCGTCGCCGGTGATCGAGAGGCGATAGCCTGCCGTCCCGTCGATCATGACGAGTCGAGCGTCTCGATCCTCGACCTCCTGGCGGACCATCTGAGCGAATTCATCCGACGACCGTGAAAGGGGCTCGACTTCCTCGAATCGTAAGGTGTCCTGCTCTTGCATCTTCTTGATGGGGATGTTGACGGACTGACAGCGGTTGGTGAACGTTGTAGCGGATTCCTCGAACTGATAAATGACGGAGCGCTCCCCTCGGCCTGCCGCCGCTTTCATGAACTGTGCCCCGAGCGTCGTCTTTCCAACGCCGGTTGGTCCGCTGATGATCGTGATCGTGCCTCGTTCGATCCCGCCATTCAGGACCTCGTCGATCTCCGGGACTCCTGAGGAAATGGATTCGTCCGTGAAATCGCGGCGGTGAGATCCGGGCTTGAGTTGCGGGAACACCGTAAGCCCTGAATCAGATATCCTCAGCGCGTGCCGGCCACCTTCCATGTCCGATCCCCGAAATTTGGACACTTCAACAGATCGCCCCTCATCAGCCTGATACAATGAAATGACCCCGTGACTGAGGAACTGGAGGTCGTCATCGGGGGTCGACTCACTAATCTGTGATGAAAACAAGACCGTCGCTTCCTGCTCTTTGAGGAACTGCATGAACCCGGTTACCTGCTTTCGAAATTCGTACTCGTCAGCCATCAAATAGCGTAACTGGGTCACCGGGTCGACCACAACGCGATCCGGATTCACCGCCTCAATCCGATCTATAATTTCCCGGGTGAGAGATCCACCCTCGACTTCGTCGGGCTCAAAGATGTCGTAGGAGCGGTCCTGGGTGAACACTTCCGAACTCGGTGTGAGGTCGAGGAACTGAACGTCATCCAAATCGAACCCGAAGGACGCCGCGTTACGTTTTATGTCGGGTTCGTCCTCTTCGAGGTTGACGAACAATGTGGACTCGCCCTCCTTCACACCTTGAGTCAAGAAGTGGAGACATAGAATCGTTTTCCCGACCCCAGGACGCCCGCGGACCATGTAGCCGCGTTTGGAAATGAGGCCACCATGCAAAATGCGATCGAGACCCTCTATGCCGCTTGAAAGCCGTTTTTGTTGGGTATGGTTTGACATGCTTGAGTAGTGGGTCGCCGTAAACCCAGTGGTGAAACTGGGACGGAACCCGCTTCGATACGGAAGCGCGAACCGATTGGTCGATTCGCCTTCTTTTACATCTCAACTTCGCGTGATTATAAAGAGGTGGTCAACTTCGGCCATGAAGTTCTCGACACCCTGGTCACGGTGCGCGATGGCCCACGAGATGAGTTTGTAAACGGCTTCACGTAGCGATTATTTATGGTCGTTCTGGACCGAGGTGGCTTTCGAGCGGATTCGCGTCGTTTCGAATTTACCGGAACGAGTGTCGTCAATTGATACGGCGAGGCTGTGGCGACTTCTAGTCTATAACGTTGCGACGATTTTCATGCTGTCGTCGTCCCCGGTTATAGCCTATCTCTTCGTTGTAAATGATTGGATCATTC
>CAYOLR010000037.1:0-17387 GCA_964404815.1 uncultured Halobacteriales archaeon
GCGCCGTCTCGGCCCAATCCCGTTCGAGGACCGCGTTGGTGGCCACGGTCGTCCCTGACCGCGAGGAGGTCGTCGCGATAGTCGATGAAGGCCTCGATATCGTCGACGACCTCCCCGCGATCGCTTATGCGGAGCCCCCACGCCGGCAGCGCTTCCCGCTCGGCCCAGTTCGTGTCGTGGCGCTCGCTCGCGTCGAGGACGTCGTAGAAGAAGCACTCGAGCGGTCGCTCGGCGGTGACCGACGGGTCGAGTTGCCTGATGGTGCCGGCGGCGGCGTTCCGGGGGTTGGCAAAGGGCTCCTCGTCGGCCTCGATCCGCTCGCGATTGAACGCCTGGAAGGCGTCGAGCGGCATGTAGATCTCACCCCGCACGGCGAGATAATCCGGATGCTCGCCCCGGAGGCGTTGGGGGACCGACGCGATGGTCCGGACGTTCGCAGTGACGTCGTCCCCGACCTCGCCATCGCCCCGGGTTGCCGCCCGCTCGTACCGGCCATCCCGGTACACCACCTCGATGGAAAGCCCGTCGAACTTCGGTTCGCAGACCCACTCGACATCGCCAACACGACGGTGGACGCGGTCGGCGAAGTCCCTGACGTCGTCGGCCTCGTCCCCCGAATCGATCGAGAGCATCGGGGCGACGTGTTCGACCTGGTCGAGTTCATCGAGCGGTTCGCCCCCGACCCGTCTGGTGGGGCTGTCGGGGCTCTCGAGATCGAAGGCAGCCTCGAGCGCTTCGAGCCGATCAAACAGGGCGTCGTAGACGCGGTCGGCGATGACAGGGTTATTCTCGACGTAGTAGCGATAATCGTGGTAGCGGATCGCCTCCCGGAGCGCCTCGACCTGCCCCCGGGCTTCGTCCTCGTCCATCGCGTCGACGTCGGCGAACTCCGTCGGCGGATCCTCGACGTAGGGGTTGTCCGACGGTGCCGCTTCGACCTCGGCCATACCCGAATGTTGGCCGTACTCGGCCTAAAGCCCCCACATCGATCCCGGTGGCCTTAATTCCGGACCCACGAAGGGGGGTATATGAGCGACGAGGATTTCTTGCTCCTGAATCCGGGGCCGGTCCCGGTGACCGACACGGTTCGGGAGGCGATGGCCGAGCCCATGGTCTCCCATCGGTCAGCGGATTTCGAGTCCGTGTACGGACGCGCCGTCGAGGGCCTTGATTACGTCTTCACCCAGTCCACGATGGACGCCGCCGAGACGGCCGCGGACGGCCGTTCGCTGGTCCTGAACGGCACTGCAACGATGGGCATGGAGGCGGCGGTGGCCAACTTAGCGCCGGACCGGGTCGTGGCGCTCGTCAACGGCAAGTTCGGCCGGCGGTTCCTTCGGATCGCCGACCGGTATGCCCGGGTCGACCCTGTCGAGGTGGAGTGGGGTGCATCCTTCGATCTCGACGAGGTGGCTGCGGCTATCACCGCCGAAACGGACGTCGTGACGATGGTCCACAACGAGACCTCGACCGGGATCCTCAATCCGGTCGCCTCCGTCGGCGAGCTCGCGGCCGAGGCAGACGCGTACTTCGTCGTCGACGGGGTGACGAGTATCGGCGGCGACGAGTTCAGGATCGATGACTGGCAGGTCGATGTGGCCGTCACGGATACCCAGAAGGCCCTGGCGGCGCCGCCCGGGATCAGCGCGATGTACGTGACGGACCGGGCGATGGACGCCTTCGATGGCGACCGGGCGCCCTTCTACGAGGACCTAGACTGGCACGTCAGGAAAGCCGCCGACAACCAGACGCCGTTCACGAGTGCCGTGCCCCTGTTCCGCGGCCTGGCAGTCGCCGTTGAACAGATCGAGCTCGAGAGCATGCCCGCCCGCATCCGTCGCCACCGGCGGTACGCGGCGGCCTTCCGCGACGGGTTCCAGGCGATGGGTCTGTCCCTGTTCCCCGAGCTCAATGTCGAGTCGGCATATTCGAACACCGTCACCGCCGTATCCTTCCCGGACGCGATCCGGGAGGACCCATCGGCGTTCTTCGACGCGGTGGCGGCCCGGAACGTCTCCATCAGTGGCGGGCAGGCCCATCTCGGCGGCGAGATCTTCCGGGTCAGCAACATGGGCGAACTCGACCCCGAGGATATCCGTCGCGGGGTCCGGACCGTCGGCGAGGCGCTGAACGAGGCGGGATTCGAGGCGTCAACGGATGCCGGCGTGACCGCGGCGACCGACCGCCTCGAGTAACCGCCCCCTGGCCCCCCGGCGGAACAATACAGAATCATAAGCTTTCTGCATGTTTTATATGGAGTACCGTACCTCATTCGACGCGGGAGGGACACAGGCATGCGCGAACTCGTAACGATGTGGCGTGACACCCGGATGATCATGTTGGTCGCCGTAACGGCGGCCATTTACGCGGCCGTCTTGATCCCGTTCAAGGGGCTGACGATCATCCCGGGCATAACCTCGGTCAGACCGGCGAACGTCTTCCCGGTGATGTTCAGCCTCATGTTCGGGCCCGCGGCGGCTTGGGGGTCGGCGATCGGCAACCTGATCGGCGACGTCTTCGGCGGCACCCTCGGTCCGGGCTCGATTTTCGGATTCATCGGGAACTTCGCCTTCGGCCTCGTCGGGTACAAGCTGTGGGGCAATCTCGGCCCGTTGTCGACCGATGGGGAGCCCGACATGCGGTCGAACGTCGGCATGCAGCTAGTCGAGTTCTGGGTGGTTGCCCTCGTCGCCTCGGCGATCACGGCGGCGATCATCGCGTGGGGCGTCGACCTGCTCGGGCTCGTCCCCTTCGCCGTGCTCGGGACGGCCATCACGGTGAACAACTTCATCGCGGCCGCGATACTCGGCCCGATCCTGCTCTATCTGACCTGGCCGCGCATCAAGGAAATGGGCCTGCTGTATCCGGACGTCCTCCGGGCGGACGACCTGTCCGACCCGAGCCCGTCGCGGGCGCGGATGACCGCCTACGGCATGGGCGTGGTATCTATCGTGTGGGTCGTTGTCGGCATCTTCGTGAGCGCCGCCCCCGGCGCGACGACCAACCAAATCGTCGGCGCGATCGGGTTCATCCTGTTCGTGATCCTGGCGCTCATGTCCGGCGAGCAGCTCTCGGACATCGTCGGCTAGGGCGCCACGGTACGCCCCGCCATTTCGGGCGAGTTATGGGGTTTTATAGCCGCGGCCATCCACCCACGGGTAATGCCGGACGACGGGGGGATTGATGGCATCGCGGCGTCGCTCCGGGACGTCTTCTTCTCGTACGATCGCGATACTCAGCTTCCGGAGAACGGCGCAGGCCCCGAGCCGGATCCCGACAGCCGAGGCGGGCTCGTGCTCCGGGGACTCGACCTCGATCTGGAGACGGAGTCGGTAACGGTGGTCATGGGGGCAAGCGGTGGGGGCAAATCGACCCTGGTCAGGACACTCAACGCCATCATTCCCTCGTTCATCCGCGGACAGTTTCGGGGCGACATCGACGTTCTCGGCCTCGATGGGACGGAAAGCCGGACCAGCGAAATGGCCGAAGTGGTCGGGATGGTCTTGCAGGACTACGAGGCCCAGCTCTTCGGGACGAGCGTCGAATCCGAGGTGGCCTTCGGCCCGGAGAACCTGGCCGTCCCCACAGAGGAGATCACCGAGCGGATCAGAACGGCCCTTCGCACCGTCGGGCTGGCGGACCTCGACCGGCGGCGAAGCCCAGCGGGGTTATCCGGCGGACAGAAACAGCGCCTCGTGCTCGCGAGCGTGCTGGCGATGCACCCCGAACTGCTCGTCCTGGACGAGCCGACGAGCGACCTCGATCCCCGGGGGACCCGCGAGCTTCTCGAGGTGATCGGCGATCTCGCGGGAGCGACGGGGGATGACGGCGGCGACGGGGCCGATCCAGACACCATCGTCATGGTGACCCACAAGATCGAGGAGGCGTTGCTGGCCGACCGGGCGACCCTGCTCGCCGGTGGGCAGGTCTATCGTGAGGACGACGTCCGGTCGATCTTCACGGATATTGACGCGCTCGAACACTGTCGGGTCGCGATCCCGCCGCTCGTCGAGGCGTTCGACCGGCTCGGGTGGCCATCGGACGTGCTTCCCCTCCTCCCCGATGAAGCGGTGACGGCGGTCCGGGACCGCGGTATCGATTGGTCACCCCCCGCCCGGCTCGACGGGACCCTGCCGGGCGTCCCTGCCAACACGGGCGAGTCGACCGGCGATCCCCTCTTCGAAGTGGAGGGCCTCGTCCACGAATACCAGACCGACCGCGATGTGGTCCGGGCCGTCGATGCCGTCGATTTGACGATCGGCCGGGGGGAAGTGGTCGCCATCGTCGGCGGGAACGGCTCGGGGAAGACAACGCTCGCGAAACACCTCAATGGCCTCCTCGCCCCGGATCGGGGCGAGGTCCGGTGGGACGGGCGGGCGGTGACGGATTTATCGATGACCGAGATCGGCCAACATGTCGGTTATCTGTTCCAGAACCCGGATCACCAGCTGTTCGCGGCGAGCGTCCGCGAGGAGATCGCGTTCGGCCCGGAGAACTTCGGGCTCGAGGGGGAGGCCCTCGAGGAGCGGGTCGACCGTGCCATCGAGGCGGTCGAGCTCGAACCGCTCGAGGAGGCCGATCCGTTCAACCTCTCGAAGGGCCAGCGACAGCGTGTCGCCCTCGCGAGCGTCCTCGCCACGGATCCGGAGGCGATCATCTTCGACGAACCGACTACCGGGTTGGATGCCGTCCAACAGGAGCGGTTCATGGACATGGTGGCCGAGCTCAATCGCGACGAGGGGCTGACCGTCGTGATGATCACCCACGACATGGGCACGGTCGCCCACTACGCCCCGCGAACCGTCGTCCTCCACGACGGGAGAATCGTCGACGACGGCCCGACCCGTGAGATCTTCGCGACCGACGATATCGCGGAGTGGGGGCTCACGGAACCACACGTCGTCTCGGTGTCGAACCGTCTCGGGGGCGAGGACGCCCTTCCCGCACTCTCGGTCGACGAGCTCGTGGCTGGACTGGAGGGGGGTACCCGTGAGTAGCGCCTCCCTGTACGTCGATAAGGGCACGCCGATCCACCGGCTGGCCGGGCGGGCGAAGATCGCCCTGGCGGCGGGCTTTTCGATCGCCGCATTGGTGTTCGCCACGCCGGTGGCCGTCGGTTCCGTCCTGCTCATCGCCCTCGTCACCCTCCTCGCGGTGGGGGGTTGGCGCAACCTGCGCCGGCTGGCTTACATCGTCGTCGCGCTCTTTATCGTCGGGATCGTCGTCTGGCCCGCTTTCACGCCGCCAGGCGGCCCGGTCGTGGTCGCGCTTCCGTTCATCGAGCTCACCGCCCACGAGGTCAGGTTCGCCCTGGGACGTTCGGAGCGAATTGTGGCATTTCTCCTGATCGGGCTCACGGTCGTGTCGACGACTTCGAACGAGGAGCTCGTGGCATCGCTCCGCTCCCTCGGCGTGCCCTTCGCGATGTGTTTCGCCCTGGGGACCGCCCTCAGGCTGTTCCCGACCTTCCTCGGGGCGGCGGGTATGGTCAGGCAGGCTCAGGAGGCGCGGGGACACGACCTCTCGGCAGGGAACCCGATTCAGCGCCTCCGGAACTACGTGCCGCTTCTGATCCCGGTGTTGATGACGGCCTTCCGGCAGGTAAGCACGCAGTCGATGGCACTCGAAGCCCGGGGGTTCGATACCCGGCGGGACCGGACCTTCTACAACCGTCGGCGGTTCGGCGCGGGCGACTGGGCGGCCGTCGGCCTCGCGCTCCTCGTCGCGGCCGGTTCGATCGCCCTCAGCACGCTGGGCTACGGGACGCTCTAACCGGGGAGCTTCAGTAGCTGTCGGCGTCGCGCCAGCTCTCCATGTACTCCTGTTGGCGGTCGGTGAGCGTGTCGATGCTCACGTCGAGGGTGTCCAGTTTCTGGTCGGCGACGGCCCGATCCAGGCGATCGGGAACGGAATAGAGCCCGGGGGCAAGCGCCGTCCCACCCTCGCCGGCCACGTGGTCGTAGCCGGCCATGAACATCATCGCGAAGGTCGTGTCCATGACCTCGGCCGGGTGGCCCTGGCTGTACGGCCCGGTCAGGTTCACGAGGCGTCCCTCGGCGAGGAGGTTCAGCCGGCGGCCGTCCTCGAGGTGGTATCGGGTGACCCCCTCCTTCGGTTCGGAGGTGTCCGTGGCCAGGGCATCGAGGGCATCGAGATCGATCTCGACGTCGAAGTGGCCCGCGTTGCACAGGGTGGCGTTGTCGGGCATCCGCTCGAGGTGTTCCCGGCGGATGACGTCCGCGTTTCCGGTGGCCGTGATGAAGAGGTCGCCGTCGTCGGCCGCCTCGGTCATCGAGGTGATCCGGTGGCCGTCCATGTGGGCTTGGAGGGCCCGTCGCGAATCCACCTCGGTGACGACCGTCTGGGCACCGATCCCGCGGGCCTTCCGTGCGATCCCGCGCCCCACGTACCCGTACCCTGCGACCACGACCGTCTTGCCCGAGAGGGTGGCGTTGGTCGTGATGGCGACGTTGGCGAGCGATGATTCGCCCGTCCCGTGGACGTTATCGAAGAAGTGCTTCATCGGGGTGTCGTTGACACCGTAGACGGGGAAGGCCAGGGCGTCGTCCCGGTCCATCGCCTCCAGGCGGTGGATCCCGGCCGTCGTCTGCTCCGCACCCCCGATCACGGCGTCGGCGATCGCCGGGTGGTCGGCGCAGACTTTCGCGATCAGCCCACAGCCGTCGTCGAGGATGACGTCCGGTTCCCGCTCCAGCAGGCGGTGCTGGGCGTCGTCGAACTCCTCGTCGGACATTCCCTCCTCGGCGAAGGCCTCGATACCGTCCTGGGCGTCCAGATAGTCGACCACGTCACCGTGGGTGCTCTGTGGCTCGGAGGGGGCGAACACCACGGCCGCGCCGGCCGCATGGAGGCTCTCGATGAAGACCCCAGTTTTCGTCTCGAGATGCGACGCGACGGCGACGGTGTACCCGTCGAAGGGCTGCTCGTCAGCGTACTCCGATTGGAACGAACGCAGGATCGGCGTGTGATCGCGCGTCCAGGCCAGTGGATCGGTTGGCATTGTCCCCGGCCTCACGGGGACTCGGCCTAAAGACTCTGCATTACGATGGATCCAGCCGATAGACGCCGCCCGACTGGCCGGACACCCGTCCCTGGCCGCTGGTACAGGCGTAGAGTTCACCCGCCGGATCGCGGCCGAACGCAAGAAGGAACTGCATCGCGTCGGGGTTGGCGACCTCCATGACCCGAGCGGGCCACATGCCGGTGTCGGGTCGGGAGGCGACGAACAGGCGGCCGTTGGCCTGCCAGTCGCCGAAGACGTATCGGTCCTTGAGTCCCGGGATCGCGGCGCCGGTGTAGAGATACCCCCCGATCACCGCGATCCCGCTCGGGCCCTCGCCGGAATGGGGGTATTCGATGATCGGATCGATCAGTCGCTGCCCGTCGGGTGTCGTCGTGGGGCAGTCGCCGGCACCGAAGCAGTGGGCGGCTTCACGCACGTTCCACCCGTAGTTACCGCCGCGTTCGACTAGGTTGACCTCCTCGAAGCGGTTCTGCCCGACGTCGGCGACATAGAGCTCGTCGCTGGCAAACGAGAGCCGCCAGGGGTTTCGGAAGCCCCAGGCGAAGTGCTCGTCCCGACCTTCCTCCCCGACGAGGGGATTGTCGTCGGGGATGCCGTAGGGTCGCCCGCTCTCTGTCCTGTCGATGTCGATCCTGAGGACGCTCCCGAGGAGGTTCTCGACGACGTCCTGGCCGTTTCCCCCAGCGTTCGCGGCGTACCAGTCGTCGACGTGGCCGGATCCCGTGTCGTTCGCACCGCCGCCGTCGCCCGTCGCGACGTAGAGGAAGCCGTCAGGCCCGAACGCGATCGCCCCCGCGTTATGGTTCGACTGAGGTTCGGGAATCTCGAGGATCGAGCGTTCCGACCCCTGGGCGACGCCAGCGCCGTCGTCGGTCGCGGTGAGCTCCGACAGCACGAACGTGTGGGAGTAGTTCGAGGGAGTTCCCGACCGTCGGGGGGCGCTATATCGGACGAACATCCGCCGGTTGTCGGCGAAGTCCGGGTGGAGGGCGATGCCCAGGAGGCCCCGCTCTGAATACCCTCCGACGTCCACGACCCGGTCGCGCAGGTCGAGGAACGTCTCCGATCCGTTCTCGGTGACCCGGTAAATGACGCCGGGCTGGTCGGCCACGTACATTTCGTTGTCCGAGAACGCGAGGTCGATCGGCGAGGTATAGCCCCTGGATACCGCCGTGAGCTCGACCGGCAGCACGTCATCCGTCGGCGTCGCCGACACGTCCGTTGGCGGTTGCGTTCCATCGTTCGGGGCCGTCCCGGTCGATGTTCCGGCTCCGTTACCGCCGCAGCCGGCTGTCCCGACGGCCGCCGTGGCCGTCAGCGACCGGAGGAGGGCCCGTCGACTGACCATATCGAACCCCGGTCCGGGCGATGAAAGAACATTCCGACCCGGCCCGTGTCCCGTCGCAAACCTTGCCGTAACTGAGGGTTATATCTATTTAGGACATTATACGTCAGAAGCATGAGCGACGACTGGGGCTTCCCGACCAGAGCCCTCCATGCGGGCCAGGCCGCCGATCCCGCAACGGGAGCCCGTGCGCCGCCGATCTACCAAACGACATCGTTCATGTTCGACGACGCAGCCGACGCGGCGGCGCGGTACCGACTCGAGGCGGAACGGCACATCTACTCACGGATCTCGAACCCGACGGTTCGCATGCTCGAGGACCGCTTGACCTCCCTCGCCGGCGGTGTCGATGCGGTCGCGACCGCGAGCGGCATGGCTGCCCTCGACGCGATCACGACCACTCTCGCGGAGGTCGGTGACACCGTCGTCTGTGGCGACGACATCTACGGGGGCACCCGTGCCTACCTCACCCATACCGGCGATCGTCGGGGGATCGAGGCCCGGTTCGTGGAGACCACCGATCCCGACGCGTTCGCCGACGCCGTCGACGATCGAACCGCGTTCGTCCACCTCGAGACCATCGCGAACCCCTCCCTCGTCACGCCCGATCTGGAGGCCATCGCCGAGATCGCCCACTCTGTCGGCGCACCGCTCGTCGTTGACAACACCTTCGCGACACCGGCGCTCTGTCGACCACTGGAACACGGTGCCGACATCGTCTGGCACTCGACGACGAAGTGGCTACACGGCTCGGGAACCACGATCGGAGGGGTCCTCATCGACGGCGGGAGCTTCCCCTGGGCCGACCACCCGGACCGTTTTCCGGAGGTAGCGGCCGCCAACCCGGCCTTTCATGGATTGAACTTTTCCGATCGGTTCGGCGACCGTGCGTTCGCAGCGACCGCCCGCCATCGGGCGGTCCGCGCCGTCGGCCATCTCCAACACCCGTTCGACGCCTGGCACACCCTGCAGGGAATCGAAACGCTGCCGGTCCGGATG
Source organism: uncultured Halobacteriales archaeon (assembly GCA_964404815.1). Taxonomy (GTDB): domain Archaea; phylum Halobacteriota; class Halobacteria; order Halobacteriales; family Hikarchaeaceae; genus CAYOLR01. The sequence continues at coordinate 9,390 of CAYOLR010000037.1, forward strand.
GCCCGCCATTCGGCCAACGCTCACCGGGTCGCGGGGTTCCTCGCCGATCACCCGGCGGTGGCGTGGGTGGCATACCCGGGGCTCCCTGATCACCCGACATACGATATCGCCTCGGACTACCTCTCGGACTTCGGCGGCATGATCGCCTTCGGGACCGGGGAGTTCGAGACGGCGAAAGGGCTGTGCGAATCGGTCGAGCTCGCGTCCTTCCTTGCGAACGTCGGCGACGCGAAGACGCTCGTCATCCATCCCGCGAGCACGACCCATGCCCAACTCTCCGAGGAGGAACAGCGGGCGAGCGGCGTCGACCCCGATATGGTTCGCTTGTCCGTCGGCCTGGAGGATGTCGAAGACGTGATAGCGGACCTCGAGAGAGCATTGGAGGTGGTGACATGAACGTGGACCGGGGCATCCTCGATGTCGGCGAGTTCGAGTTCGAATGCGGCGAATCGATCCCTCAACTCGAGCTTGCCTACGAGGCGTACGGTGAGTTCGATGGTGACAACGCCGTCCTCGTTTGTCACGCCCTCACGGGAAGTGCCCATGTCGCGGGTGGCCACGACCGATCGGATACCGGGGGACAGGCTCGGGCCTGGTGGGACACTGTCGTCGGCCCGGGCAAGGCCATCGATACCAACGACTATTACGTCGTCTGCGTGAACGATCCCGGCTCCTGTTACGGGTCGTCCGGCCCGCCCAGCGAGCACCCCGAGACCGGCGAGCCTTACGGGTTGGACTTCCCACCGGTGACGGTCGGCGACTGGACCCGGGCCCAGCGTCGGGCGCTTGACCAGCTTGGCGTCGGTCGGTTGCACGCGGTGACCGGCGGGAGTGTCGGCGGGATGAACGTCCTCGAGTGGGCGAAGCGGTACCCCGATGACGTCCGCCGGCTCGCCCCGATCGCGTCGGCGGCCCGGCTTGACGCCCAGTGTCTGGCCCTCGACGCGATCGCGAGCCGGGCTATCACGAGCGATCCGAACTGGAACGGTGGCGATTATTACGGGGGTGACCCGCCGGCCGACGGCATGGCGTTGGCCCGCATGATCGGCCACGTGATGTACCTCTCGAAGGAGTCGATGGGCGCGAAGTTCGGCCGGCGGGCCGCCGGCCGGGACGCCCTCCGTGACGCGCCGCCGGCCGACGTCTCCGGCGGGTACTTCCCCTACCGCGACGTCGAGGCGTACCTCGACTATAACGGGCGGAAGTTCATCGACCGGTTCGACGCGAACTCGTATCTCTATCTCCTCGGAGCGATGGACGATTACGACCTCTCAGAGGGGTACGACTCCGACGCGGAGGCCCTCGCCGCTTTCACCGGGGAGGCGATGCTGATGAGCTTCACCGGCGACTGGCACTTCACGATCGGCCAGTCGGAGTGGCTTGCCGAATCCTTCCGCGAGGCGAACGTCGACGTCGCCCACCACGTGGTCGAGTCCGGGTACGGCCACGACGCCTTTCTCGTCGAATCGGAACACGTGGGGCCGCCGCTCGCCGACTTCCTCGACCAGGGAATCGACGGCCGGGCGGTCACGGATACGGAGAAGGACATCGAGGCCGTCGGCACGGTCCAGACCGACGGCTACTCGGATTGAGATCTGCGGGGCACGAACGCCCGACTCACTCGCGAATACGGTGAAGCAGTGAGCTCCCCTGTTGGATGGTCTGGTAGGTAGCCGAGGCGGCGATGAGGAGGAAGACGAACCCGGAGAGCAGGACGGTCGAAACCGAGGCGATGACGGGGACACCCATCTGCGAGGCCATGACGAGCAGCAGCCCGATCAAGGCGACGCCGAGGTAGTATTCGCTCCAGGAGATCCCGTATTTCGGTACGGTCTCCATGTAGACCGAGACCTGTTCCGCCCGTTCGTTGAGGTGGACGGTCTTGGCTGATTGATCGTAATCGATGATTCCGAGCTCGTCCAGCTTCGGAAGGTGCGTCTGGTGGAGCGAGACGTATGCGCTCTGTCGGATGTTTCTGGGGGGCGGGGATTCACCCGTCTCGAGTTCGGCGATCCGTTCGGAGAGTTCCCGGGCGGACATAGCGTCACCGTCCTCCCGGAGGAGCTGCAGGATCATCTGGCGGCGCTCGTTGGAGAGCACCTCGTGTATTTCGACCGCCTCGAGTTCCTGCGTCACGTCGGCTGATGCCATCGATGCGCATAGAAAGCTTCGTTCAATGATGTATTAATGTTGTCCCTGGATAATCAGATCTCATAAACGGGCCATTAACCCGGGGATATCCGTCGAACGCCCGCCGAGCCGCCGAAAACCCGGTTTCACGCCGGCTGGTGGTCGGTGCCGGTCCGGTCGGGGGCTCTTCGGGGGGTCAGAAGTCCACGTCGGGGACCTGTGCGAGTGATTCGGCGGCAGCTTGGTCGGAATATTCGACGTGCTCTAGCTCGCCGGAGAGGAACTCCTTGTACGCGCCCATGTCGAAGTATCCGTGACCACAGAGGAGGAAGGCGATGACCTTCTCCTCGCCCGTTTCGCGGCAGCGGCGGGCCTCCTCCATCGCCTCGTGGACGGCGTGGCCCGGTTCCGGGGCCGGGATGATCCCTTCGGCACCCGCGAACGCCACGGAATCCTCGAACATATCGATCTGGGAGACGGCCATCGGGTCCATGACACCCTCGTGAACGAGGGCCGACAGGATCGGCGCCATCCCGTGGTACCGGAGGCCGCCGGCGTGAATCGGCGGGGGCACGAACTTGTGGCCGAGGGTGTACATCTTCATCAGCGGCGTCTGGCCCGCGGAGTCGCCGAAATCGTACCGATACTCGCCCTTCGTGAAGGTCGGACACGCCGTGGGTTCGACGATCCGGAACTCCATGTCGCGTTCGCCCTCGAGGACGTCCTTCACGGACGGCAGCGAGATCCCGCCATAACTCGACCCCCCGCCTGCACAGCCGATCAGGACATCGGGTTCGACCCCGGCCTGCTCGAACTGCTTCTTCGCTTCGAGCCCGATCACGGACTGGTGGGTTAAGACGTGGTTAAGGACGCTTCCCAGCGAGTAGCTCGCGTTCGGGTCCTTCGCGGCGTCCTCGACGGCCTCGGCGATGGCCATCCCGAGGCTCCCCGGGCTATCCGGGTCCTCCTCCAGCATCGCCCGTCCGGCCTCGGTCCGATCCGACGGGCTCGCAACGACGTCGGCCCCCCAGGACTGCATCATCGGTCGGCGGTCGGGTTTCTGGTCGTAGCTGATCCGGACCATGTAGACGTTGCCCTCGAGGCCGAACTTCCCGGTCGCGTAGGCGAGCGCGCTGCCCCACTGGCCCGCCCCCGTTTCCGTCGTGATCCGTTTGATGCCCTCCTGTTTGTTGTAATACGCCTGGGCGACCGCCGTGTTCGGCTTGTGGCTTCCGGGCGGGCTCGTCCCTTCGTACTTGTAGAAGATCTTCGCCGGGGTGTCGAGCGCCTCCTCGAGCGCCCGGGCCCGGTACATCGGGGTGGGCCGCCATTGGCGATAGACGTCGCGGACCGGGTCGGGAATATCGATCCACCGGTCCTGGCTCATCTCCTGTTGGATGATCGCCTTCGGGAACAGGGCCTCCAGCTTCTCCGGGCCCATCGGCTCGTGCGTCTCGGGGTCCAATGGTGGCGCTGGATCGCCCGGCAGGTCCGGGAGCACGTTGTACCATTGGGTCGGGATATCGTCCTCGTCGAGGGTGTATTTGACCTGTGACATATAGCGCCATTTGATAACATGATCCATAAAATGTACCCTTCGCCCGGTCCGGCATTCGACCGACAGGTGTGGCGACTAACGCACAAGAGTGGCTAATTCGAAGCGCGAGCCGCGGATCAGTCGATCGGGCCGTCAGTCGGGAGAATGATTCCCAGCTCCTCGAAAACGTCCCGGAGCTCCTCGATCGAATCCACCACGAAATCGCAGTGGGGGACGATCGAGTCCTTCGGTTGGAACCCGATCGCCCGGCCCGCCGCCTGGAGCATCGGGATGTCGTTGGCCCCATCCCCAACGGCAATGGTATCCGATCGGTCGACCCCGAGGTCGTCCGCCGCGTCGTACAATGCCCGGTCCTTCGTCCCCTCGACCAACGGCCCCTCGACCTCGCCGGTGAGCCGGCCGTCGTTGCTCACGATGAGCCGGTTGGCGACGATCCGATCGACGGTGACGCCCGCCCGGTCCAGGACGTGCTCGATCCCGGATTCGAATCCGCCGGTGAGGATGGCGACCTTGACTCCGGCGTCGACGAGCGACTGCAACAGCTCGGGCATTCCCGCCCGGAGGGCGACGCGTTCGTAGGCGGCGGCGATCTCCTCGACGCTCGGCCCCTCGAGCATGCTGACGCGCTTTTCGAGGCTTTGGGCGTAGCTGAGCTCGCCCGCCATCGCGCGTTCGGTGACCTCGGTGATCTCCTCCCCGCGACCCACCTGTTCCCCCAGTTCGACGATCATCTCGTCGTCCGTGAGGGTCCCGTCGAAGTCGAACGCCACCAGCGGCATTGGATGCGTAAGCTACTCGGCCACGATACATCAGAGGCTCGGTTACCGTCAATCGTTGCGCCATCCGCGGTAAGTAAGCGTTAATTCCGGAGGCCGGTTTCCACACGGCATGAAGGTACTCGTCACGGATCCCATCTCCGATGCCGGCCTCGAGCGACTCCGCGAGGCTGGCCACGAAGTCGAGACGGCCTATGACGCAGAGGGCGAGGCCCTCCTCGACCGGATCGCGGATGCGAACGGCCTCATCGTCAGGTCCGGGACCGAACTCACGGCCGAGGTGTTCGAGGCCGCACCGGAGCTGGTCATTGTCGGCCGTGCCGGTATCGGCGTCGACAACATCGATATCGATGCGGCGACCGACCACGGCGTCATCGTGGCCAACGCGCCCGAGGGCAACGTCCGTGCGGCGGCCGAGCATACAGTCGCGATGGCGTTCGCGGCTGCCCGGTCGATCCCCCAGGCCCACGCTCGGTTGAAGGCGGGCGACTGGGCCAAGGGTGACTACCTCGGGACGGAACTCAACGGGAAGACGCTGGGCATCGTGGGATTGGGTCGGGTCGGCCAGGAGGCGGCCAAGCGGTTCGGGTCGCTCGGCATGGAGCTTGTGGCCTACGACCCCTATCTCTCCGAGGAACGGGCACAGCAGCTCGGCGCCGAGCTGGTCAATCTCGACGAGTGTCTCGACCGCGCCGAGTTCCTCACGGTCCACACCCCGCTCACCCCGGAGACCGAGGGTATGCTCGGCGAGGACGAACTGGCAAACCTCGAGGGCGGTTTCCTCATCAACTGCGCCCGCGGCGGCGTCGTGGACGAGAAGGCACTGGCCGACGCGGTCGACGAGGGCGTGATGGCGGGCGCCGCTATCGACGTGTTCGAGGAGGAACCTCTCCCGGCGGACAACCCGCTGCTCGACGTCGACGAGATCGTGGTCACGCCTCATCTGGGTGCCTCGACACGGGCCGCCCAGGAGAAGGTCGCCACGAGCGCTGCCGAACAGGTGATCGCCGCCCTGGCCGGCGATCCGGTGTTCAACGCACTCAACGCCCCCTCGATCGACGAGAGCGCCTTCTCGCAGATTCGACCCTATATCGGTCTGGCCTCGACCGCCGGACGGGTCGCCACCCAACTGCTCGACGGCCGTATCGAACGTGTCGAGGTCCTCTACGAGGGCGATATCGCCGACTACGACGTCGAGCTGGTCACGGCGAGCGCGCTCCAGGGGGTGTTCGAACCGCTGGAATGGCAGGTCAACACCGTTAACGCCCCGAGGATCGCCGAGGACCGCGGCGTGGACGTCACCGAGTCGAAGACGCGGCAGGCCGAGAACTTCCAGAGCCTCGTGACCGTCACCGTGATCGGTCCGGACGATTCCGTGGGCGTCTGCGGGACGCTTTTCCACGACGACGATCCCCGGATCGTCCGCATCGACGGGTTCCGCGTCGACGCCATCCCCCACGGTCACATGATGATCGTCTACAACCACGACGTCCCCGGCGTCATCGGGTTCATCGGATCGGTACTGGGGGACCACGGCATCAACATCGCGGGCATGTACAACGCCCGCGAGACGATCGGGGGCGAGGCGCTTACGGTCTACAACCTCGACGAGGAAGTACCGGACGGGGTCAGGGCGGAGATCGAGGCTGACGACCGGATCACCGGAACGGCCAATATCGCCCTCAACGACGAGTGACGGGGGAATCGGGGGGCTCAAGTAGTCCCCGGCCCCCTCCCCCGGGAGTGACATCCACCCCCCGGGATGAACACCTCGTGACCGGCTATTCCGGTCGATTAATCCTCGCAATCTCGATCGGGTGGGCCGTGATCCAGGGGGGTCGGCTGGTCATGTCGCCGCTCCTCCCGACGATCAAGGCCGATCTCGCGATCTCCAACGCGGAGGCCGGCTTCATCTTCACCCTCCTCTGGGGATTGTACGCCCTCCTCCAGTATCCCAGCGGCCGGCTGTCGGATCGCCTTTCGCGAAAGACGCTACTCGTTGCCGGGCTCGGCCTGGCGATCCTGGGGTTCGTCGGCCTCTCCGTCGCCCCCTCGTATCCATTTCTGCTGCTCGCGGCGGCCATCGTCGGGCTCGGGGTCGGTTTGTATCCGACGGCGGCCCGGGCGCTCATCTCCGACCTGTTCGTTCAACGGCGGGGCCAGGCGTTCGGCCTTCACACCGCGTCCGGCGACATCGGAGGCGTGGCCGCTGCCGGGCTCGCGACGGTTGTCCTCGCCATCGCGACCTGGCGGACCGCGTTCCTACCGGTGGTCGTCATCGCCGGCCTGGTCCTCCTCTCGTTGCACATCTGGAGCCGGGAGAACTATGCCATCCGACGGGTGGACCTCGCCGTCGGTGACACGCTCCGCCGAATTACGGGCAAGGCCCGTCTCCGGGGACTCCTTTTCGCCTATGCACTGTTCGCCTTCACCTGGCAATCCACAACCGCCTTCCTTCCGACGTTCCTGCAGGCCTCGAAGGGGTTTCCACCGGCCATCGCGAACGCTGGCTTCGGTGCGCTGTTCCTCGTCGGCGCCACGGTCAAGCCGATCGCGGGGTGGTTGGGCGACCGCTGGTCGAGCGAGGTCGTCGCCCCGTGCGCGCTGCTGCTCGGGGCGACCACGCTCGCCGGCGTCATCCTGGTCGACTCGCCGGTCCTCGTCGTCGGTGGCGTCGTGGTGTTCGCAGCCGGCCTGATGGCGTATCCCCCCGTGATGCAGGCCTTCCTCATGGACACGTTCCCCACCGAGTCGATGGGTGGCGATCTCGGGGGTATGCGGACGATCTACATCGGGCTCGGCGCCCTCGGGCCGACGGTTGTCGGGGCCATCGCCGACTACGCCGATTATCGGGTTGCCTTCGCGGGACTGGTCGGGTGTCTCCTGGTGTCCGGCGCGACGATCATCGCCGTCACCCGCTGAGCAGGTCGAGAATGGCGTCCGCGTCGTCCGGGACCGGCTCCGGCTCCGTCCCGGCGGCCGCCGCCGCGTCCGGGTCCTTGAGCAGATGCCCGGTGGTGAGGCAGACCACTTGCTCGTCCGCGCCGATCACGCCGGCCCCACGGAGCTTTCGGAGTCCGGCCACGGAGGCGGCGGAGGCCGGTTCGACGCCGATCCCGTCCTCGGCGAGCGCGCGCTGGGCGGCCGTGATCTCTTCGTCCGTCACCGATACCGCGGTCCCGCCCGTCTCGCGGATCCCGGGCAGTGCCTTCGGGGCGTTCACCGGGTTGCCGATCCGGATGGCCGTGGCCCGCGTCTCGACGTCCGACCAGCGCTCGATGTGGTCCCAGCCGTTCTCGATGGCCTCCACGAGCGGGGCGGCTCCGGCCGCCTGAACCCCGGTTAGCGCCGGGACGTCCTCGATCTCCAGAGCCCCACCCGCGACCAGCTCCCGGAACGCCTTGAACAGGGCGGCGGTGTTTCCGGCGTTGCCGACGGGAAGCACGATACGGTCGGGGAGGCGACCGCTGACCTCGAGCGACTGTTCGAGCATCTCGAAGCCGATCGTCTTCTGGCCTTCGAGGCGGAACGGGT